>VGZV01000064.1 GCA_016872385.1 SAR202 cluster bacterium | reverse complement strand
CTTCTCCCGGCGGCTGGCCCGCCTATACCTTTCCTGTACCGCCGTCACGTACTCTTCCACGCTGCCTCGGGTCATCATGTCTACCTCCCCTTCGGTAACACGCATTTTGAGGCAACGTATCCTCCTTCGGTAACTTTTATTGTGAGTCAATTCGGCCCTTTGACACCCCCCACTGCCGAGCGTAACATGGTTCCACCATGTTTTAACGCAATGGCCTGGAGGAAAGACGTGCAGCCCAATTCTATGCGGAAACGCCCCGACCAGGTGAAAAAGATAGCCGACCAGGGCTACGGCGCCAGGGTGCCGGCAGGCCAGTACGTGACCACCAAGTTCCCGGTGCTCACCTACGGTTCCACGCCCAAGATTGATCTAAAGATCTGGACCTTGCGGGTATTTGGCCTGGTGGAGGAGCCCAAGGAGTATACCTGGGAGCAGTTTGTTGGCCTGGGCTGGACCACCATCACCGCCGATTTCCACTGCGTGACCCAGTGGAGCGCCCTGGACCAGACCTGGGAGGGCGTCCCCTTCGCAAATGTGGTGGGCCCGTCCCGCCCCAAGGCAGAGGCTGGCTTTGTCATGGCCCATTGTGTCGGCGGCTACACCACCAACATCCCGCTGGACGTGGCTTTGGAGGAGGGCTTCTTTGCCCACAAGCAGAACGGTCAGGAAATGGGCAAGGACCACGGCTGGCCGCTGCGTTTGATAGTTCCCAGCCGCTACGCCTGGAAGAGCGCCAAGTGGGTCAACGGCGTTGAATTGATGGCCCAGGATGCCCCAGGCTTTTGGGAGCAGCGGGGCTACAACAACAACGCAGACCCCTGGAAAGAGGAAAGGTTCTGGCCGGAACTCCAGCGCTGAGGCCCTTAGAGGGTGTCTAAAAAGGCTAGGCGCTCGTGGTTCGACAGGCTCACCACGAGCGGTCCTTCAGCCGAAGGACGCTCACCCTGAGCTTGTCGAAGGGTGAGCGCTGGTAGTGCACAGCACTTTTTAAACACGCCCTTAGTCCCAGAAAGCGCCCCGGCGCGCCCGGCTTTCCGTCAGATAGGCGGCAACCTGGGCGCGCCGGTTCAGTTCCAGCTTATCCAAGATGGTGTCAATATCCCGGGCGACTGCAGACTCAGGTAGTTCCAGCTCCTGGGCAATCTCCAGGTCGGTAAGTCCCCGGGCCGCCAGATTCAGGACCTGGCGCTCCTCCTGCGTCAGTTGGTACGCCTGGTCTCTGGCTTCCGCAGCCAATAGCCGCTCCAGCACGCGCTGGGCCAGGGCCTGGTCCAGCATCCTCCGGCCTTCGCCCGCCCGGCGCAGGGCATCCACAATTTCCCGGGAACGGATTTCCTTTAGCAGATACCCCAGCGCCCCAGCCATGATGGAGCAGATGACTGCCCGGTCATCGCTGTGGGAAGTGAGCACCAGCACCCGTACCCCCGGGTGCCTCGCCCGGATGGCTCGGGCGGTGGCCACGCCGGTCTCGTCAGGCAAAGCAACGTCTACCACCACCACGTCGGGCTGTAATTGCGCCACCATTTCTTTGGCTTGAGCGGCAGTGGAGGCCTCCCCCACCAGCTGGAACTCAGCCCGGCGGGCCAGGGTCAGGCCCAGGCAGCGCCGCACCAGGTCATGGTCCTCGGCTATGAGCACTCGCACCACGTTTTTTCGGTCCATACCTACCTACCCACAGACTCGCCGCATTGCCTCTTTCGCTGGATCCACGCTTTGCCCTTACTTATATCATACCCGATGGGGCTCCCGCCGTTAACCCCCGCCGCCGCCCACGCCCAGGCCGGGCTTGGTCATAGCTTCTGGGTTAAGCAGCCGGTCCAGATCAGCTTCGGTTAGCTTGGTGCGGGTGCGCGCCACTTCCCGAATAGTCTTGCCGGATGCCGCCGCCTCCTTGGCGATGGACGCTGCGGCGTCGTAGCCAATGGCCGGCGACAGGGCGGTGCCCAGCATAAGGCCCTTTTCCACCATGGCCGGGCCGGTGGCGGTGGCCTGGATGCCCTGGACGCACTGGTTGGCGAAGTTGTTGGCGGAAGCCGCCAGCAGGGAAATGGACTGGAGGATGTTGTAGGCGGCCACGGGCATCATGGTGTTCAGTTCAAAGTATCCCCCCTGGCCTGCCAGCGCCACCGTGGCGTCGTTGCCCACCACCTGGGCCACTACCTGAATCACCGACTCACATATGACGGGGTTGACCTTCCCGGGCATGATGGAACTTCCTGGCTGCACCTCTGGCAGGGAAATCTCCCCCAGACCGGCCCGGGGGCCGCAGCCCATGAACCGGATGTCGTTGGCAATTTTGTGCAGGCTGATGGCGATGGTCTTTAACGTGCCGCTGGCCTCCACAATGGCGTCCAGGGTGGCCTGGGCCTGGAAGTGGTTGGCTGATTCTTGCACCAGCACGCCGGTCATGCCCGAAAGCAGGCGGCAGGCGCGGCTGGAAAACTCCGGGTGGGCGTTGACGCCGGTGCCCACGGCGGTGCCGCCCAGGGCTACCTGGGCCAGGGCTGCCTGGGCGCGGCGCAGCCGCTGGATGCCATTTTCCGCCTGGCCGGCAAAGCCTTGAAATTCCTGTCCCAGGCGGATGGGCGTGGCGTCTTGCAAGTGGGTGCGGCCTGTCTTGATGACCGGCCAGAACTCTTCAGACTTCTTCTGCAGAGCATTGTGCAAGTTTACCAGGGCGGGCATCAGGTCACCCTGAATTGCCAGCAGCGCCGCCAGGTGTATAGACGTGGGAATCACGTCGTTGGAGGACTGGCACATATTAACGTGGTCATTGGGGTGCACCAGCCGGGAACCCAGGTCTCCCCCCAGGATTTGGGAGGCGCGGTTGGCAATGACCTCGTTGGCGTTGGTGTTGGTGGAGGTGCCGGAGCCGGTCTGGAAAATGTCCAGCACAAAATGCTGGTCCAGCTTGCCGTCCACCACCTCCTGGGCAGCGGCTACAATGGCGTTGCCCAGCTTGGGGTCCAGTAAGCCCAGGGACATGTTGGTGCGGGCCGCTGCCAGCTTAACCAGTCCCAGGGCGCGGATGAACTGCCGGGGGAAGCGCAGGTCGCTGATGGGGAAATTGAGCACCGCCCGCATGGTGGAGGCGCCGTACAGCGCATCGGCGGGCACCTCCATCTGCCCCATGGAGTCTTTTTCAATGCGCACTCGTGGTCTCCGGGTAGTCATGCAACACCTTCCTGAACAAGTTTGGGTGACAGCCTCGATAATTTAGATTAGATATGGAACCTAGCTCTTCAAAAGTCATTGCTCCATGCTACGCACCAACAGCGGGGGACATATTTATGATGTCCGGATAGGAGATGAGGGAGACTTCCGTCCGGAGGGAGCGAAGCTGGTTGAGCACACGGGTGAGCTGGTCAACCGTCTTTCCAGCCATATAAGTTTCATGGCAACTGTTGCAGACTTCAGCCGGCACGTCTTTGACCACAACGAAGGTCTCAGGGAAAATGAAGGGGACCGTTGCCACTCCCGGTGTCAAATCACCGCCGCACACGGGGCATTGGCTATCTTCTCCTTGTCTTCCAGTCATTCATCCACTCTTTGAGGACGGGCTTGTACACAGTCACAACTAGCACGCGGTCTTTCACTTCACCCAGGGCAATAACTGCGTGGAATGGCATGTCAGGGGCGATCCAACCCAACATCGGCAATCAGGAAGCGGCCGAGAGCCGGGCGAATAATCCTCAATGACTTCGCACTCGCGCAGCCCATCCTCAATTTCTCTGCGGCTCCACCCCTCATTCAGCAGTTCTGCTATTCCGTGGCGGGACCAAAGAACCCTTTCGCCACCAGGAGCAGCACGATTTTGGGAAGCCTTCTGCCGGATGAAATTCTGTTTAGTGCCCAGGTTCACGCATACACTATACTACTAGTCCTAACCATGGCGTACAGTGATGCTTCTACCTCCCCTCCTTTATCCATTCGGCCACCCGTTCGCCGATCATGATGGTCGTGGCGTTGGTGTTGGCGCGAATCACATCGGGCATGATGGAGGCGTCCGCCACCCGCAGGTTTTCCAACCCATAAACGTGGCCGTACTGGTCCACCACCGCCAGGGGGTCGGCGCTGGGCCCCATCTTGCAGGTGCCGGAGATGTGGTGCTGGGTATAGACGTTGCGCAGCAGCCAGTTGTCCATGGCAGCGTCGGAGACCAGGTCTGCGTCCGTGGGGTTCAGGCGTTTTTCGATGATGTTTTTGAAGGCGGGGTGCTCCGCCACCTGCAGGGCCAGCCGCAGGGCGTCCCGCATCCGTTGCCGGTCGTAGGGCAGGGCCAGCAGGTTGTAGTTAAGCCCCGGTTGCACCTTGGGGTCGGTGGAGGTCAGCCATAGCTCCCCCGACGAAGTGGCGTTCTGAAGGGCAAAGCTGAAGCCAAAGTGAAAGTCGTCGCTGTCAATCTTCACGCTGGAAGGCCGGTGCTCGCTGTTCATCAGGATGGGGCTTAGCTGGAAATCGGCGCGGGTAGGCGAGTCGGGCGTGCTGAAGCGCAGGCCCACCTGAATGCTGGGGGCCAGCTCCGGCGGCGGCTCCCCGTAGCCCCGGAACAGGACAAAGCATGCCGGGTGGTCGCGCAGGTTCTGTCCTACCCCCGGCAGGTGGTGCACCACGTCAATTCCCAGCCGGCGCAGCGGGCTGGCCGGGCCAACCCCCGACAGCATCAGTATCTGCGGTGACGCCACTGCGCCGCCGCACAAAATTATCTGGTCGCCCTCTACGCTGAAAGTCTGGCCGCCGCTTTCGCCTTCCGCGCCGACGGCCCGCTTGCCCTGGAACAGCACCCGCCGCACGGTAACGTTGCCCCGCACCGTCAGGTTCAGGCGATGGCGGGCCAGCTCCAGGTAGGTCAGGGCCGTGCTCATGCGCACGCCGTCAATGTTGTTCAGGGGCCGGGGCGCAATGCCGGTGTAGTAGTCCGGGTGGTTCTGGTCCGGGTGCTCCGGGAAACCCATTTCCAGACAGGCCCGGTAGAAGGCTTCGGTCATGGGCAGGAACTCCTGGCGGGGATAGCGGCGCACTGGGATGGGGCCGTCGCCGCCGTGGAAGTCGTCGCCGGGGAAGTCCCGGTCATTCTCCAGCTTTCGGAAGTAAGGCAGCACTTTGGTATAGGCCCACTCCGGGTTGCCCCAGGCTGCCCAGTTGTCATAATCCTCCGGAACCCCCCGGAACAGCACCTGGCCGTTAATGGCGCTGGAGCCGCCGGTGGCCCGGCCCCGGGGGATGATAATGGGTTCCGGTTGCAGCAGCGTGGCGGATGCGCGGTAGCCCCAGCTGTGGGGGCCATAGGCGGAAAGCCACAAGTTGTTGCCCTGCTTGATGTCCTCCGGCAGGCTGTTGAAGTCTGGGTAGTCCGGCCCGGCCTCCAGCAGCAGCACTGACCGGTCCGGGTCTTCCGACAGACGGCTGGCTATCGTGCAGCCGGCGGAGCCGCCCCCAATGATGATGTAGTCGTACTTCATGTGCTTCTTTTCCTCTCTAAAATGCTCTTCCACGACGACGTTCTTGGGCCGGGATTGTGGGGATATTTTCTGTTGCTGAACCCCGATTACTAAGAACCCCTAACAAAATGCCGAAGCTGTCACCCTGAGTCCTTCGGCTGAAGGACGAAGGGTCAGGGGTGGTGGGCGTTTGCTCCACCCCAGATTCTTCGTCGTCCCGATGTCATCGGGACTCCTCAGAATGACATCCTTCATTTTGTTAGGCACTCTAAGCAAACTCGAGATTTTCTGGCAGGAAATCCCCCCTCGCCCCATTTGCAAAGGAGGGTTGGGGGGATTTGAGTTCAGGTTTAGTTCTTGAGTCACGGTTAGTAAATCATCCCCCAATCCCGGCTTCTTATACCCGGTCACCACATTTGCTCCAGCAGCGCCACCAGCTCCGAGGCGTCCTGCACCCGCCGCACGTTGCGGTGCAGCCCAAAGTCTGTCATGGTGTCCTGGGCAATGTGCGCCACGTCTTCGCGTGGGATGCCCATGTCCCGCAGTCGCACCGGCATCCCCAGGCTGTGGTAGAATTGGGCCACCGCATCGGCGGCGGCGCTGGCAGAAGCCGTGCCGCTCTTGCCTGTGATGCCCAATAGCGCCGCCAGCCGCGCCTGTCCGGCCAGATTGTTGCTTTGATTGAACCGCATTCCGGCGGGCGTCGCCAGGGCGTAGGCTGCGCCGTGTCCGCAGTGGGGGTAGCGGGTATCCAGCGTATGGGCCAGGGCGCTGACCACCCCCAGGGCGTTGCCGCTGGCCCCGCTGTCGGCGGCGCGATTATACAGAAAGGCCGCGGCGCACAGGTCCAGCCGCACCTTCGGGTTATCCGGCTCACCGGCAACCCTGGGCAGTTGGGAGCGCAGCAACTGCAAAGCCTGGGCCAAATCGCCCTGGGCCAGGGGGTTCAGCGGGTCTTTGGACTGGAGGCCGCTTACCACGCCGCTAAAGCAAGCAGCCGCCGCGCTGATGCACAAATGGGCGGGGGCGGTCAATAGGGCGGCATCGTCCCAGAACACGGCGCTGGGCCGGGTCTTGGGGTCAAACATCTCCAGCCGGTGATTGGTCTCCGGGTCAATCACTGCGGTGCCGGAACGGTTGGCCGCCGTGGTGGGGGTGGTCACCACTGCCAGGTTGGGCAGTTTAGGGCGCATCAGCCGAGGGCTGACCGGCGGCTGGCCCGGCGGGTATTTGGTGGCATGGTCATGGACAGAACCGCCTTCCGCCAGCAGGATGGTGATGGCGCGGGCGGTGACAATGGCGCTGCCGCCCCCTACGGCAATAATGGCGTCGGCCCCGGCGCTGCGGGCGGCTTCAGTCCCTGCCAGCGCCGACGGCAAGGGAGACCCAGCCTGGACACCCGTAAAAGCCCCCGCCAACGGGACTTTCCAGGCTGCCTTTATCCGCTCCAGCAGGTCGGTGCGGTGGGCCACCGACTGCCCGCATACCACAAATGGCCGTTGGGCGCGCAGACGCTCCGCTTCGCCGCCCAGTTGGGCCAGGGCATCCGGCCCCGCGTAAATCCTGACAGGATATCCGGTGTACCGGAAGGATGTATCGGCGGCCACCCTGCTTCTCCTAAGCTGTGTTGAGCCTGCCCAATATGTTGCCACCAGACTGGGCCTTTGGCAACACTCAGGGCTGATTCATTATAGCCGTGGGGGCGCCCCTTGGCGCGCCCCGTTGCCGCCACCAGGCGCAGCAAGCAGCGCTCCTACAATGTCGGCCGAGAATGGACCAACTCTTTGGAAACACTGTGTTAATGGATCAATTAGCTTTTCGTCATTCCGGCGCAAGCCGGAATTCAGCAGTACGCCTCAGCCACACCTGTATCTGGACACCGGCTTCCGCTGGTGTGATGGATAGAACCCTAATTTCCTGCCACAACAACCTGACCCATAACTCCACCCGCGCCCACGCTTGACACTGCCTCCCCAAATCCCAAGAATGGGGTCAGCCGATGCGCCGCCCCGCTGCGGCGGAAAGGGGGATACGCCATGCCCGACCTGACTCAAGGGGAAGTCCATGCCCTGGGCCGCGCCGTTGGACTGGACATCCAGGAGCCGGAGCTTTCCCAGGTGACCCACAGCCTTAACGCCATTCTGGAGATGCTGGCGGAGATTGACCTGCCGGGACTGAACGCCATCGAACCGCTGCCGCTGACTCTGCCTGAGGGAGGTTTGTAACCATGATGAAAGAGGCTATACCCTTCCTGTCTGCCACCGAGCTAGGCGCAGCCATCCAGCGCCGGGAAGTGTCGCCGGTGGAGGTAACCGAAGCCTATCTGGACCGTATCCAGCAAGTGGACGGCAAGCTCAACGCTTATATTACCGTCTGCGCCGCGGAAGCCCGCCAGGCGGCCAAAGACGCCGAGGCGGAGATAGTCCGTAAGCGTTACCGGGGTCCGCTGCACGGCGTGCCGGTGGGCGTGAAAGACCAGATTCACACCAAAGGCATTGCCACTACATCCGGCTCCCGGCTGCGGGCGGAGTTCATCCCCGAGGCCGACGCCACGGTGGTAAAGCGGCTAAAAGATGCAGGCGCAATAGTCCTGGGCAAGCTTAACATGAGCGAGTTTGCCCTGGGCGACCCGGTGAACTCGGCCTTTGGGCCGGCCCACAACCCGTGGGACCTGGAGCGCAGCCCAGGCACCTCCAGCACCGGCTCCGGCGCGGCCACCGCCGGGTTCCTGTGCGCCACCTCCCTGGGAGAGGACACCGGCGGGTCCATCCGCGGGCCGGCGGCCAACTGCGGCCTGGTGGGATTGAGGCCCACCTGGGGCCGGGTCAGCCGCGCCGGAGTGGACGGCGCAAGCTGGTCCGTGGACACCATCGGGCCAGTCTCCCGCACCGTTTCTGACTGCGCCATCACCATTGGGGCCATCGCGGGTTATGACCCCCAAGACCCTTACACGTATCATGCGGCGGTGCCCGACTACCGCCAGTCCATGACGGGCGACGTCCGCGGCATAAAGGTGGGACTGGTGCGGGAGTTCCTGGACCCGGAAACCTGCGGCGTGGAACCCCAGACCAGGGACGCGGTGCTGGCCGCCGTGCAGGTGCTGCGCGACCTGGGGGCGGAAGTCCGGGAGGTGTCCCTGCCCCTGGCGATGCAGACCGGCGTGATTATCCGCACCATCACCCACACGGACCGCACCAGCCTGCACCCGGAGTGGCTGCGGGAGCGGCCCCAGGAGTACCACCCCAACACGCGGGTGGCCTTTATGACCGGCACACTGCTGCCCGCCCAGGTGTATTACAAGGCCCAGAAGCTGCGGGAACTGGTGCGCCGGGAAGTGCTGGCGGCGCTGCAAGAGGTGGACGTGCTGGTGCAGCCTACCTCGGCGGCGCCCGCGGCCAAAATGGACCCCAACTCCCGCGTCCGCAGCAAGGAGCAGGCCAAGCGGGCTTTGCAAGAAGGCTCCTTCCGGGGGCCGTACAGCCTCAGCGGGGTGCCCGCCCTGTCCATCCTGTGCGGGTTCACCAAAGAAGGGCCGGGGGCGCTGCCCCTGGCGCTGCAAATTGCGGGGCGGCCCCTGGAGGAGGGCACGGTGCTGCGGGTGGCCCACGCCTACGAACAGGCCACGCCCTGGCATAAGCGGAGGCCGCCGGTGTAGCGTCCGAACCACGGCCAGGCTGGGGCAGACCTGCGTGTCTGCCCCAGCACCTCGCATTCCCAGGGCGCAGGTAGGGGACTGGGGCGCACACATAGGTGCGCCCCTACGGAGAATCCAGAATGGTGGGGGGCTGCTTGCTGAGGCCTGACGGACAATAGGGTGCGCCAAGGGCGTACCTAAGGCCCCGAGAATGAAATAACCCTGGCCTCTGATGCTCCGGCGGTTTGCCCATAAGTCCCCGGTGAGTTACTGTAATAGGTACATACGTAATTCTCGCTGGGATGGAGCATGGCCTGGATAGAAGAAGCAGAAACTGACGGGCAAGACCTTCCTGCCCTGTTCCGCGCCTTGTCCCTGGACCCCAAATCCCTGGAGTCGGTCAAACAGCTGAACGAGGCCCTGGCCTTCGGCGCATCGGCGCTGAACCGCGCCCAGGAGGAGGCCATTGCCACGGTGGTGGCGGCGGCCAACCAGTGCCGCTACGGGGCCATGACCCACAGCGGCTTCCTGCGCCGCCACTGCGCCGACCGGAGCCTGGCAGGGCAGTTGATTAACGACTTTGCCAGGGCCGACCTGGGTTTGGCAGACCGCCGGATGCTGGAGTTCGCCGTCAAGCTGACCAAAGAGCCCGCTGCGGTGACGCGGCAGGACGTGGAGGATCTGCGGGCCGTGGGGTTTGAAGACCCCCAGGTGCTGTCCATTGTGCTGCTGACTTGCCTTTACAACTTTATGAACCGCCTGGCCGACGGCCTGGGGGTGGACGTGCCGCCTTCTTACCAGACAGCCATGCAGCGCTGGCTGACCGGCCCAGCCGCCCAGGCCCAGTGGCTGATGAAACCCAAGGAGCGGTAGGTCCAGGGTCTTTCGATTGTCTCCGAGTGTAGGGGGCAGACCGATGTGTCTGCCCCGCGGCTGATGGGCCTGTCCAGGGCGCACACGCGGGTGCGCCCCAACGAGCGGGCCGAGAATCGAAAGACCCTGTGATAGGCCAGTAGCCATTGACACCGCAATATCTGCTATGCTAACTTGCAATAGTACAGGCTGTGATGGAGACGAGTAGGCAAGCCCCCGGCGCCTAGCGAGCCTGGTCTGGTGCAAGCAGGCGCGCCGCCCTTGCGGAAAATCCCTCCGGAGCCGCCAGCCCAAATCCCGCCCCAGGGCGGGGGAGTAGGCCAGGCCGGGGTCGTCGCCCGTTAACTATGACGGGGCATGTTAGTGTCCTGACTGAGCGCCCCGACTCGTCGGGGAATCAGGGTGGTACCGCGGGAATTTCAGTCCCGTCCCTGCTGGGACGGGATTTTCTTTTGTGCGGAGGCGGCCCCGGTCAGCCAGTCAGACCCATGGTCCATGCCGGAAGCACAAGCAAGTTGAACGGAGGCTGCTGTGAAGCTGAAAGGCGCGGAAATCATTTGCGAGGGCCTGCTGCGCGAGGGCGTGCAGGTCATGTTCGGCCACCCCGGCGGGGCAATCCTGCCCTTTTACGACGCCCTGTGGAGCTACCCCCAATTAAAGCACATCCTGGTGCGCCATGAGCAGGCCGCCGCCCACGCCGCCGACGGCTACGCCAGGGTCACCGGCAAGGTGGGCGTGTGCGTTGCCACTTCTGGGCCTGGGGCCACCAACCTGGTGACGGGCATCATGGGGGCCAAGGCCGACTCGGTGCCCATGGTGGCCATCACCGGCCAGGTGGCCCGCACCGCCATGGGCAAGGAAGCGTTCCAGGAATGCGACATCTGCTCCATTGCCGCGGCCTGCACCAAGCGCACCTACCTGGTGATGTCCGCCGCTGACATCGCCCCAACTTTGCGGGAGGCTTTTCATACTGCCCTGGAGGGCCGCCCCGGCCCCGTGCTGGTGGACGTGCCCCGGGACGTGCAGCTGGAGCTTACCGAGTTCGACTATCCGCCGGTGGCGGCCCTCCAGTTGCCGCCCCTGAGCCAGGAGACTCTGGAAAAGGTGCGGCAGGCTGCCCGGCTGATTAAGGAAGCCCAGCGTCCGGTAATCATAAGCGGCCACGGCATCCTGTCTTCCGGCGCTTTCCAGGAAGTGCGGAGCCTGGCTGAGACCACCGGCATCCCAGTCATCAACACTTTGCTGGGCCTGAGCAGCTTCCCTCGCAACCACCCCCTGAGTCTGGGAATGCTGGGGATGCACGGCATGTACTGGGCCAACATCGCCGTGGACCAGGCGGACCTCATTGTCGGCCTGGGGATGCGCTTTGATGACCGGGTGACCGGCAGGGTGTCCACCTTTGCGCCCCATGCCCGCATCATCCACCTGGACATTGAGGCATCCCAGGTGGGCCGCAACGTGCCGGTAGAAGTGCCTCTGGTGGGCGACGCCAAGCAGATTTTGCGGGCGCTGCTGCCGATGGTGGAGTACGTGCCGCGGCCCCAGTGGATGGGTTACCTGGACAAGTTGAAGCAGGACCATCCCTCATTGGCGGTGCCCAACAGTGACTCGCTGTTGGCCCAGCATGTCCTGACCGACATGAACAAGTTGTTCCAGGAAAGGCCGGAAACTGTAGTAGTCACCGGGGTAGGCCAACATCAGATGTGGGCCGCCCAGTTCCTGTTTTTCAACCGCAACAATACTTTTTTGTCTTCCGGCGGATTGGGGGCTATGGGCTTCGAGTTGCCCGCCGCCCTGGGCGCCCAGGTGGGGCGGCCCGATGTGCCCGTGTGGACCATTGCTGGCGACGGCGGGTTCCAGATGACGGTGCAGGAACTGGCTACCGTCACACAGGAGAAGCTGCCCGTCAAAATCGCGGTGTTCAACAACGGGCACCTGGGTATGGTGCGCCAGTGGCAAGACCTGTTCTTCCAGCAGCACTTCCAATCGGTGCCTATTTCCGGGCCGGACTTTGTGGCGCTGGCCCAGGCTTACGGCATCCCCGGCCTGCGGGTTTCCCACCGGGAGGACGTGGCGGCAGCGCTGCGCCAGGCCCAGGAGCACGACGGGCCTTTCCTGGTGGAGTTTGTCATAGACCCCAAGGTGAACGTTTATCCCATGGTGCCGCCGGGCGGCTCTCTGGCCGACACCCTGGAAGACCCACTGACACGCCTGTCAGTCTGATGAGCCAGTAGGCTGAAGCAATGAGATGACCACAGGAAAGACCCTGGCGGATAGGCTGGGGTCTTGTCATTTCTTGCCCATAGGCAGGGGCGCCAGCAGGTCGGGACTGCGCCCGTCCCGTCTTGCAGGCCCCTGGGATAATGGCTTAGACTGCAAAATTGCAACGTGGTCCCCGGAGGGCATGTGAATATGCCGGAAAAGGTGACAATACAGGAAGCGTCCCGACGCCTGAACATATCCCAAGACTTGGTGCGCCGGTACATACGAGACGGTGTGCTTAAGGCCGAACGCGGCGGCGGCAGTCAAGGCCGTTCCTGGATGGTGGAGCTGCCCCAGGACGGCTGGGTAGACGACGCTAAGCTCTCGTACATGACTCTGGATAAGCAGCTGCCCACCTGGTGGTGGCCTGAGCCAGAGAAAATGGGGTTTGTGCACTACTTGGAAAGCACGGGCATTGAAGAACTGGTGCCGGTGTTCCTTTGCGGCCTGGTGAGCGAAAACATCTGGGGCGCAGAAGGGCACCTCCCCCAGCAGCGGTGCCAGGAGTGCGTGCTGGAAGCGCAAGCCAGGGGGTTGTCCTTGTAACAGGTGGAGAGTGGTCGCGGGGCCTGGACCGCCTGGTAGTTAGTCAACAAACTTTTGGATGTCGTTCTGAAAGGGTGTCTGGGGAGTCATTGCGAGTCCCGATTGCATCGGGAAGAAGCAATCGGGACTCGCAATGACGCGGCGGTGCTTTGTTAGAGCGTGTGTGAGAAATGCCGTCTACCCAGCCCGCTCATCCTGAGCTTGTCGAAGGATGAGTAGCTTTTAGCCCGCTCATGGTTCGACAAGCCCCGACCTGGTCGGGATCCCGATACGTCGGGA
>VGZV01000063.1 GCA_016872385.1 SAR202 cluster bacterium | reverse complement strand
CGCCGTTCATCCACGGTCATCTTCTCTTCACTCGCCATGATTCCCTCGGTAACATTTCTAGCTGAGGGAACCATACCCCTTTGGGTAACATTTTAGGTGAGTGAATACGGGCCATTGACACGGGCTGCACCGGCGAGTTTAATTGGAAGAGGCATCCTCCGGGCGGTTAGCTCAGTTGGTTAGAGCACCTGCTTTACACGCAGGGGGTCGCAGGTTCGAGTCCTGCACTGCCCACCACTCACACGCGCATCAGCACCAGTGGCGGCCCTACCAGCCCGCCGCTTTTTGCGCAAGATGTGTTCTGCCAACGGTGAGTTTCCGCTGTCCTGTCTGCAGCACACTCACCTCATGTTCCAGATCAGCTTTTCCCCTACCCTGCGCCAGTTGGCTGGCTGTTTACTGGAGCGTCCCGGCGGATTATTATCTGAGGCAGAGTTGGTGAAATACGCGACAAAGCCAACCGGAACAGGCCCGGCACTCTTGTGATTGAGCGGGAAGAACATGACAACTGCGCCCCATGAAGTGGCCCATTACTTTGATACCGCCAGGCGGCTGGCGGGGCGAGTGGCGGCCAACGCCGACCTCACAGACCAGGAACGGCAGCTGCCTCCAGACCTGGTGGGTGAAATCGCCGACGAAGGTTTCTTCAGGCTCCTGATGCCCCGCTCCCTCAACGGGGCGGAACTGGACCATCCAGAATTTCTGAAGATACTGGAGATTTTTGCGGCGGTGGACGGCAGCGTGGGTTGGTGCCTGAACCAGAACAACGTCTTTGCCACCAATTGCGTGAGGATGCCAGAGCAAACTGCGCAGAGGATCTGGAAAGAACGGCGGGCGGTGGTGACCAATGGGCCTCCCACAGCTTCCGCTAGGGCCACCCCAGTGGCGGGCGGTTACCGGCTCAGGGGCAAGTGGAATTTTAGCTCCGGCAGCCCCCACGCCACCTGGCTGGCGGCGCTAACTCCAGTGGCGTTGCCCGGGATGCCGGTGGACGCCCCGCTGGACCGGGACAGCGCCCGGGTGCTGCTGATACCGAAAGAGAACGCCAGAATTCTGGACTTGTGGCAGGTAAACGGACTACGCGGCACCGGCAGTTTCAGCTTTGCAGTGGACGACCTGTTTGTGCCCAGCGACTACACTTACGACCCCAATGGTGAGTCGAGGGAGCCGGGCGCCATTTACGTAATTCCCCGAACGCTGCTTTTCGCCGCGGGGTTCTCGACCGTGGCCCTGGGGGTTGCCCGCGCCAGCCTGGACTATGTGATCAGCTTATCGGCCAGCAAGGTGCCGGGGCGCACCAAAACCTTGCTGCGCGACCAGGCCACCACCCAGCGCTTGATTGGCGAGTCCGAAGCCGTGTGGCGGTCGGCAAAGGCCTTCCTGCGCGAGAGCGCCAACCGCGTGTGGGAGGGCGCTTGCAAGAACCATGCCCTCACTACTGATGAACGCATCCAGCTTCGGCTGGCCAGTACCTTCGGAATCCGCAGCGCGGCGCAGGTGGTGGACACTGCCTACGGCCTGTGCGCGTCCAGCGCCATTTTTGCCAGCAACCCCATACAGCGCAAGTTCCAGGACATCCACGTCATCACGCAACATATCCAGGGCAGTTTCGCCCACTATGAAACTGCCGGCCAGCATTACCTGGGCCTTGAGCCAGAGGGAGTGTTTTAATCAGGGCCAAGAACCCTGAATGTATTGAAGAGGAGCCCTTATATTCAGCAGCGGCTTGTAGTCCGCCCCGGCTGGAGCTAGAATCTGGGCGCGTCCCGGAAACGGGGTGACCCAAGTATATGCAGAAATCTGCCAGGAGGTTGAAAATGGCATTCATCAGACTGTACACGGGTGATGACGGCAAAACCCACCTTCAAGTAATGGACCTGGCCTCGCAACCCAGCCTGACAAAGCTGCACGGCGCCAAGGGCATTGAATTTCGCACCAGCCAGCCGGGCCGCTTCAGCGACTGGCATACCGCGCCGCGCCGCCAGTACGTTATAACCCTGTCCGGGCAGGCGGAAATCGGGCTGCGTGATGGCACGGTCTTTCGCCTGGGTCCGGGAGATGTGAACCTGGCCGAAGATCTGACTGGCAGCGGCCACACCACCCGGGTTGTTGGTAATGTGCCAAGGGTTACTGCAACGGTTCACCTGGACGGCTGACGAATTTCCCTGACCCTGGCGTACTGGGGCGGCCAGCCGCTTGCGCCATCCAGTTCTTCGCGGGCATGGATGGGCCAGTAAGGATTTCGCAGCAACTCCCGCCCCAGTAAAACAACATCGGCATCCTCATCGGATAGGATCTGCTCGGCCTGGCGGGCGGCGGTAATCAGACCCACTGCCCCCGTCGGAATGTTGGCCTCATGGCGGATCCTGGCCGCAAAGCCCACCTGGTACCCAGGATAAGCCTTGAGGCGCTGGTGGGCAGAATTGCCCCCGGAGGAACAGTCAATCAGATCCACGCCCGACTCCTTCAGCCACCGGCACAATTGGACGCACTCATCCACGTCCCAGCCGCCTTCCACGTACTCGGTGGCGGAAACCCGCACAAAGAGGGGCATGCCGTCGGGAATAGCCTGCCGGACTGTCTGGGCTGCTTGAAGGGCAAAGCGGGCCCGGTTCTCCAGGGAACCCCCATACTCGTCCTCCCTGGTGTTGGACAAGGGCGACAAAAACTCGCAGCCCAGGTAGCCGTGGGCCATGTGCAACTCTATAACCTTCATGCCCGCCGCCACTGCTCTGCGGGCGGCGCTGGCAAAGCCGGCCACGACTTCCTGGATTTCGTCGGTAGTAAGCGGTGCGGGCATACCGGACTTCTCATCGAACCGTAACGGGCTGGGGGCTACGATTTCCCAGCCACCCTCAGCCGAAGAAAGCAATCCCCCACCCAGCCAGGGCCGGTGTCGGGAGGCTTTGCGCCCGGCATGGGCAAGCTGAATGGCAGGCACCGCCCCCGCCTGGGTAATGGCCTCCACCACGGGTAGGAAGGACTCTATTTGATTGTCCGACCACAACCCCAAGTCCCAAGGTGTGATACGGCCTTGGGCCTGGACCGCGGTGGCTTCCATCATTACCAGCCCTGCTCCACCCACCGCCCTGGTACCACAGTGGACCACATGCCAGGGACCGCATTTGCCGTCCTGGGTCTCGGAAGAGTATTGGCACATGGGCGAGACAAACACCCGGTTGGGGATGGTCTCGCCGCGCAGGGTGAACGTGCTAAAGAGCAGGCTCATGGATTCTTCCCTTTCTAGTCAACTCTACGGAGCATGTCATGGAGCTGGGCTGTTGAAACACCGGCAGACCGGCCCCTTGGACATCGTTGCTCCGTCTCCGCGGGAATCCTAACACACCAGCATGGATTACGGCCATTCCAGGCGCATTCGCAGGAGTGCACGCCAAGTTTGGCAGCTTTGACATCCCTGTTTCGCCGGGAGAGATGCCCAGTTAAGAGACGGTACAACTACGGCAGATTTATCGTATGAACTTGCTGGCGGTTGACATGGAGCGCCCGGCTGCAATATGCTCCCCAAGCCCAGTCTGATAGTGCGCCGGCTTAGAGGGTGTCTAAAAAGGCTAGGCGCTCGTGGTTCGACAGGCTCACCACGAGCGGTCCTTCAGCCGAAGGACGCTCACCCTTCGACAAGCTCAGGGTGAGCGCTGGTAGTGCACAGCACTTTTTAAACACGCTCTTAGACCCACAGCGCGTGAGGAGGGACGGGATGCCCAAGGTAATTCCGGTGGCAGACCCTTTGAGCAAACCCTTTTGGGATGCCGTAAATCAGAAAAAGCTGTTGCTCCAGTTCTGTTCGGGGTGCCGCCGTCTCCAGTACCCCATACGGGACAGGTGCGCCGATTGCGGCTCCGCGGAAAAGCTTGGCTGGAAGGAAGTGCGCGGCCGGGGACACATCTCCACATACATTATTATTGAAGATGGCCGCCTGGACCGGCGGATGTCCGACCAGCCCTACAACTTGGCCCTGGTGACCATGGATGAAGACCCCGGCATCAACTTTTACGCCAACCTGCCGGGGACGCCCGTGGACAAAGTACCCGTGGGTGCGCCTGTGGAAGTGGTGTTTGAAGAGGTGGCGCCGGGACAGCTAATCCACGAGTGGCGCGCGGTGCAATAAGGCCAAGCCAAAAGGAGCCCAAACTTCCTGGTGGCGACCAGCGTTTCAGCATTTTGACGGCAAGTTGCAAGTTGGATGAGGTAGCGAACAATGACCACCCTAGACCCTCCTTTCAAGTGGCGCAGAGAGAAACTGGGAGCCGGTGTCTGGGAACACCGCGGTAAAGTGGCCATCGCCGGTTATGGGCACTCCCCGGTGGACCGGCGGTGGGATGAAACCTCCATGGACAAGACCCTGGGGGCTTACTCCATCCTGGCCTGCCAAAAGGCGATGGACGATGCCGGGGTAACAGCCGACCAGATTGACGGCGTGGTCTGCTGCCCAACCACCATTGCCGGGGCCAGCGGAGGCGCCGCCTCCAACTGGGCGCCCCGGCCCTTCTTCGCCCCTCCCTACGACTCAGAATGGGGCCTCACCAGGGTAAACGCCAAGTGGCTCATTGACCAGATGCATTTGCCCAACGTGAAATTCGCTCCCTCCAGCGTCCCCACCATCGGCGAGATGGTGGGATTGGCGGCCCAAGCGGTGGGAGACGGGCTTTGCACTACCTGCCTGGTAATCTATCCTACCGGCAATCTGACGGGCAGATACCGGCGCGGCGGGGAAAACGCGGAGGACTACGCCAAGGGAGAGCGGCAGTGGACCGTGCCCTGGGGAAACCACGGCGGCAACGATTTTATTAACATATTTCCCCACAACCAGTACTGCATCACATACGGCGGCACCCATGACGACGTGGCGCCCTTTGTCATCAACCAGCACCGCAACGGCCTGTTGACGCCCTGGGGGTTTAACGCCAACCACGGCATACCCCAGCTTACCCTGGAGGACTACGTAACCTCCCGCTTCATCTTGAAGCCCTTGCGGATTTGGGACTGCGACCGCCCTGTAAACGCCTCGGCGGCCTACCTGTTCACCACTGCGGAACGGGCCAAGGACATGAAGCAGCCGCCCATATATGTGCTGAACCATTCCCAGCACAATTTCAAACCCCGCAGCACGCAGCCAGTCCTGGACGAAATAGAGATGTGGACAGACCACGCGGCCCGGCTAATGTATGAGGGCGCTGGACTAGGCCCAGAAGACGTGGACATCTTCAACCCCTACGATGGGTATTCCACTATGACCCAGTTCTTCCTGGAAGCCTTCCAGTGGCATGGCGTGAAGCGGGGGGATTCTTTCGCCTTCTACGCGGGCGATATTCGGGTAGAGGGGCCGCATCCCTTCAGTTCCAGCGGCGGCAACCTGGGCAACGGGCGCACCCGCACCGCCATGTACACCGACAGCATTCAGCAACTGCGCGGCACGGCGGGCAGGCGACAGGTGCGGGTGCGGGCGGATACTGCCCTGTGCGCCTTCACCACCCCCAGCAGCGGCGGCTGGATTATGCTGGGGAAGCACCCCAGCTAATGGGACTTAGTAGTGTATCAGTTTGCTTAAGGACTCAACTCGTCACACCGGCGAAGGCCGGTGTCCAGATACAGAATAGATACAGTTCTCTACTGGATTCCGGCTTTCGCCGGAATGACGAAGGGCTAATTGATACACTACCTGGGACTTGGCCTCTTGCACGGACCAGGAAAGTCACGTTCGCCAGGGACCCAGCGTTGCGCATATTGGCGTTGGCGGCAAAAGAGTTGCCCTGTAGCATAAGAATTGGGAGCAGGCATGACCAAGCTTATCAGCTTTGATATTGACGGGACGCTGGAAGTGGGGGATCCGCCTGGCTGTATCACCATGGAAATGGTGCGCTGGGTCCAGAGCCAGGGATACATCATCGGCAGCTGCTCCGACCGGATGGTCAGCAACCAGCAAAATATCTGGACGGTCCACGATATCCCCGTGCGCTTCACCGTGCTGAAGCATCAGTTAGGGCTGGTCAAAGCCGAATTCGCCGCCGAGGAGTACTACCACATTGGTGACACTGACCTGGACCGCATGTACGCAGAGCGGGCTGGGTTCAAGTACCTGCTGCCCAGCCCCGCCGCCACACTGCTGTGGGAGCCAGGATTTCCTAAGTAGAGCTTTTTACCTGCCGTTCACGGACTCCAGCAGGATCTCATAGCCCGTGACAACAGCCCCGCTCATGGTTAGACAAGCTCGCCACGAGCGGGCAAACCGCTCGTCCTGAGCCTGTCGAGGGAGGAGTGAAAACCTTCTTGAACACGTTTTTGGAAGCGTTGAAGATGAAGGGCAGACCCCCATTGAGTCTGCCCTTCATCTTTGCCCCTTTGGATTCCGGCAAAGCCTCGCTCTGAGGAACATCAGTAGCCGCTAATACTTTATCCGGTAAACCTTGGCGGCAGTGTCGTGGAACAAGGCCGCCCGCTCAGCAGGACCGTAGCCCTTGGACAACCGTTTGAAGGCGTTAAACAGCACGTTGTAAGAAGAGGACACCTTGTCCGGCGGAAAGTTGCTCTCAAACATGCAGCGGTCCGGTCCAAACTGCTCAATGCAGTAGTACATCAACGGCGCCAGCGCCTCGGCCAGCTTCTCGGAGCCAATGGGCTTCTCCCAAGTGTACCAGTCGAAACCGTACCTGACTTGTCCCACGCCGCCCAGCTTCAAATAGATATTGGGGCACTGGGCCACGGTGGCAATGCCCTTGCGCCAGGCCGGAATAACCTCGTCATCCCGGTTGCCATAAGACCCCACCCGGTACAGCCCGCCAATGTGGTTGAGAACTATGGGGAGGTCGGGAATCGCCCTGGCGAAGTCGGCCAACTCCGGCAGTTGGGGGAAATACAGGGTATTTTCCATAGACATCCCCATGCGGGCCAACACCCGCGCCCCGGCGCGGAACTTTTCATCGGCCAGCAGGCCCTTGGGAGCCCGGCGTTCCAGGTCTGGGTGGGCGTCCCACGAAGCAGACCGGCGGACGCCCCGGAAGCGGTTGGGACTGGCCGCCTGCAACGCCTCCAGTACCGGCTTGACCCGGTCGCCCAGGCCCAAGTCGGCGTTGCCAATGATGGCCGCCGCCACCCGGGCCGGGCCGTAAATCCCGCTGGCGCTGGCCGCCGCAATGCCCTGAACAAACTCCACTTCACCCACCGCACGCAGTTCCTCAGGCCCGCCAGCCCGATACATGGACCTGGCTTCTATAAACACTGTGGAGCGCACGTTGTGGCCGCTGCCAATGTCGGCCAAGAGGTCCGGAAGCAGGTACCGCTGGTAGGGCACGCGGTCGGCGCGCTTATCCCAGAAATGATGGTGGGGGTCGCAAATGGGCAGGTCCGGTTCCAAAGTGGGTTCAGGGGTCAAAGCTAACCAGTCATTCCCGCCATAAGCCATTGTCCAACCTCCTCCGCTACTACATTTGCCCAGTCTCAAGTTTATGAAAGGCGCTGGCAATTCTCGCAGGGACCCAGCCCAAGAGTCTTGGGAACCAACATCTTGCCGGCCCGCTTCCGCACCGATAATAAGCTATTGGCCGGTTGCAGTAAACTGTCCGGTGATGGAGGCAGCAGCCCTGCGGGCAGGGTTGTTGTATTCTCAGTGGGTTCGCAGGGGTGCCCAGTTGCCTCCGCCAGGGCGCAGCCCTGACGGTTCGGGATGCCCCTACAATTCGGCAGGGAATAAAACGGCCCTGCGCACCAGGGTCTTTCGATTCTGGGCCCGCTTGTAGGGGCGCCCCGACAAGTCGGGGTGCGCCCTGGACAGGCCCGTCAGACACAGCAGACACAGGGCAGACACAGGGCAGACACCTAGGTCTGCCCCTACATTAGGAGACAACTGAAAGACCCTGGCCCTGCGCACTGCCTGAGTAGTGAACCTGAATCTGCTGATGTATAATGGCCGAACACAATGAGCAGAGGGATCGCAAAACCACACGCCGCAAGGCATTTAGATTGTCGTCCGCTGGCGCCAGGAAACACCAATCTCCCACCATGACTACTCAGCCTACCGAGTTTGAATACCTGTTTCGTGGCCGCCGTTTTCTGCAGCAAGGCATGTGGGAGCAGGCCGCTGCAGATTTCAGCCAGGCTCTGGTTATAAATCCGGCGTTCGCGCCCGCTTACTACTGCCGGGGTTTGGCCCGCCGCAACTCCGGCGACATTCCAGCCGCGGTACAGGACTTCAGCGCCGCCATAGACGCCGACCCAGACTACGCCGTGGCCTACTACGCCAGGGGTGTAATCCGGCGGCAGCAAGAGCAGTTTGACCTGGCCATCCTGGACTATGACCGGGCCATTGACCTGGACCCGGACGACGCCGATTTCTTTTACGCCAGGGGCGTGGCTCAGGCCTCCATGAAGCGCTACGAGCAAGCCATTGAAGACTTCACGGAAGCTCTGCGCCGCAACCCCAACCTGCCCAACGCCTGGTACAATCTGGGCATTGCCCACCGGGACCAGGGACGCCGGGAGAAGGCCCTGGAGTATTACTCCCGCGCCATCGCACTGCGACCCAACGACCCGGACTTCTACTACGCCAGGGGCAACCTTTTTAGCGACCAGCGCGATTACGACAGGGCCGTCCAGGACTACAACCTGGCAATCAAGCTGGCGCCTGCCTTTGCCAACGCCTTTTACAACCGGGGCATCGCCCTACGCAACCTGGGTGAAGCCGCCAGGGCCTTGGCAGACTTTGGCCAGGCACAGCAGCTTGGCATGGCAACGGCCAATCTGTTCAGCAACCGGGGCGCTGCGCGCAACGACCTGGAGGACTATCAAGCGGCCCTGTCCGATTTCGACCGGGCACTGGAGCTTGACCCATCCCATGCCAACAGTTTCCTTGGCCGGGGCAACTCCTGGGCCGGCCTGGGGAACCTGGAGCGCGCAGTAGAGGACTGCAGCAGGGCCATTGCGGCCAAGCCAGACCTGGCTGCCGCCTTCCTGGCCCGCGCCCAGGCGCTCCAAAGCATGGGAAACCGCCAGCAGGAAGCGCAGCAAGATATGGAGCAGTACCGGAAACTGACTGCTCCCCAGCAAGACAGGCCATGACTTCTTCCCTTGGGGCATATGACAAACTGGAAGTGGGGGAGCAGCTAGGTCACCTGGAGTACGTGGTGACCCAGGAGCAGTTGAATGCTTTCCGGCAGGCCGTGGATTTCCCGGAGGCGGCTTGCCTGAGCATTGCTGTCAAGGAGTACGCTGAGGTGCTGACCCGGAAGCACGGCCGCATTCCGGTAGTCAGCGCCAAACATCAGGACTATTACCTGCGCCCTCCCCGGCTGAACAAGCGCATCCAGGTCACCGGCTGGGTCCGGGAGAAGTACCAGCGGCGGGGACGCCATTGGCTGGTAGTTGAGACCTTTGCCGTGGACGAGGACGGCACCGAAATTGTCCGCAGCCGCCACACCTTTCTGGTGCGTGCGCCTGCCGCCCAGGAGTCCCCATGACCTTGCAAGCCGACCGGCTGAAGACTGGGGATCAACTGCCTCCCCTGGTCAAGACTCTGTCCCAAGCCAAAATAGACCAGTTTGAGTCGCTGAGCCGCCTTGTCCGGGCCCCGGATGGCGTCTCATCTTTGCCCAGCAACATGCACACCGATGCCGCCCAGGCCCGGCGCATGGGCATGACACGCCCCATCGCTTCGGGGCAGATGTCTTTCGCCTTCCTCCATGAATTGCTGGCTCGCACCTTTGGCGACGACTTCCTCTGGGGCGGTGAGCTTACAGTGACTTTCATCAAGCCCGTGGGCGACGGAGATACTATTACGGTGCATGGGCAGGTCCAGGAACGCCAGGATACAGGCCGCCGGGCGCGCTTCTTGCTGGACGTTTGGATAGAGAACAGTTCAGGCGATAAGACGGCAACCGGACAGGCGCGGGTAACAGTTCCCAGCCTTCTGCGGGAGTAGAAGAACTGCTATGGCTGGATTCAGTGATCAACTCCGGACTGAAGCGAAGCCCATCTGGCAGTCTATATTTGCCCACCCATTTCTGCAGGAAATCAAGCAGGGCACGCTGCCTGCGGATACCTTTCGTTACTACCTGGTGCAAGACTATCTTTACCTGGAGGGTTTTGCCCGCACCGTAGCCATGGCCCTGGCCAAGGCTCCCGATTCACACACCCTGCAAGAGTTGTCCCGCCGGGTGTTGACTCCCGTAGAGCGGCCCCTCCACCAGAAGCTGCTGGGGGCAGCGGGCGTAGCTCTGGAACACCTCTCCACCTCCGCCATGTCTCCTACCAACACAGCTTATGTCAACCATATGCTCAAGACCGCGGCATTGCATGGCCTGGGCCCCACGGCGGCGGCGCTGCTCCCCTGCCCGTGGACTTACCATTCCCTGCGGGAGGAAGTGGGGGCATCGGAACACCCGTTATACAGCCAGTGGACGGCCTTCTACGTGGGCGGGCTCCTGGAGGATAGCGTGCGGGCGTGGCGCAGCTTTGTGGACCGCGCCGCGGAAAAGGCTGGCGCTGAGGAACGGGAGGCCATGCGCCAGGCTTTTCTGACCAGCAGCCGCTACGAGTACCTGTTTTGGGAAATGGCCTACCGCCAGGAAGCCTGGCCGGTGTAACCACCGATATCGCTGATTTCCGCGCACCGGCGCCTGCTGGCCGGTCCTCAACCCCCTTCCTTAGCACTGTATTCCTCATATTCGGCTTTCACCTTGTAAGCCCATTTCCTGTGAGCTATTTGATGGTGTCCGCACCCCCTGGACATCAGGGCTGGCTCCCTTTCTGCATCAGGCGGCTCTCTAGGAAAATGAGAGGTGGCAGCCCAGAATTTTCGTTGCTGCGGGGCAACCCGTTAAGTCCGCTTTGCCTTTCAAATTCGCCGCGGTACCAGATATTCACCGTAGGGAAATTGCCCGCCAGAGCCTTGCGCTGCGCGGTGCGTTAATCCCGCTTTTCGCATTGGTGGCAATCTGGGGCCCCAACCTATCCGGCGCGGAGCGGTTCCCCATAACTGCATCCCCAGGACTTCTGGCAACGCTGGGAGTCTATCTACTCAGTTCCGTTCTGCTGGCGGTGGGGTATTGGACACGTATTCTGGGCTCCGCCGACGTAGTCTTCCTTAGCTTGGCGGACACAATCTTGTTCCTGTGCGCTGGGACCTATTTCACCGGCGGGGCCGCCAGCCCAGTCGTGTTCCTGTTTATCACCCTGCCCGCGGCTTATCTGGTCCTGGCTACACCTGCCTTGTTCCTGCTGGCCACGTCGGTATCCCTGGTTTTTCTAGTGGCGGCCATCCTGCTGGCCCAGCCAGCGGCCTGGCCGTCCAGCACAGCAACGCAGCTCAATCCTGGCCAGAATCCTGCGCCCTTTTTGTTGGCCGCCGCTGGTTCTTTGCTCGTCGTTGGGGCCTTGGGATGGATGCGGAGCCGCACTTTCATCCAGCGCAGCCAGTCAGGGCGGCACCTGGATGCCGTTCTCAAGGCTTGCCGGGGATCCAGCACGCCAGAGAACCAGGACCACCGGCTGGCGTCGCTTCTGGACACCCTGATGGAAACGCTGCACATCACTGACGAAGTCTGCATCTATCTGTATGAGCCTTCGTCGGGAATGCTGCGCCGCTATATGGGGTTGGGCCTGTTCCAGTGGTTCCAGCGGTTCCCTGGATTCCGGCCCGGGGAAGGCAACGTGGGCATTGCCTTCAAGTCCGGAGGAAGGGTAACTTCATGTTCCCCAGGAGAACTGGAGGCGATGCTGGCCAGACCTGGGGCCGGGCCTTCTCCCGGCGGCTGGCCCGCCTATACCTTTCCTGTACCGCCGTCACGTACTCTTCCACGCTGCCTCGGGTCATCATGTCTACCTCCCCTTCGGTAACACGCATTTTGAGGCAACGTATCCTCCTTAGGTAACTTTTATTGTGAGTCAATTCGCTCCATTGACAATTGCCGCCCTGGCGGTCAACATAGATGCCTATTCTGTCCCTCATCTCCGTTCGCAGCCGGAGGTCGGACTTTGGGAGGAGTGCGCTATGCCCAGGGCAGCAATCAATGGAGCGCAAATCTATTACGAGTCCCACGGCCAGGGGCCTGCCATCGTCTTTGCTCACGGCAGGGGTGGCAACCACATGAGCTGGTGGCGGCAGGTGCCGGAGTTTTCCAAGGAGTTCCGCTGCATTACTTTTGACCATCGGGGCTGGGGCGCCTCCACCGAACCCGCCGGCGGGCCGGGCCGCAAGGCTTTTGCCGAGGACATCAAGCAGCTACTGGACCATTTGAAGGTCCAGCAGGCCTTTCTGGTGGCCCAGTCTATGGGCGGGCTTGGCTGTTTGGGCTTTGCTCTGGCTAATCCCCAGCGTACCCTGGGCCTGGTGCTGGGCGACACCACCGGCGGCATTGGGGACCCATCGGTAGTGGGACTGCTCAAAGACGTGCACCCGCCCACGGAACCCACTCGCCGCTCCCTTTCCGCTGGATTTGTCCAGCAGCACCCTAATCTGGCGTTCCTCTACCGGCAGATTGGCCAGCTGAACCCGGAGATGCCCATCAATGCCGTCTCCGACGCCTTCCGAGACCCTGCCGGCCCTCAGGCCCGAGACCTGGCGCGCATGAAGGCGCCCACGCTGCTGATAGTGGGGCAAGAAGATCTGATCTTCCCAGTGCACGTCATGCAGGCGGCCCAGCGCCTGATAGCCAATTCCCGGCTGGAGATCGTGCCCGGCGCAGCCCACTCCACCCATTTTGAGCAACCTCAGGTGTTCAACCGGCTGGTAAAGGAGTTCTTTGCCCAGGTCATGCAGGGCAAGGCAGTAGCGGCCGCAGGCAATTAAGCGACTTTAAAGGGTGCCAAGATGGCCCAAAGGCCAACTGGCGAAAGGCGGGCAAGCACAGGGCTGTTTCATTCTGGGCATACGCGTAGGGGCGCACCTATGTGTGCGCCTCGGGCGGAAGTTTTCACCCAAGGAAAGACACAAAGGTCTGCCCCTACCCTCGCAGGGAATGAAACGAGCCTGCGGCCAGGCGCTGCCAGGGCGTGTCAACTCAAACAAGAATGTTACCGAAGGGCAGATGATTCACTGATCCAGGAATGTTACCGAAGCATTGTTGCCGGGTCCCTGTGATTGGCTGCCGGGGCAAGCTTGGGGTGCTGCCCCAGCCG
>VGZV01000062.1 GCA_016872385.1 SAR202 cluster bacterium | reverse complement strand
GTGGTGGAGCGTTCCTTTGCATGGCTGGAAAAATGCCGACGCCTTTGGAAGAATTGCGAGCGCGACCTCAATACCAGCCTGCACATGGTCGTCCTGGCCTTCGCCGTGTTACTCCTCAAAAGATTCTAAACAGGTTCTAAGAAGAACCACTCACCCAAAACGAAGATTACCAGCAGACCAAAGCTCATCCCTATGCGGCGCAAAGTCAGCAGGAAATCCTTAACTTCGTCTCGATTATCAGCCAAGGACTCGCTCCAGTAGAAACTAGCGGGGGGCAGGCTTCAAACCTGCCCCCGTCGTCATTCCCCCTTCTACCCCACCAGCGTCTGTTGGATGGCCCCGGCCAGGTCCGCCACCTGGGCAATGTCCTCCCAGGTGGTCATGGCCTGGTCCACCTTGTCCTGGGTTAGCGCCAGTCCCGCGTTGACCCGGAACTTGCCCTTGATGTTCTCAATGCCCCAGGGGTTTTTCTGTCCGCCCAGCACCATGTCCCGGCTGGTCACGTGCTCAAAGGTGCGCCCGTCCTTAAGGGTAATGCGCACCGGCACGCCCCGCTGGAACTCGCCGGAGCCTTCCTCCCACTTGGACAGCACCCGCGTCCGCACCTTGCCCATCATCTCCTGCACCTGGGGATCGGCAATCTTGTCATCGCTGAAGGTGTCAATGCCAATCTCGCCGTCCATCAGGGCCGCTGCCACATTGTACTTGGCGCTGAACTTGCCCTTGAGGGGATCGTCCGGCTCGGTGTAGAGCATCACCACCGACACGTAGGACTGGTCCACCTCGGCGGAGGCCACGTCCTCGGCGGTGAAGTTGTGCTGGCGCATCAGGCTGAACAGGCTGTCCAGCATGGCGTGATTGCCGCCGCAGCAGGGGTACTTCTTGATAATCAGGGCGTCCTGCACCCGGAAGGGCTTCCCCAGATTCTCGGCCATGTGCTTCAGGTCGTAGATGCCCTCGCCCAGCACCGTGGCGGCGAAGCCCACCGGGTGCTCGATGACCTGCTGGCCGGCGGTGAGGCCCCGCTGGGCTAGCTGGGCGGCCATCACCCCGTCGCGGCAGGTCAGCCCGGCGTGCAACGGCTTGGTCATGGTGCCGAAGTTGTGAATCAGCCCGCTGGCCATGGACCCGGCGATGCCCAGGGCGGTGGTGGTCTGCTTTTCGTCCAGCTTCAGCAGCTTGGCGCAGGCGGCGGCGCAGGCCAGGCGGCCAATGACGCCGGTGGAGTGGAAGCCCCGCAGCATCTGGTTGTACTTGGTAGTGTGCTGCAAGGCCAGGCCCACCTCGCAGCCTACTACGTAAGCCTCCAGCAGGTCCCGGCCCGTGGCGCCCATTTGCTCCCCCAGGGCCAGCAGCGCCGGGAAGATGGCCACGGTGGGGTGGCCGAAGCCGCCGAAGTCGTCGTAGTCCAGGGCGTGGCCCATGGTGCCGTTGGCCAGGGCTGCATTGGGCAGGGAGGTGCGCCCGCCGCCGGAAAGTATGGTGGCTTCCGGCGCACCGCCCAGGTCGCCCACGTACTGCTGGATAATCTGGCCCACGGGCTGCACCGACCCGGCCAGGATTACTCCCAGCAGGTCAAAGCACGACTCGTTGGCGACGCGGATGGCTTCCGGCGGGATGTCCTCATAGCTGGTGTTGACAATCCACTTGGCTACGGTCTCGGTGACGCCCATATGGTGCCTCCTTATGTTATTTGAGGTTGCCCCCATTATATAGTGGGGCAAGGCAGAGGCAAGGGGCGGCGCAAACATAGCTAGAGCGTGTGCTATATCTGGGCAGTGGAAGGAAATGGCTACTCCAGCAAATAGACCAGCTAAAGTGCCACGCCGAAAGGCCAAAAAGGCTGAAGGCGTCAATATCCTGCCTCAGGAAGTTGTTGACCGCTTGGAGCACCTGGCTACCCTTCCCCCAGACTGGGACAGCTATGGCGCGGTGCCTATCAAGCCAGAGGCCATTGAAAAGACCAAAGCTATGTTCAAGCAGATTCTCCCATTGGTGCGCAAAGACGTTCCATTGCCCTTCATTGCACCCTCACCGGATGGAGGCGTCGAGTGGGAATGGACGGTGCCGTCCGGCAAAGAGTTGTTGTTAGATATTCCACCGGATGACAGGCCTGTCCCGTTCTTGCTGGTGGAACTCTCAGATTCTGCTGAGGAAGTGGAGACCGAGGGAACTCTTGGTGACCCCTTAGCGCTGGAAGAGGCGGTCAAGCGCTTACTGTCGAGGTAGGAGTTTGGCTACATCGCACCAAGATGAAGGATTCGCGCCCGGCGATGAGTTCTTCAGAAGGTTTCCCCCAGAGCCCGAATACATCAAACAAGACGGTACATTGGCTTCCAACGCTTTCTCCGACACCACCGGTACAGACCGGATGTCAGTAAACTGGACTGCCTTGTCATTCGGTGGCTGACACGCTCAAAGGTTATGAAGGGCATGGCGTGGCCGTCATAACGGTAGAGCTTTGTTGGAGCCTCAACCAGCGCATAGAAAGGACTCCCCTGCCAGATAACGCTGCCCACTGTGACGTGGTGGGCCACAAGACCACATCGATAAGGCGTAAGTTTGCCCGGGCGGCCAGAGTAATTCGGTTGCCTGGAACTCCGTAGACAAGCCAATAGGTGTTCGTATCCCTCCCTCAACGGTCCGCACGTCTCCAGTTATCCCGTCAGAACTTCCTCAACCCCTTCACAACTCTTTCACGCCATTCGTGAGGATTTTCACAACCCTTTTATGGCCGCCATTTATCCTCTTTGCAGCCTGGTAAAGGCGGAGAGGGAAAGGAGCCACATGTGAAAAAGGACCTGGTGGCGGTAGCAATACTGTGGGCCGTGTTGACGCTGGTGGCGGAGGCAATGGTCTTAGGCTGGCACGTGTTGCCCATAAACGCCTCGGAAGAAGGGCAGGTGGTGGATGACGCTTACACCCTGCTGACCATTATGGCAGCGCCGGTGTTTGGATTTGTCATCGCCACGTTAGCTTATTCCGTGTTCCGTTTTCGCCGCCGCGGCGTCCCCGATGGAGATGGCCCACCCATGATGGGCAGCAAACGCGTGGTGCTGGCCTGGGTGGCCGTCACATCCGCGCTGACGGTGCTGGTAATTATTCATCCTGGAATCACCGGCATGCTGGAACTGGGCCAGCACGCCCAGGCGGCATCGGACCTGGTGGTCCAAACTGAGGGTTCCCGGTGGGCATGGAAGAGCGCCTATATCCAGCATGGCGTGACCAGTTACGGGGAAATTGTCTTGCCGGTAGACCGGCGGGTGCGTTTTGAGGTCACGTCCACCGACGTAGTTCACTCTTTTTGGGTGCCCGCCTTCCGAATGAAGGTGGACGCGGTGCCGGGCCTCACCACCACAGTGTACATCACGCCCAATCGGACGGGCTCGCTGGCCGATGATAACGGGTTCCGCCTGCAATGCGCCGAGCTGTGCGGCTTTGGGCACTACGTGATGGGCGTGCCGGTGCGCGTAGTTGAACAGGGGGAATTCGAGGCCTGGATCGCCCAACAGGGCGGCCGGTAAGCGGCTAGAGGCGTGAAGGGAGAATAGTTATGGCATTTCTGCCCTTGTTGCGGGGACTTGCTTTTGGAATCATCGGGTTCCTGATTGGCGCTGGACTGGCTGCGGGAATCCGCGTGTTGCTGTGAATTGATCCCTGGGCCATGGAGCCCCTGGTCACGGTGGGTTACGCACTAGGCCTGGCCGGGTGGCTGCTGGGAATAGGCCTTTGGGGCACATGGGCCAGGGAATGGTTTGGCCTGGCCGCGCGGCCTTCTGCGGCCACTGGCTGGCAGCGCTACTTCAGTTTCTCCACCGACCACAAGGTCATTGGCCTGCAATACCTGGTGACCTTTGTGGTGGTCATGCTGCTGGGCGGCCTGATGGCGGTGGTGTTCCGGTTGGAACTGATGGACCCGGACCCCAACTTCCTCAGCATCAACGGGTTCAACACTATCATGAGCCTGCACGGGATTTTCATGGTGGCCGTGGCGGTGGCTACCATTATCGGCGGCATGGGGAACTTCCTGGTGCCATTGCTTATTGGGGCCGAAGACGTGGCTTTCCCCAGGGTCAACGCCCTGAGCTACTGGATAATTCCTCCGGTGGCGGTCTTGCTGCTAGCCACGCCCCTGGCTGGAGGATTTGACTCTGGGTGGACTGCCTACCCGCCTTTGAGCGTCCTCAACGTTCCGGACAGTTGCTCTTTTTGCTGGCCTTCCTCACCTTCGGCTTCTCCTCCATCCTGGGCGGGCTGAACTTCATCACCACCATCGTGCGGCTGCGGGCGCCGGGGATGACCTGGTCCCGAGTGCCCATCTTCGTCTGGTCTGTCTTGGCCGCCTCTCTTATCAGCCTGTCAGCCACCCAGTTTGTGGCCTACGGCTTGCTGATGGTGATCCTGGACCGGGTGGGCGGTACATCTTTCTTCAATGCAGCCCAAGGCGGCAACGCCCTGCTGTACGAGCACGTTTTCTGGTTCTACTCCCACCCTGCGGTTTACATCATGATCTTGCCCGCCTTTGGCATTGTGCTGGAGGTGCTGGCCCATTTCTCACGCAAACCGCTGTTTGCCTACAAATGGGTGGTGGCCTCTTTTATGGTGGTGGTGGTGCTCAGCATGTTGGTTTGGGCGCACCATCTGTTCACCAGCGGCATGTCCAGCTACTTACACATGCCCTTTATGATTACCACCGAGCTTATCTCCATTCCCACGGGCATGGTCTTTCTGGCCGGGCTGGGCACCATCTGGCAGGGCCGGCTGTGGCTGACCACGCCCATGCTCTTTGCCATGGGGTTCCTGTTCAACTTTGTGGTGGGCGGCGTGACCGGCATATTCCTGGCTGACGTGCCCACGGATATCCATTTGCAGGACACCTACTTTGTAGTGGCCCACTTCCACTACACGATTATGGGCGGCGAGATTTTTGCCATCCTGACCGGCATCTACTACTGGTTCCCCAAGATGACCGGAAGGATGTTCAATGATACCTGGGGCAAAATCCACTTTGGCTGGATAATGATTGCCTACACCGCCACTTTCATTCCCATGTTCTGGGCCGGGCTGCACGGCATGAACCGGCGCAACCCCCAATATCCGGCGGACCTTACGGACATCAACCAGCTAATCACAGTTATGGCGCTATTGCTGGCCGCCAGCTTTGTGCCCTTTGTGGTCAACCTGGCCTGGTCATGGTGGCGCGGTCCGGCCGCCGGGCCTAACCCCTGGCGGGCCAAGACCCTGGAATGGCAAACTTCTTCCCCGCCTCCGGTGACCAACTTTGCCCACCCGCCGCAAGTGGTGGGTTCACCTTATGGGTACGGCATCCCCGGCTCCAGCCACGTGGCGGCCCCGGTGGCGGGCGCGGCCGATGGCGATTCGCATTCCGGTAAATAGAACCTGGCTGCTACAGCAGATTTTCCCTGAAAGAGGTGTCTGGTGGAAACAAGCGGACTGAAATTAGCCCTGCGGCGCGGTTGGTGGGTGTTTCTAGCCTTGCTGGTCCTGACAGCAGTGGAGTACCTGGTGCTTCTGGTAATGCCTGCGGGCAACCTTATTTACATGATTATCATGAACCTGGTGGATGCCGCCTTGATTCTGTATTTCTTCATGCACATCGGCCACCTTTGGCAAAAGGAGAGTCACTAAATGGCTGCTGCCGCACATAGCGTTGCCACAGGCCACGGCAACGCCGCGCATCAACGGGAAACGAACCGGCTGGGCCTGTGGCTGTTCATCTTTTCTGAGACCTTTCTGTTCAGCGCCCTTTTGTCCAGCCGCTATTACTTGCAAGGGCTGGCGCGCCCCCACGAACTCAACCAGCTCTTGGGGTTGGGGATTACCGTGGCGCTGTTGCTCAGCAGCCTCAGCGCCTACCGCGCCGAGATGTGCGCCGCCCACGGCAACCAGAAGGGGTTTGAGCACAATCTACTGTTCACTGTGGCCATGGGAGTCCTGTTCCTGGCGGGCGTGACCATTGAGTGGTATGAGGCTGCCCATTACTTCCCGCCTAAAACCGGCTTCGGCACCATCTTTTTCACCACCACTGGCATCCATGCCTTTCACGTGATTACCGGCTTGATAGCACTGCTGGTGGTATATGGCATGGGCCGCAAGGGGCGCTTTACCCAGGGCAATTACTGGGGAGTGGAAGGCGTGGTCAAGTACTGGCACTTTGTGGACGTGGCCTGGGTGTTCATTTACCCCACGCTGTACCTGGTAGGATAGGGAACGGGACGTGTCCAGTGGTTGACCTCAGAGAAGCCCGTAGGGGCGAGTTTGAAACTCGCCCCTACTTGGTATGGCCGCACTCTGCCATATTCACAGTACTCTATTCAGGGTACCACACTTGCTGCTTCATGCTTGCCGGGCCGCACTGGTCTTCCCCCTCCCTATCCACTTGGTAAGCTCCAGCCAGGAGGGGAGAATAACCGCCGCCGCCAGCGCCACAGCCCAGGCCGCGCCGGTCAAGGGCGCCAGGTGCAGCCGCTCCATCAGGAAGGGCACCGATAAGCCCAGGGCCAGCAGCCCCAGCGCCGCCGCCGACCACACCAGGAAGGGCCGGTTGGCAAAGGTACCACTGCGGAAGATGGACTGCCGCTCCGCCCGCATGTGGGCCGCCAGCACCAGGTGCCCCACCATCCAGGTGGCAAATGCCACAGTCTGGGCGGCAGGCAGTTCCATTCCTTGGCCCACTGCCCAGGCAAAGGCCAGAAACACCGCCGCGCCCAGGGCTATCCCTCCGCCGAAGATGCCCAACAACATGGGGCGATTGACGAACCGTGCTTGACTGGAACGGGGGCGGCGGCGCATCAGGTCTCCCTCGGGCCGCTCTGCGGTAAAGGTGACCGAGGCTCCTAAGTCCATGAACAGCTCCAGCACAATAATCTGCACCGGGGAGAAGGGCACCGGCAGGCCAGCCAGCACCGCCACCAACGCCGCCAAAATTAGCCCTACCTTGGCGGCCAGGTAGTAGCGTACCGCCTTGTGCAGGTTCTCATAAAGCAGGCGTCCGGCGCGCACCGCCGCCGCTACCGTAGCCAGGTTGTCGTCCGCCAGCACCAGGTCGGCAGCCTCCCGGGCCACGTCAGTGCCGGCGCGGCCCATGGCCACGCCAATGGAGGCTTCCCGCAGCGCCGGGGCGTCGTTCACACCGTCCCCGGTAACCGCCACCACTTCGCCGCCGTTCTGCAGAGCGCGCACCACCCGCAACTTGTGCTCCGGCGTGATGCGGGCAAAAACCGAGGCTCCGCCGGCCTTGTCCTGGATTTGGCTATCAGAAAGGTTGTCCAACTCGCGGCCCACCACCACCGGGCTGGCAGGTATGCCCACCCGCTGGGCAATGGCCTGGGCGGTAGCAGGGTGGTCGCCGGTGAGCATCAATACCCGTACTCCCGCGTCCTGCAACTCGGCAACGGTGGCGGCAGCTTCGGCTCGGGGCGGGTCTTCCAACCCGGCCAAGCCCACCCATTCCAGTCCCTTTTCTACATTTTCCAGGCCCAAAGATTCTTCTGGACTCAGGGCGCGGCGGGCAAAAGCCAGCACCCGCAGCCCACGCCCGGCCATTCCGTCGGCCACTGCCTGCAACTGCTGGCGCAGAACGTCATCCAGAGGGACTGGACTGCCGTTGCTCCAGGCGGTGGCGCACACTGCCAGCACCAACTCTGGAGCGCCCTTGACCGCCGTCCGGCGCTGGTTGTCCCGGACATAGACTACCGACATACGCTTCCGGGTATCGTCGAAGGGGTACTCTTCCAGAACCGGGGACTGAGCACGCCAGCGGGTGACGGCATCAAATCCGGCGGCCGCCAGCAACGCCACTTCCGTGGGATCGCCAGCTAGCTTGCCCGATCCCTGCGAGTCCACTATCTGGGCATCGTTGGCCAGCGCCCCAATCTCCAGGGTCTGGAGCGCAGCCGCTGGCATGGCAGACCCTTCAAGCCCATGGCTGGCGCCGTCGGCAAAGACTTCTGCCACCCGCATCCGGTTCTCCGTAAGCGTACCGGTCTTGTCGGTGCCCACCACCGAGACACTGCCCAGAGTTTCCGCCGCCCGCAGGCGTTTGATGATGGCGTGCTGCCGGGCCAGCCGGTAGGCGCCAATGCCCAGCACAATGGTAATCAGAATCGGCAATTCCTCTGGGATGGTGGCAAAGGCCACGGTCAGGCCGGTAAGCAGCATTTCCCGCCAGGGGCGGCCCGCCACAAAGAACCCCAGCACCGGCACCAGGATGCTGAAAGCCACCGCCACCCACAGCAGGACGCCCGCCAGCTTGCGCATTTGAACCTGGAGGGGCGTGCGCGGCTCACGGGCCGATTCGGCCAGGCTGGCGATGCGGCCCAACTCGGTGCTGCGGCCAGTGCCCACCACCACGCCGCGGCCTTTGCCGGCAGTGATTACGGTCCCTGAAAAGACCAGGTTGTGCCGGTCGCCCAGGGCCGCATCCAAAGGAACCACCGCCTCCGCAGACTTGACCACTGACACCGACTCCCCAGTAAGGCTGGACTCATCCGCCCGCAGGGCTGCTGCTTCGGTCAACCGCAGGTCCGCCGGGACCCGGTCTCCCGGCTGGAGCAGCACCACGTCGCCGGGCGCCAGGCTGGCGGCGGGCACCACCGCCACCTGGCTGTCCCGGATGGCGTTGGCGTGGGGAGCGCTGAGGGCGCGCAGCGAACCAATGGCCTTCTTGGCGCGGCTTTCGTTAATCATCTCCACAGAAGCCACCGCCAGGATGACAAACAAAATGGTAATGGCATCGGCCAGTTCGCCCAGCACACCGTAAAGCACGGCTACCGCCAGCAGCAGCAGCACCAGCGGCTCACCCAATGACTCGAAAATCTCCTCCCGCCACTCCTCTTTCTTCCCTGAGGAAATTTCATTGGGGCCATGCTGCTGGAGCCGCTGGGCGGCTTCCTGGGAAGTGAGGCCCTGAGCCGGGTTAGCCCCGGTCTGGGAAATGGTCTCGGCGATGGACCGGGCATGCCAGGGTTGGGCCGGCGGGGGCGGGGCTTTAGCGGTTTTGTCCTTGGCTTTCATGCAGACCCCTATGACGGAAGCTTGCGGCGCTCCGGGCATCAGTTGGGGCCATATTAGCAGAATGGATGTCCAATGTCACTAACGTTACAAATTAATTAGCGGCCCAGTTTGCAGTTGCATGAGATAAGAGGTATATCCGTCACACCGGCTTCTGCCGGTGTCCAGGAATACGCCAGGATGATGTACTTTGCCGGATTCCGGCGCAAGCCAGAATGACAAGACCCAGAATGAATCAGTACCATAAACAAGCATTCCGCAGGGTAATCGCATGTTATTCGATGACGGAATGCAAATCCCCCCAACCCCCTTTATCAAAGGGGGGCCAGGGGGATTTTTCTCTGTGCATAAATAAGATGGCATTACCCTGAAGTATTCCCAAGGCTCCGCTCATTGCTTGAAGGGTGCATTATAATCTCCGGAGAAAGAGGCAAAAACGCCTGAGGAGACCACCTGGTGTCTGAACTCCAGCAAGATGCAAAACCGCTCCGCTGGCTGCTCTTTATTTACAAAGTGCCCCAGGAGCCTCCAGGCAGGCGCACTTATGTGTGGCGTGCGATGCGGCAGATGGGAGCGATATACTTGCAACAAGCGGCAGCTATTCTGCCGCATCGGCCGGAATTGCATGATGCCCTCACCCGGCTGGCCGCCCAAGTGCTGGACTTCGGCGGCGAAGTGTCGGTGCTAGAAACGGTGTCTCCAGACGCGGGATGGCAACAACGTCTAGTGGAGCAATTCCTGCAAGCCCGTTCCAGAGAATACGCTGAAGTGATGGAAAACTTGGAACGGTTTCAGGCTGAGATTCGCAAGGAGACCCAAATGGGTAAATTCACCTTCGCCGAACTGGAAGACCTGGAATCGGACTGGGAAAAATTGCAGCGCTGGCGTGAACGAGTGGAACGCAGGGACTTCTTCAACGCGCCAAGTCGCCAGGAAGTTGTAGAAGCCTCGGAACAGGCCAGGACCGCGCTGGAAGGGTTTTCGGCAACGGTCTACGCATCGGAGGGAGTGGAAGCGGCAGGACAGGATATTCAGGCGTGAATATCTGACTGTGGAAATAGGCCGGAGAGACTATTACAGCTTGTCTACTACTATTAACCCCGCACGCCTCAACCAGACCCTGGCGGGACTGGGCCGCATTGGCGAAACGCCCCAGGGCATGGCGCGCCTGGCCTTTTCCCCCGCGGACGTAGCCGGGCGCAAATACGTCATTGCCCTTATGCAGCAAGCCGGCCTGGCCGTCAGCATTGACCCGGCAGGCAACATCATCGGGCGCAGGGAAGGCGCAGACCCCGCTCTGCCTGCCATCGCCCTGGGCTCGCATACTGACACGGTGCCCCAAGGCGGCAAGTACGACGGCGCCCTGGGCGTCCTGGGGGCAATCGAGGCACTCCAGACCCTGGCCGATGCAGGCCGCGCCCTGAACCACCCGGTGGAAGTGCTGGTCTTCACCAACGAGGAGGGCACGCGCTACCACCGCTGGCTCTTTGGCAGCCGGGCCATGGCTGGCCTGCTGGAGCCGGAAGACCTGTCGGCGGTGGATGACGAGGGCGTGCCCTTGGGGGAACGTCTGGAGGCCATCGGCGGCGACCCGGGCCATATTGAAGAGGCCCGCAGGCCGCCCGGCGACCTGGCCGCCTATCTAGAACTGCACATTGAGCAAGGTCCGGTGCTGCACCAGTGCGGCATTCCCATTGGCGTGGTCACCGGCATTACCGGGCGGGCGGTGTACCAGGTGGACATCCAGGGCACACCCAACCATGCGGGCACCACGCCCATGTCCCACCGCCATGATGCCCTGGCCGCCGCAGCGCGGCTGGTGCTGGAAGTGCAAAGGCTGGCCGGGGAACTGGAGATTTGCCGGGTGGCCACCGTGGGTACCCTGCATGTCCAGCCTGGCGCGGTCAACGTAGTGCCTGGACAGGTCTCCCTGGGAGTTGAATTCCGAGACGTGGACATGGCGTGCCTGGAGGGCGCTGAAGCCTCCTTCCGCCGGTTTGCCCTGGAAACCGCCAGCGCTGACCGGGTGAAGATAGACATCCATCGGCTGGAAGCCACTCCCTCAGTACCTATACCGGCCCACATGCAGGAACTGGCGGCCCAGGCCGCCGCCACGTCGGGCCTGGAGACTCTGAGGCTGCCCAGCGGCGCAGGCCACGATGCCCAGGCCATGGCGGTAATTGCTCCGGCGGCTATGATTTTTGTGCCCAGCGTGGGCGGAATCAGCCACTCGCCCCAGGAGTTCTCCACACCCCAGGACTGTGCCAACGGCGCCCAGGTGCTGCTGGACCTGCTGCTCCTGGCCGACGACAAGCTGTGAATGCCAGAGAGGGACTATGAAGTTTTCCAGCAACTACGTTTTCAACGCCCCGGCCGCCAAAGTGTGGGGAGCGCTCATGGACCCCCAGGCCCTTGCCCGTTGCATTCCTGGCTGTGAAAGCCTCACTCCCGATGGACCAGGCAAGTACCGGGCGTCAGTCACTGCCGGCATCGGCCCCATTCGCAGCCGATATAACGCCACCGTGTCGCTGGCTGACCAGATGCCCCACCAGTCCTACCGCCTGACCATTGAAGCCCAGGGGGCGATGGGCTTCGGCAAGGGCCAGGCCCAGGTGACGCTGACCGAGCAGGGCGGCAAGACCACGGTGAAAGTAGATGGCGAAGGCCAGGCGGGCGGCGCGGTGGCCCGGGTGGGACAGCGGCTCATGGACGGCGCACTGCAGAACATGATGGAGCGATTTTTTGGCTGCCTCCAGCAGTCCATGAAATAAATGTCCTTATTTGCCTGGCTGGCCCGTGTCTGATATTGTGTCCCCACCTGGCTACTTTCATGAACCTACAGGAGCAAGCCAATGGAGCGACGCATACCTTCCAAGGCCGACGTGGCGCGCTACTTGAAAGAGGACTCCAACTGGGGCCGCTGGGGCCCCGACGACCAGATGGGGGCCATGAACCTGATTACCCCGGAGAAGCGGGTCGCTGCCGCGCGCCTGGTGCAGACCGGACGGGCAGTCTCCCTGAGCCGGGAATTCCCCAAGACGCCAGCGCCCAACAACCCCACCCCCGCCCAGCATTTTATGAAGCGCGCCGTCCGCGGCGAGACCGGCGGCATGGCCACCGACTACTACGGCATTGCCTACCACGGCCAGGCCAGCACCCACCTGGACGCCCTGTGCCACGTTTGGGATCACAATGGCATGTGGAACGGCCGCAACCCCGACGACGTGATTACCTACGATGGCTCTACGTGGGGTTCGGTGGAGCACTGGAAGGACGGCATCATCACCCGCGGGGTGCTGCTGGACGTGCCCAGGCACCGGGGCCAGCCCTTTGTCACCCTGGACAAGCCCATCCACGGCTGGGAACTGGAGGACATCGCCCGGGAAGAAGGCATCACCCTGGAGCCGGGGGACGCCCTGGTGGTCTATGGGGGCCGGGACCAGTGGAACCGGGTCAACCCCGCCTGGGGGTCAGACCCCAACGGGCGGCCGGGCCTCCATGCTTCCTGCCTGCGGTTTATCAAGGAGTCCGACTGCTCCCTGCTGGTGTGGGACATGATGGACTTCATGCCCAACGGCTACGGCGTGCCGTGGTCGGTGCACGGGGCCATCTTCGCCTACGGCATTGGCCTGCTGGACAACGCCCTGCTGGAACCGCTGGCGGAGGCCTGCGCTGCAGAGGGCCGCTACGAGTTCATGCTGACCATCGCCCCGCTACGGGTGGTGGGCGGCACCGGCTCCCCCGCCAACCCCATTGCTTTGTTCTGAGGCGCGTCTACCAGGAGACAAAAATGGTAGGGGCGGGACTTAATACCCGCCCCGGATTCTTCATTTCGCTCAGAGTGACGTGCTTGTACAACCTCTCAGTACCAGACTCCTTCGCCTCTGGAAACCCAACGGTATCAGGAAAGAACCAGATCTGGGAAATAAGTTCGATAGTACGCCCTGTCCCTGCTCAACAGCCGGTTGGCATGGGTGATGGCATGTGCTCCAATCACGAAGTCTGCCACAACGTGCTGGCGCGGCAGGAAGCGGGCACCACATGCGGTACATTCAAATTTATGTACGGTCCCGCAGGCAGGGCAAACCAGCGCGTTGGTGCGGCGGCGCAAATAGTCCTGCCATGCTCTTCCCGCCAGATAAAGGACCTCCGCGCCAGAAGGCTGTAACCTGATGCCCGTTTCCTCCATGAAGCGGGCTAGTTCTGCACTGGCGGAAAAACGCCCGGCTAGCTCTGCATAAACCGGTTCAGCAACGATGACAGGGCCAGACCGCAAGGCTTGGGCCAGGGACTGCTCGGAAGCCTCCGCATAAGCCTGGCCGGGGACAAGTATATCCAGCAGGATATTGGTGTCCACCGCGGTAATCATTTCCCGCGCATTTCCTGGACCAGTTTGTCGGAGTCCTGCCCAGCCCACTCTTTCAGGTATCCGCGGTACTTCTGAAGCACCTGAGGGACAACCCTCTTTTGGAGGCGGTACGTCCCATCTTCCTCGATGAACTCCACCTCATCCCCTGGGCGCAGCCCCAGCCGCTCCCGGACCTCTTTGGGGATAGTGACTTGTCCTTTAGAAGTAACTCGCGTCTTCGCCATAGCTGTATCAAACGGTAAGAATTCAGCTCCTTACTTAATTGTAAGGAACTGTTGGCTCAAACACAACTGCTGTACGAAAAGCTCTTTGAGGGCGGGGGCGGAAAGTCCGCCCTAATCATGCGCTTAGGCCTGAAGATCGAATGATCTGACCAGTGTCTGCGGAGCAGATGGCGCCTGGTGAAGGTAGGTTAAGGAGTGGATAAGAAGAGGGAATGCTAAGTGGTGGGCCTGGATGGACTCGAACCAACGACCTCGGTCTTATCAGGACCGCGCTCTAACCACCTGAGCTACAGGCCCGCTCATAGGGGACATCTGCATTATAGCTGGTGTCCCCCAGGGTATCAAGAAGCCGTATTCACTCACCTAAAATGTTACCCAAAGGGGTATGGTTCCCTCAGCTAGAAATGTTACCGAGGGAATCATGGCGAGTGAAGAGAAGATGACCGTGGATGA
>VGZV01000061.1 GCA_016872385.1 SAR202 cluster bacterium | reverse complement strand
TTGGGATAGAGACGGGGCGACCATGCTGAGCTACGGTCTTCCAACCCAGGGTGAATCGGTCTACCCCGCCTCTGATGAAACCTTCGCTTGATTCTAATCTCCCGCTGGCAAGATACAAGGGTGAGCGGCTTTCGGCTGAAGGACCGCTCGTGGTGAGCCTGTCGAACCACGAGCGCCTAGCCTTTTTAGACACCCTCTGAGATGTCATGGCGACGATGGGATGCTGTCATCCCGCCAGTTTACTGAATCTTCAGCCAAATCTCGTAGCAGTGTTACCCCCTATTTGACGACACTACTAATGCTATAATGCCCCATTGGCACAAACAAAAAGCCTTCCCTGGATGCGCGCCATGCCTGAACTGCCCATTCCTATGCTTTCCATCCTGGGCTTTCCCAGCGCAGCGGAATCAGAGATTACCGCCACCATTCTCCATTTGCTGCTGCAACTGGCGGTCATCCTCATTGCCGCCAAGGTGGCGGGAGAGCTGGCCCTGCGGCTGCTGCGGGCCCCGCCGGTGCTGGCGGAGCTGGCGGCGGGAGTCATTATTGGCCCTTACGCCCTGGGTTCTATGCCCATTCCGGGCTTTGGCCCGCTGTTTGCCCTGCCGGAGGGGGCCGCCCACGGAGGGTTGCCGGTGGGCAGCGAGCTATTTGCCCTGGCCCAGCTTGGCTCCATTGTGCTGCTTTTCCGGGTGGGGCTGGAGACGGACCTGAAGCAGTTTCTGACTTACGCCGGGCCTGGCACGGCGGTAGCCATGGGCGGAGTAGTTCTGCCCTTTGCCCTGGGAGTGGCCGCCACCATTTTCCTGGGGTTTGCCGGGCCGGAGGGTATATGGTCTCCCGAAGCCCTGTTCATGGGGGCCATTATGACCGCCACCTCGGTGGGCATCACTGCCCGCGTGCTGGGCGACATCAACCGCCTGGAAACGCCGGAGGGATTGACCGTCATTGCCGCCGCCGTAGTGGATGATGTGCTGAGCATACTGGTGTTGACGGTGGTGGCAGGCATAAATGCAGCCAACGCAGCAGCCACCGGAATCTCGCTGACTGGAGTTGCGTGGGTGGCCTTCAAGGCGGTGGCTTTCTGGCTGGGGTTGAGCGGCCTGGGCATTCTGGCATCTCCTTATATTGGCCGGTTTATTACCGCTTTTCGCGCCCCTGGGGCCTCCGTAGCATTGACCGTGGCCCTGGCCCTGCTGGCCGCGGGGCTGGCCCAGTCCTTTGGCCTGGCGTTTATCATTGGAGCTTTCTCCATAGGCCTGGCTTTGTCCCGCACCGACCTGGGGCTGCGGGTGGAGCAGGCGCTGACGCCGGTGGCGGAGGTACTGGTGCCGGTGTTCTTTGTGGTAATGGGCATGCTGGTGGATGTAAGGGCAATGCAAGGCGCAGTGGCCTTTGGGCTGCTGATTTCCGCCCTGGCTGTGCTGGGCAAGGCCCTGGGCGCGGGCCTGCCTGCCCTGGTCACCGGCTTCAACACGCGGGGCGCAATCCGCATTGGGGCTGGCATGGTGCCCCGGGGCGAGGTTGCGTTAATTATTGCTGGAGTGGGCCTGTCCCAAGAGATCATCGGCCAGGACCTGTTCGGCGTGAGCATCATGATGACAGTGATTACCACGGTGGTGGCACCGGTGGCGCTGGTGCCCCTGTTCCGCCGGGGCGGCGGCGGGTTAAGGCGTCCACCCCCGCCGTGGACCGCTTCCAGGCCCCCAACCGCACCGCCGCACGCCGCTCACTGAGCAGGCGGCAAAATACCGTGCCTGGTAACTGCGAGTCCCGGCCTGGCGGGGGGGGGGGTGAAGCAAAATCCCCTGCCATCAACCCCTATGGCGCAGGGGGCCTGGGCGCATATCCTCTGGCATCGCCTTTAGTCTTGATGGCCTGGGCCCGCGCACTGTAGTCGGCAGCCCCAGCATCGTAGGCGTCCTGCTCCACCCTGGGAGGCGCCATCTTTCGGAGTATATGCTGCGCAACCACCTGGCTAACCCTGTTTAGCAAAAGTCCCACTTCGTCGTAGTTGCGGGCTTGTTGCCTGTCGAGAAAGCCCTTACCCAAGTCCGCGCCTTCCCTGCCGAATTTCTCGTTTTCGTCAGCGTGAAACTTCTCGTGTTTGATGGTAAGGTCTCTTGCCCAAAAGCCATTGCGCGGCGGCTGATTTTTGAGCAAAGTTACCCCACCTGCATTGACCGCCCTGGGAGATGGGGTCAGATCACTGGCTACGTGCCGATAGTTGCCCTGGGTAATGCTGGGGTCGGCGTCAGATGCGATATTGGTCCTGCCGCCGTCATGCACCCAGTAGGTAATTACATTGTCAATGACAAGGTCCACGTTGAAGGTGCCCCTGACTTGAGTTGCCGATGAGCGGTTCACCTCAATGCGGGTGTCAGTCCGGCCGAAATCTCCTGGCCGCGCCGGAGGAGGAATTGGATTTATGGTGGGGTTGTAGGTCAAAACGCTGGCTATAGCATCCCACTGGGCAGGCGCCGGGACTGGCGGAAGCACACTGGCTGGAAAGTAGACGGTCTTGCCTTCTTCTGGTTCGGGCATTGACGGCATGGAGAACACAATTGGCGGGAGGACCGTCTGCTTCTCCGCACCTGGCTCTGACTCGTGCGCATTGCCGCCCGTCGAATCCTTTTGGCTTATTTGGGGGATGCGGCGTATGGAAGCTTTGATAACATGCTGGCTGCGCTTTACGGTGGGATGACTTGCCAGGCTATTGGCGCCAGCGTCCGGATTTGCAGGAGGCCCTGGGGGAAGTACAGATACTTTGCCGAAATCATGCCCAGCGCCGGGCTTTTCGTCATCCTGCTGACTTTTCTTATGGCGTTGCCGAAGGGGTAAACCAGGAAGAACGGCCGGATGGGGCGACACACTTTGCCAGACCGCCGAGGGCTTCGGCGCAAAAGTGCGCATGCTTATTCCCCCAGAACTTTCCAGTGCCTATGATGACCCGTGCGCACCCTGCGCATACTCAGGCCGCGCTGCCGCCGCAACCTACCCTTGCTGCAAGTCTTTAATCTGGGATTCCAGAGCTTGGGCGCTGGAGGTATCCCCGGCGGATAGCCGGAAGCAGCGGTCCAGGTAAAGCTGGGTGAGACGCGAGCAGCGGGCCGACAGATCCCGGGCCGCCGCCAGCAGGCTGGGCACCTGAAAGGCTTCGGGGAGGTGCCGCCCCAGAGTGGCAATCTCCTCGCTGACTTCTGTTATGGTGGCGGTATCTTTGCCTTCCTGGGCAAAACGCAGCTTGCCCAAGAGACGCGCCAACTCAGCCAGCTTGTCGCCCTCGCTCATCAGACTATAGAGCACCTCATTGACCTGATAAGAGCGGTCTTCCGGCGCGGCGGGCGCAGCGGCAGGCAGGGGAGCGGCAGGAGCTTGCCGGAGGCAGTCGGCATAAAGCTGGGCATAGGTTTGAACCACCTGGTTCACCGTGTCCATCATGCGCGGAAGGTCAAAGGAGAACATGCTGCCGCCGCGCACCAGGTCATCGTCCCGCAGGCGGCTCAGGCGCTCCAGTTCCTGGTAGCCCTCCACCGGCTCCGGCACCGGCGGCATGGCAAAGGCGGAAAAATCGGCCAGGGGCAAGCCGCCCAGGTGCGAGGCTAAAAAGGGAGGCACATACTTGGTCAGGTCTGCCTTTACCGGCAGAATGACCAGGTAGGTAGCATAGAGCTTGTCTGGTTCGGTATCAACGTGGAAGTAAGCCAGGGCGTGGCCCCTGGGCCGGGTGGCGTCGCCGCGGTCAAAGACGAGGTCCATGAACTCCCCTGGGTATAGATATAGGTATGGACTGCCAGGCCCATTATAGGGGATTCCCCAGGGTCGGGCCACCAGCCTTAATGGAGATCCCAGGGGGCAGAATCACCGCAATGAACTGCTTGCGGCAGCTAGACACCCAGTGCCGCCTCTTGTTCTTTTGGGATGGGTAAGTCTTGGCTGGACTCGACGTCTATCCACCGAAGCACCGCTAGGTTGCGAACGGTTGTTGCTATTTCAGATTCATCCAAGGGTGGCCGCCGTCCTTGCTTCCATTCCCGTACGTGCGCCAGCACCTCTTGTTCGAAAGGCCTTCTATCCAGCTGCTTGGCCAGTGTTGCGGCAGCAAAGTGCACGGTAGCAGCTACCTCAGCCTGCCTGGTTTGCACACGTAAAAATAGGTCGGCAACTCGGTCTATGACGGGATCAAACTGCTTGATGTCTGCCTGGTACGCACGTTGAGCGTCCTCGAAGGTGGGACCAGGCTTGACTTCAAACATCGGTCCAAGCCGCTCCTCCAAGATAAGACCATTATTGACTAGTTGGGTCACTCGGCTTTTAAGACTTAGCGCATATGGACCATAGCTGCCTCGGGAAAAGGTCAGGCCTGTGGGAAGCCCGGATTCAGTAGCGAAATACGCCATCTTCTGGAAGGTGGTCCGACCCACGGGCCAATGGTAAGGTTCACGAGCAACTCTGGCCAGGATTTCGACCAGGGCTACCCATGCAGGTTGGATTCGGCCCTGCCCAGGCCCGGCCACCGCCAGCTCTGGCGATTGAGTGAGGAACTCCTTCTTTAATTCGGCCAGCGGAGTCCCATATGGGGCGTAAAGCTCGACTGGTAAATCCAGTTCCCTCAAATTTCGGTACAGAGTCGGCCCGACCACACGCCACTCCAACTGGCCTTCACCACAACCGAGAGGCGGAACAGCTAGTGAGGTAATTCCCCACTCTTTGTAGTGGGCCTGTAAGTAGTGCAACCCTTGCACTATGTCCTGCAACCTGGCTACCGAGCGCCAATGATCCTTGGTAGGGAAGTTCAATATCCATGGCGGCAGTAGCTGCCGATACAAATAGGGCTGGCCGAGTTTGACCTGTCCGGCATTGCAGCGTGCAACATAGTCCACATACATGTCGGGAAATCGCTGTTTGAAGCCCAGAGCCACGCCTTTCCCCATCACTCCAACACAGTTTACGGTATTGACGAGGGTCTGCGACTGGGACTCGAACAAGTCGCCAATTAGCACTGTAATCATAGCAGACCTCTAACGGAAGAATAGGTCACCGTTCACCACAATCTGTGCCTGGGACATCACTCCAGTAGCAAGCAATGTCTGCTGACTTTGGGAACAGGAGACGTAGGCTCCTTAGATAAAGCCTGGATCAACTCGGTCAGGGACAAGCACCTCAGCACATCTGGCCGACTTGCGACGAAGGTACTCTATAGGATCAGGATGTGTCCACCAGTGTGCGAAGGCGAGCTCTTTGTCCACAATGGCCAACCCACCAGGTGCCGGTGCAAAGCGAACGTAATTTCCTGCTGCATTGCCGTCTGTCACAACCGTTCCGGATATGTCCAGCACATCCGTACTCACCCTCAGCACACATAGGATAAAATGGTGGCTCCTGCGTACTGACATCATAGGGTTCCGTGCATGAAGGTACAAGTTCACATAGTCATGAAGGCGTTTACCTCTGGGGACAACGACCTTGGCGCGCCGGTCCTGGATTTCTGGCATCGCAACCGATTGATGGGGTATTCGTTGCACCTGGTTGTGGGGGAGGACGCCGTGGCTCCAGATGGAAGGGAGGTTGGCGATAGGAGTAATGTAATGCAACTCCGATAGTTCGTCCCGTTTCACGCCTTCGCCTCCACAATCGCCATACCCAGGAGGTCTCTAATGCTCAGGCCAATGAAGGCAGTAGGGGAATAGCCCTCACCCCAGGTCCAAGCCCAGCCCCCCCAACTCCAGGCGCTCCTGCATCAACTGGCGGAAACGCTCCAGCTTTTGCGGGTTGCAGGGGTTGGCCCAGGCCAGCAGCCCGCCCAGGGCCTCGGCAGTGGCCAGGGTGTCCGTATCCACCAGCACCAGGGGCACCCCACGCTGGCGGGCCTCCACCTGAATATACTCCGTGGGTTCGCCGCCGCCGGTGAGCACCAGGCAGCGGGTGTTGGGCGTCAGGCTAGCCAACTGAATGTCCGGGCGCGCGGCGCGGGTAATCACCGCCTGGTTGGACAGGCGGCCAAAGTAAATGGCCCCGGAATCCATAATGTTGCCGCCAATCAAGAACCGCTCCACCAGGGCATCCGCGTGTTCCGGCGCTTCAACGTAGCGGCCTCCCAGGTGCGCGGCAATCTGCTGCACGGTGACGGCCAGCATGGCCCGGTCCTCAGGCAATGCCCCCAGCACCGGCACGCCCAGGGCTTGCAGCTCCGCCAGCAGTCCCTGCTGCGTCTGATGCATCCGGTGTTTGGTGACGCCGTTGATGACCACGCCAGCCAGCCTTGGTCCAAAGGCCGTGCTCACAGCCTTGACCTGGGCGGCGGTAAGGGCGTTGGAGTAACGGAACACCAGCACCACCTTGGAGTTGAGCCGCGCTGCCGCTTGTTCAGCCAGGGGAGACGGCTGCCCGTCCGCCGAGGCCAGATCCGGCCCCTCTACCAACACCACGTCGGTGCGGGACTCCAGGCGGGCTACCGCGTCCGCCATTTGCTGGGACAGTCCCGAAGGGGAGACCGCCTGGGGCGCAGGCGGCGGCGGCGCGCCGGGCTGGAGCTGCGCCAAATACCCCGCCATGAAGGCCACGTCGGGGTCAGCCTGGGGGTTGGCGGAAAAGGGACGGGCATAGGCCACCCGCTTGCCCCGGGCGGCCAGACTGGATAGCAGTGCACCCGCCAGGCAGGTCTTGCCTACGGCGGGCTGATCACCAATTACTTGGAGGATGGGCACGTTCAGTCCACTACGTCTTTGTTGCCGGTGTTGTTAGGGTCAAAGCCCTGGGGGAAACGGGTAGTGTTGTCCCAGCGGGCCATGCTCAGGTCCGAGCGCTGCAGGCTGGCCCGGTCAAAGTTGGCATGGCGCATATCCGTCATAATCCACATGGAGTCGCGGATTTTGGCGTAGGTGAAGTCCGCACCGGCCATAATGCAGCGGCTCACGTCGGCGCCGTTCATGTTGGCGCCCTGGAAGTTGGCTCCGGTCAAGTTGGCGTTGCGCAGGTCCACCTCTATCATGGTGGCCCCGCTCACGTCCGCGCCGGTCATGTCAGCGCCAATAAAGGACGCCCGCACCAGGCGTGACCAGTGCATAATAGCGCCCCTCAAATTGGACTGCTTCAAGTCTGCCCAGAACAGGTTGGCGTTGGTCAGGTTGGCGCCCGACAGGTTGGCCCCTGTTAGCCCCGCGCGATACAGGTCTGCGCCGGAAAGGTCTGCGCCGGAAAGGTCTGCCCCTGCCAAGTTGGCCCTGGTGAGCCGGGCGTTGGCAAGGCAAGCCTTCTTCAGATTGGCGTTGCGGATTCTGGCTCCAGTCAGGTCCACCCCTGACAGGTCAGCTCCATCCAGTTCCAGCACGGCGGCGGGGTTATCCTGCCGCCAGCGGGCAAAGGCCTCCGGTCCGGCCTTGGCTAGCTCGATGTGTTCCCCATTAGCCACGATCAATGCTCCTCAGGCTACCCTTTGGCGGTGGCCTCATCCACTTCAAAGATTTTGTCTGCCACCACCATCTTCAACTCGTTGGCCTTGTTCATGTCGGGGTACTTGCCGCCCTCGTCTTTGCGGTCAAAGATTTTCGCCCCGTCCAGGTACACTTCCAGCCTGCCCTGGCCGGCGGGAGTCAGCTTGACAGCAATGTCCCCCACGTTCTGGGACCGCCACAGTTCCGTTGCCAGCCAAATGGCCAGCGCGTGGTATCCTCAAGGGACACAATAAACAATTTCCAATTCCACTTTGCCGACTTTGGGTCCAGCCATGGCTTCCTCCGCGGGATGTCTTTATGGGTAAGGCACGGGAAGTGTAATAGAAGTAAAGGCGGGAGTGCAAGGCAAAAGAACAGGGGCAGGTGTGAAACTTGCCCCTGCCTGCGAAGTACTCGGCATCCTGCCAGTTACATAAACCGGGCTAAGATAGACATTCTATCTGATCGAGGGAGCTCTCTAGCCAGTCACTTTTGCCATGTAAACGGCCCCGGTGGCCCGCCTGCGGCTGCCGGTGGCGTCGGCCCACCCCTGATAGGGAGCTGCGGCCCTGTATTATTGCCGACATTATCCCGCGCACCGAACAAACCCTCAGCAGATTTTGTTGGATCCCTTGGTCGGATGCTCACGGTGGCCCTCTTACGATCCTGGCTGTAGGTAATAGTCACATCGCAGTTAGCGGAAATGGAATCAATTGCTGCAATCCCACTCTCAAGGTCACTGATAGCCAACTCAAGGATCGGTCGGCCATCAGGCATTTGAATAACTTGCTGCTTTTTGGCGGTGGGGGGCGTGTTGTCCACCGGTTGCGCATATACCGTTCCCAATGTTGATGTTGCCGCTGCAAGTAGGGCAAGCACGAGGAAAAAACCAAGAGACAATGCCGCCAGGGGCTTCTGAGCGTTTATCATACACCCTCCTCTGCACTACACAAATTTCTTGCACTGAATAACACGCCCAGTGATGAGGATCTAACTGGGTTATTACTAAGTAGGGACAGGTTTTAAACCCGCCCCTACTTAACGTACTTTAATGGCCGCCCCGTTACGGCACTACAGCGGTGCCAACGCCCACGGCGGTCTGGTCGCCGTTCTGGTTCTGGCAAATCAGGTTCACGGTGTACTTAACGCCCTGGGCCACCCGCTCGCTCTCGCTGACTTCGCCGGTGACGGTGATGGTGTCCCCAGCCTTGACGGGGCGCAGGAACTTGAGGTTCACGCTGCCCGAGTGGTTGAACACCTGGGAGCCAAAGTAGCGCCGCATGACTTCCGTGGCGTAGGTCACAGACATGCGCCCGGAGGCGATGGGGAAGCTGGTGCCCAGGCGCTGGCGGGCTATTTCCGGGCTGTTGTGAATATTTTCCCGGTCCAGGATGCCGCAGGACTCAAAGTCGTTGATGCTTTCCTGGGTAATGCGCTTGGTCACCGAGGGGAGCTTGTCGTTCACGGCTACTTTTCGGGTTGCCATTTCTTTCCCACCTCATCAGGTTTTTTCATTTGGTAGGTCCGCAGGCGTTCCAGCAGGCGGCCGTCCTCATCAGTGGCGGTAGCCTCAATCACCAGGTAGGGCTTGTCCCGGCGCAGGTACTTATCGTGGATGCGGCCGGTGACGCGGATTTTCTTGCCAGGAATGGGCGGGTTGAAGAATTCCACTTCGTTGCCCGCGTTAACGCCGCCAGTGGTGTCCTCATAGACCATTGCAAGGGCGGTGGCATCGTGCTTCACCGCCAGGGTAGGGAAGGAGGCGTCCGGGTCGCCCACCGCCCTGCGGAAGCTGTCCAGCATCTCCTGGGTCAGCACGTACTCGTAGGATCCCAGCTCCTCGCCAATTTTGGCGGCATCGTAGTTGAAGGGCTTCAGCTTGCCCTTGGGGATCGCCATGCGTTGGGTCCCGCTGCTGCTTCTGTCCCTGGGCATATGCCAACTCCTTGTGGCCCTTCCCTGCCGGAAGGACGCTTGAGTGTTTACCCTATACCATGTTTTGAAAACCAAGTCAACGAGGATGCCAGACATTCCGGGGTCTGCGCCGGGTTATCCATCCCGCTTATGGTGAGCCTGTCGAACCATGAGGCATGGTCCAACCATCCTTCGACAAGCTCAGGATGAGCGGCTCCAGTGCTATAATTAGCCCGCCATCTCAAAGCGTTCCGATTCCGGCGGCTTGGCCCACAGCTTGTCCGCGCCGGCCATGGCCTTGGCCCGCTCCGGGCTGGCGCGCCAGGCGTCGTAAATCTCGTTGCTCTGCCACGTAACCAGGGTGGTAATCTTGGCGGGGTCGGACAGGGAGTAAAGAGTCTCCCGCTTGCCAAAGCCCCGGAACTTGCTCTGGGCCAGGCCATTGCCCTCCAGCAGCTTGCGGGCTGCCGACACCTGGTCGGACTTGGCCCAGTGGTGTGTCAGGACGCCAATCATAACCCTTGAACCTCCACATTGTTCAAGAAAGTGCACTGGCAGTATAGCACCAGCAGGCCTGCCCTGGGGCGTAGCGGAACTTTCCCTCATGGCATTTTCGTTCTCGCCGCATCCGTAGGGGCCGCCTGCGTGTGCACCCCTGAGCAAAACCCTTAACCCGAGGGCAGACACATAGGTCTTCCCCTACTATGGGGCCGAGAATGCAACAACCCAGATTTCTGATACCGTCTGCGTCTCTTATTCCCGTATAATTTGCGTCAGGTTCGCTGCCCAATGACTGGACAGACCATACTACTCCGGGAGGCCCTGGCTTCCTTGGCGTACCTCTCTCGCCTGGTGCTTACCAACTTTCGCAGCCTGGTGCATCTGGACCTGGCTTTGCCCCCTGGGGTGACCGTGTTCTTTGGGGCCAATGCCCAGGGCAAGACCACCCTGCTGGAGGCTGCCTACCTTTTGGCCATTGGCCGCTCCTTTCACGCCCAAACGGAGCGGGAGGTAATCAATTTTGAGGCAGCAGTCTGCGGGGAGCCAGCCGTGGCCGGCGGGACTATTGAGAAGGGCGGCCAGCGCCATATGGTATACGTGGGTTATCGCCCCATTGCCGGAGCCGCCGGAGGGCAGCGCACGCCCGGCGACCTGGGTTACTCGGTGCATAAAGAGGTGCGGGTGGACCGGCAGCGCCAGTCCACCGCCGGACTGGTGGGGCTGCTGGGGGCGGTGCTGTTCAGCGCCGAAGACCTGGCGTTGGTGCAGGGGCCGCCCGCAGGCCGCCGCCGCTACCTGGACATTCTGGTGTCTCAGGCTGACCCGGTGTATTTGCGAAGCCTGCAACGCTACCAGCGGGTGGTCCAACAGCGCAACCGGTTGCTGCGCATGGTCAAGGAGGGCCGTGCCCAGGCTGGCGAACTGGAGTTTTGGGACGCTGAATTGGCGCGCGAGGGGGCGCTGATTACCTGGCTGCGGCGGCAGGCCGCCACGGCCCTGGCCCGATTGTGCGCCGCCCACCACCGGGAGCTGAGCGGGGTGGAGGAAGAGCTGGCGCTGGAATACCGGCCCAGCGTGATCCCGGGCGAAGACCTGGCGGATACCCAGCGGGGATTTGGCCTGCGGCTGGAGCGGCTGCGTCCCAGGGAACTGGCGGCGGGGACCACGCTGCTGGGGCCGCACCGGGACGATTTTCTGCTGCTTCGTCTCTCAGGAGCCGGACAGGGCCAGGGGGTGGACCTGGGGACTTTTGCCTCCCGCGGCGAAGCCCGCACCCTGGCGTTGACGCTGCGGCTGGCGGAGGCCGCCTATCTAGCCGCCGCCCGGGGCGATGAGCCGGTGGTGCTGTTGGACGACGTGCTGTCGGAGCTGGACTTCCGGCGGCGGCGGCTGGTGCTGGAAAAGACCGCCCAGTACCAACAGGTACTGATTACCACCACCGACCTGGCGCTGGCAGCGGAGTTTTTTGGCCCCAGGGCAACCTATTTCCGGGTGGAAGGCGGAGCAGTAACGCCCTTTACCCTGCCAGGCGCTTAGCTGTAGCACTTCAGCTCAATCTTGTTGCCTTCCGGGTCCCACAGGTAGAAAGAGGGGCCATTGCCGTGGGATCCCCAGCGGGGCGAAACCGGCCCGGCCACCTTGACTCCCTGGGTCTCCAGCCGCGACATCAAGGCGGGCATGTCTGTGGCTTCCAGCACCAGGCAGAAATGATCCACGTTCTCCCCGCCACTGGCGGCGGAAGCGTCGCTGGGGCGCAGGTCAATAATGGAGTGGTCCGAGGCCCGCACGGAAACAAAACCCACCTTGCCCTGGCGGAACTGGTCCAGGCGCAGCACTTCCATGCCCAGCACCTTGCCGTAAAACTCCAGGGCCGCGTCCATGTCCTTAACGTTGACCACCAGGTGGTCCAGGCCAATTACCCGCATGGCTGCCTCCGCACCGCTAGATTGCCCAAACTATAGCATGGCAGTTGATGAAGGGACAAATCGCTCCTACTTCCACTCCCAAAAGGCCAGGCTGCCGTAGCCAAGCTCCCGCGGCTCTGCGGCGGCAGAGGCGTCCAGCAAGTAAACTTTGTCTCCGCTGGGCGTGTGGCCGTTGCGCCGGGCGGATACCATTTGCCGCGTGCCCGTCACCACCAAGCGCGCGCCATCGGGCGACCACAGGGAATGGGAGTAGGCGTACTGGTCAAAGAAGCTGAGCATGGTGAACAGGTCGGCCGAGGGCTGGAACCGGAACAGGGACTGGGCCGGAGCAGGCAGGGGCGGCACCGTGGGGGCCACCTTGCACTCGAACCGCTGCTCCGAAAGGTCCAGCCCAATCCAGGCTATGCGGCGGCCATCGGGTGCCCAGAAAAAAGCCAACATCGGCTCGGTGGTCACGGTGCGGGCCGGGCCGCCCGCCGCCGGGACAATGCGCAGCCGGGCAAAACCTGGCACGTTGGAGTCTTCCTGGTCCGCCACCGCCAGTTCCCGGCCATCGGGGGACCAGGCAAAGGCGCACTGGGAACCTGCGGCCAGCAACGGCTGGGGGTCAAACCGCGGCGTCAACTGCGCCGCCATTACACTGGCTCCGGCTGGCGTGGGCGAGGCGTAGGCTATGCGCTGCGCATCGGGGGAAAAGGCCGGCGTCCGATACCCCTGCCCGGCCGCCAGCAGCCGCCGGGAGGCCGGGTCGTCAAAGGGCCTTTGCACCAGCAGCAGGTCTTCGGAATGGTGGAGCAGCAAGGCCCGGCTGTCGCTGGCCCACTGAAAGAACAGGGGTGCGCCCTGGGCCACCATCACCGGCCCGCCCGCCGCCGGGTCCAAGTCCTGCACCAGCAGGGCCAGCCCTTCGGCGCTTGGGGCGAGAAACGCCAGGGAGCGGCTGTCCGGCGACCAGTAAAGGTAGTGGGGCGAACCCTCCGCCACCATTCCAGGAGCCGAGTTGGTGTAAAGGGCACGGGACCGTCCGGTGGCGGCCTCCACCGCCTGAATTGACATCTCCGCCTGCCCATCCAGCACCCGCACCTGGGAAACCGCCAGCTTGGCGCCGTCGGGAGACCAGGTGGGCCAGGCATAGGCTACATCAAAGTTGACGCGCCGGGGGCCTTGCCGCCCTGCCGCACCAGATGGAGTGCCAGAACCTCCCATCAAAGGCCGCGGTAGTTCGCCGGTGGCGGGGTCAATAGTAAAGAGCGCCCCTTCCGGGCTGACAAAGACAATGCGGCTCACACTGGCTCCTGGGGAGTGATGGACTGTCCCTGGGGGACGCGGCACCCAGGATAACATTGACCCAACAGGAGCGGCAACGCTGCGGAAAGACACGGCCCAGGCATTATTTAGCCGTTGGCAAATTATCCCGTGCTGGCGGAGGCTGCGGCACCTTGCCGACATAGGGGCCGCCCCCTAAAAATGAAGCTGGCTAAAGCTGCCGCAAAGCCCCTTCCCTTGCCATTGCACCCCTGGCCCTTTACCGTTATATTGTCATTCTCCACCGTCGCAGCGCGGGCCAGGGCCTGGAAACCAGCAGGGCAAAGGGGCTGGGGTGCAGCTTAATGAGCAGCAGTCTCACATCCATAAAAGAGCAATCGCCCAAAGAGGTGTGGCGCGCCGTCCTTGGGGAACTGGAGTTGCAAGTTCCCCGGCCCGCCTTTGACACCTGGCTCAAGCCCACGGAAGGGCTGAGCCGGGATGAACGCAGCTTTGTGGTGGAAGTCCCTTCGCCCTTCTACGTGGAGTGGCTGGAGCGGCGCATTTACCGCACCATCCAGCAGACGGTGGAACGGGTGCTGGGCCAGCCCCTGGAAATAACATTTCAGGTCAAACCAACGGCGGCGGCAGCCGCGGGGGCAGCTCCGCCGGCCAAGGCCCCAGCCAGCGGCGGGGCCCACACGCCGCCCATGCCGCACCTGGCCGCCGGGGGCCGCTACAGCTTTCAGACCTTTGTGGTGGGGCCTTCCAACCGGCTGGCTTACAACGCATCCCTGGCCGTGGCCGACTCCCTGGGCCAGGCCTACAACCCCCTGTTCATCTACTCCGGCGTGGGACTGGGCAAGACCCACCTGCTCCACGCCATCGCCGACGCCTGCCTGGCCAAGGGTTGCAGCGTTATTTACCAGACTTGCGAGCAGTTCACCAACGAGTTCATTGCCGCCATCCGCAGCGGCGGTGTTGAGGAGTTCCGGGAGCGCTTCCGGCGCATTGACGCCCTGCTCATTGACGACGTGCAATTCCTGGGCGGCAAGGACCAGACCCAGGAGGCCTTTTTCCACATATTCAATGAGCTGCACGTGGCGCGGCGGCAGATTGTCCTGTCCTCGGACCGGCCGCCGCGGGCCCTGGCCCTGCTGGAGGACCGGCTGCGCTCCCGCTTTGAGGGCGGCCTCACCGTGGACATCCAGCCCCCGGACCTGGAGACCCGCATGGCGATCCTGGACGTAAAGGCCCGCGAGCGCAGCATCTTCCTGGAGGACCGGGTGCTGGAGTTGATTGCCAAGCGGGTGCAGCGCAACGTGCGGGAACTGGAAGGGGCCTTGAACCGCGTGATGGCTTTCTCTCGCTTTGAACGCCCCGATGGTTCAGGCCCTGCCATTACCCTAGAGTCTGCCTCCCGGGTTCTGGACGAACTGGCCGCCAGCAGCGCCCGGGACAGTATTGACCCGGAACGCATTGTGCAGGAAGTTTCCCGCCATTACCGGGTCAGCGTGCCGGAGCTTCTGGGCAAGGGACGCACCCAAAAGGTGGCCCAGGCCCGACAGGTGGCCATGTACCTGCTGCACACGGAGCTGGAGATGTCCGCCACTGACGTGGGCCGGTTGCTGGGCGGCCGCGATCACTCCACGGTAATCCACGGCGCAGGCAAGATTAGCGCCGAGATTAACGAAGACAGCCGCTTACGCCAGGATGTGCTGAACATCAAGGAAGCCATCTTCACCAACTCCGTTGCCGTCTAAGCGGGTGTGTTAAAAGGGCGTGGCATAGCGATTGCTCACCCTTCGACAAGCTCAGAGCCTGCCCTGAGCCAGCCAAAGGGGTGAGCGGTTTCTCTCCGCTCATGGTTCGACAAGCTCACCACGAGCGGGCACTTTTTAACACAAGCTGTAACGGCGTATTTAAGAGGTGCTGGTTCATTTTAGGTCTCTTCATTCCAGCTTGCGCCGGAATTCAGTAAAGCACGCCAATCTAGTGCGTAGCATATCTGGACACCGGCTTCTACCGGTGTGACGGATAGCCCTCTTAGAGCCTGTGTGAGAAATGCCGTCTACCCAGCCCGCTCATCCTGAGCTTGTCGAAGGATGAGTAGCTTTTAGCCCGCTCATGGTTCGACAAGCCCCGACCTGGTCGGGATGCCGATACGTCGGGA
>VGZV01000060.1 GCA_016872385.1 SAR202 cluster bacterium | reverse complement strand
CAGATAGACCAAGAACTCCAGAGGCTGTGGGACATGGCTGACACTCAGCCCAGCAAGGGACGTTCGGTAACAGTTTCATCTGAGGCAACCAAGTCCCTTCGGTAACAGTTTCTATTGACGCAACACGGTATGCGCGCATGGCCTGTAGTTGCGCTCCGGCTGCTGGTGTCGTGGATGTCTGTCTCGGCGAAAGGGCCTGGGTTGTGCTATAGGACTTGACCCGGACAAAATACCTACTGTTAATCCTTCCTCCTCCATTTTTTCCCTCTGCGTCCTTGTTCCAAACCGTGTCCGAAAGGTCATTGCAAGGGCCAACGCCCCAAAGCAATCCCCTGGTATTGGATTGGTCCGCTTCACCGGCCTGGAAAAGCGACGCTTTTATAACGGGTATCAGACTATGGACGACTTCCAGAACTTTGCCAACAATGCTGCTTGGTGGTTTCTCTTACCGCCTTCAATGAGGCGTATAATGCAAATGGAATTCAATTCTTCAACACCCTCCTGTCACTCTGCGAGGCTGCGCCACTTCTGATGGAACCTGAAATGGAATTGGGATTAATCCGGGACTTTGCCATTATCATGGCAGTGGCCGGTCTGGTGGTGGTGCTGTTCCACAAGATTAAGCAGCCGCCCATTCTGGGGTATATCCTCGCCGGCCTGCTGGTGGGGCCATTTACCCTCCCAAAGCTGACGCTTACCAATCAGGATAACATTGGCTTGCTGGCTGACCTGGGCCTGGTCTTGCTGCTCTTTGCCCTGGGATTGGAGTTTGGCTGGCGGCGCATCCGCCAGGTGGGCCTGAGTGTGCTGCTGATTGCCGCTGGTGAAATGCTCTTGATGATTTCCCTGGGGTACGCGGTGGGCCGGTTGCTGGGATGGAGTCACCAAGAGTCCATTTTTCTTGGCGCAGCCCTGTCCATCACCAGTTCAGCCATTCTGATCAAAGTGCTGCGGGACATGAAACGTTTAAGCACCCAGGCTGGCAGGCTGATTGTCGGCATCTCAGTAGTGGAAGACTTTGTGGCAGTGGTTCTGCTGGCAATTCTCTCTGGAATGGCTACCACCGGCACAGCAACCCTGGGAGACATTGGCCTTTTGCTGCTCAAGCTGGGCATTTTTGGGGCCGCATCACTAGTTCTGGGGGCGGTATTTGTCCCCCGGATTATGAAGGTGGTCTGCCAGTTTGGCTCGCGTGAGACCATCTTGCTGGCCAGCCTGGCCCTGTGTTTTTTGCTGGCCCTGGTGGGCCAGACTCTGGGCCTGTCGGCGGCGGCCGGCGCTTTCTTGATTGGCGCTGTGATTGGCGACACGGAGGAGTCCTCCCACATCACTGAGATAATCGAGCCAATCCGGGATATGTTTGGCGCGTTGTTCTTCGTGTCCATTGGCATGTTGATTAATGTACGTGTCATCGTGGATTTCCTGATCCCCACGCTTTTGATTTCAGCGGTATTTATTGTGGGCAAGATTCTGGGGAACACCGCGGGCAGCTTTGTGACAGGCCAGCCGGAGCGGGTGCCCATTCGTGTTGGCACCGGCATGCCGCAGATTGGTGAATTTTCCCTGGCTATGGTCAAGGTTGGGGTGGAGCATCAAGCCATCGGCGCCTTCATGTATCAGGTAATTGCGGGCGTCACGGCAGTCACATCGCTGATCTACCCATACATTGCCCGGTCCCCCGATCGGATAGCTGATCTGTTCCAGCACATTTCACCCAAGTTCTTGCAGCGTTCGGCGTCCAGCGCCTCGTTGGCTTTGCAGGGCTTTTCTGGGGGCAATATCTATGGTGGTGAGACCGACCAGATATTGCTTCCCCAGGCCCGCAGGTCAGAGGGTCTCCCCAATAGCCGCAGCTTTGATCGTGAGAAGGCGCTTCAAATCCGGCGGCTTACCATACCCATCGGCATCAACCTGGCAATAATAGTTGTGTTGCTGGCCAGCGGCGCGTTTGCCGCCAGGTTTGGCAACGAACTCTCGTTAGTTTTGGGAATATCTACGGGCATCCTGGGGAACATCATTGGCATCGCCACACTGTTGCTTTGCGTCCCTTCAGTGGTGGCTCTGTGGCGCGGTCTGCGGCACCTCTCCGATGCCGCCACGTCCCGCCTGTTGCTGCGCCGTGGAGGAATTCAGGGCATAGGCCACGAACGGCTGCGCAACGTAGCCCGCGATGTGGCCTCTGCGGCCGTGATTCTGTTGATTGGCATCTGGTCTTTGCCGCTGGTGCTGGAATTGCTTTCCTTAAATTCTTTAGCTGCGCCGCTGCCGCTGGTGGTAATTGCGGCTCTCATCTTTATTGCAATTCGCAGCCTGACTCATATGCATGGGCAGTTGGTCAGCGCCGTCAGCCGGACCTTCCTGGGAGAAGGGGGAGCCCCTTCATTAGCGCCTCCGGACGGTAAGGAACCTATATACACCGAGACCCCAAGTAGTGGTATTATTGTCAACCAGAAAATGCTGCCCGGCTTGGTAACGTCTGGGGCACCCCGGCGGCTCCGGTCTCCCGAGGATGCCAAAGTCATCGCCCTGGAGGCGGTAGCCCAGGACCAGTCGGCTTATCACGGGCGCATGGCGGGTAAAGACATTTCCTGGACAATTAAAGAGGTGGTGGAGGCCGAAGGCTACTACCGGGTTACCCTTTACTTCCGAGAAACAGATGCAGATGGTGGTGCGCCTGGTGAAGAGGAGTTGTATTTGGACCCCCAGGGAGATGTGCGGCTGAGAGAGATCCGCAAATGGCCGTCCAAACGGCGTTTTTGGGCGCGCACCTAGCTCATCTTATTGCAGCATGACTTGCAGTGGCATCGTATCCATGAGTGGGTGAGGGGATTGAACGCAGGAGCGCATTATGCCTTTCAAAGCATACTACATGACACCAGAAGGCGACCTGCAGAAGGGGCTGACCGAGCAGGACGTCAAATCGGTGTATGAGTCTGGCCAAGGACTGCTGTGGGTTGACATATTTGATACCGGTCCTGCGGACGGCACGTTTCTGGATGCCAACTTCCATTTCCACCCGCTGGCCATTGAAGCGTGCCTTGAGACCAGGGTTTATCCGGCGAAAGTGGACGACTATGGCGAGTATTTTTTCCTGATTCTTCACGCCATCAATTATTCCCTTGCCGCGGACCTGGTGGAAGTCACTGAACTTGACCTGTTTGTTGGCTCTCATTTTGTGGTGAGCAATCACAATTTCCCGCTGAAAAGCGTGGTTATGATTATTGAGCAGATGGAGGAGGGCAAGGGCCGGGTCATGCGCCGTGGCGCCGAGTTCTTGGCCCATGCTTTGATTGATTCCCTGGTGGAAGGCATCATTCCGCCCCTTAGCCAGCTGGGAGAACGGGCGGACGACATTGAAGAAGAGATTTTTGAGACCGCGGACCAGTCTATTCTGGAAACCCTGTTGCAGCTAAAGCGCTCCAGCTTGCGCCTGCGCCGCTTGACCACACCGCAGGTGGAAGTGCTGGCGCGCCTCAGCCACAAGGAGTTTGATAACATCAGCACGGAAGCGGAGCTGTTTTACCAGGACGTCCACGACAGAATGACCCGGATCATGGGCACCATTGAAAACCTCCAGGACCGGATTGAGACCATTCTCACTATTTACCTTTCTGCCGTCGTCATCCAGCAGAACGAGAGCATGCGATCGTTGTCACGCATCGCCGCTATTTTCCTGCCGCTAACGCTGCTGGCCAGCATCTATGGCATGAACTTTCAATATATGCCCGAATTGGGTTGGCGGTGGGGCTACTTGACCTTGCTGGCGGGCATGGTGGCGGTGGCGACTATAATTTTGTTCTGGTTTTGGGGCAAGACTTGGTTCCACGTGGTACGGCACTGGCTCCAGCGGATGGGCCTGCTGCCGGCTCGCCCTGACCGGCGGCGTCCCAACTCCTCCAGTTACCCCCCTACGCCCCAAGCCCGCTGAGCGGGCGCTCTGTGCTGTAGTCAATGTTCCGCCTGCGGGAAGTGCTGTCGGAGCAGGAAAGGGACCGCGGGCAACGGTTCAGTGTTGCCCAGGCGGCTTTTGGCGCCGCGCTGGACGGCATAACCTCCGGCGGGTTTCTGGCGGCTTTTGCCCTGGCCCTGGGCGCCTCCAACTTCCAAATTGGCGTCATTGCCACCCTTCCCCTGGCCGCCCAGTCTTTTCAAATACCAGCGGTTTTCCTGGTGGAACGGCTGCGCCAGCGCAAGGGCGTGGCAGTAATAGCCTATCTGGTCGCCCAATCAGTATGGATCCCCATAGCGCTGATTCCGTTCCTACTGAGTTATCCCAGCGGCGGCGCAGTCACTATGCTGCTGGCCTTCCTGGCCTTCCGGGGCATCGCCAACGCCTTCGTCAACGCCAGTTGGTTTAGTTGGGTGCGGGACCTGGTGCCCCAGCCGGTGCTGGGCGGCTTTTTCTCCCTGAGGCAGCGCTGGTCAACTGCGGCGGCGGCGGCGGCGGGCCTGAGCGCCGCATGGCTAATTCAGCTCTGGCAGACCAGGGCTGTCCCAGATCAGCCAATCCTGGGCTATGCCTTCGCCTTCGCGGCTGGCGCGGTCTTTTTTGGATGGTCCGGCCTGGCCTGCATGATGCGGGTGCCGGAGCCCCAGATGCACGTTCCCGAAGGCCCCCGTCCGGGCTTTCTGGGGGTGCTGGCTGCCCCACTGAAAGATGAGAACTTCCGGCATCTTTTAACGTTTTTGTTCCTTTGGAACTTTGCCATTAACCTGGCGGTGCCCTTCTTTGCAGTTTACATGCTGCGGGAGTTGGGTGTTCCCCTGCCAGTGGTCATCATGCTTACCGTGCTGAGCCAGGTTTCCACCGTGGTCTTTTCCCGGGTTTGGGGGCCAATGTCCGACAAGGTCGGCAGCAAGGCGGTGCTTTCCCTGGGCGCGTCTTTATACCTGGCGGTGATTTTGGGATGGACATTTACCGGCCGGCCGGGGCCCCACATCCTCACGCTGCCCCTGCTGGCGGGGTTGCATGTGTTTGCTGGAGTGGCTGCTTCCAGCGTGGGTCTGACGGATATGACCCTGCGCATGAAGCTGGCCCCCAAGGAACACCCAGGGGCTTACCTCACGGTGGCTTCCCTGGCCATCAGCATGGGCGGTGGGCTGGGGCCACTGGCAGGGGGCCTGCTGGCGGATTTTTTCAGCGGGCACCAGCTGAACTTGACGCTTCAGTGGATTGATCCCGGACGCACCATCCAGCTTCCAGTAATCAAAATGGCCGGTTTCGATTTTCTCTTCATCCTGGCTTTTATCCTCGGACTGATTGTCCTGAATATATTGGCTACTATCCGGGAAGAGGGTGAAGTAGACCGTCAAGTAGTCCTGGACCAACTTACCGCCCAGGCTCGCACCGGCTTCCAGGCGGTTACCTCGGTCCCTTGGGTTGGCGCGGTGGTCCAGTTGCCCTACCACTTTCTCCGGCGCGTGCCTGGAGCAGACGTGGCCCTGGGCGTGACAGCCTATCAAGTGGCAGCTTCAGTCCGGGCGGCGGCAGCTGCCGCCAGTCACGGCGGGACAGTGGCCGATGAGCTGGCGCAGCGGATTGGTCAAACTTTGACTGAGATTGTGGAGGAGTCCCAAGAACTGGGCAGCGCGGGCCCAGACCTGGCGCGGAATTCAACCCGGGGCGCTTTGCACCTGGCTGGGGAGGTCTCGGCAGACCTGGGCCAACTGGTGACCGGGGCGGTCATCGGGGTAGTCAACGCCTTGTCAAAGACTTCCGCAGATGTACGAGAAGCGGTCCACAGCGCTGCATATGGCGCCGTAGTGGGCGCTGGTGAGGTGGGTGCGGACGTGGTGCAAGCTGCCATTCATAGCATTGAAGCGGCCCGGGAGGCGGCCCGTCGGCTGGGCCAGGGTGAAGACGAATTTGCCGCAGAAGCCATTCGTGGCGCCCTGGATGCCTCGGAAACCCTGGCGCCCGATGCGGCCAGGCGGCTGCGCTCCGCCCTGGAGGACCGGCAGCCGAAGCAACCCAGCGAGGACCATTTCCCTAACGGCGGGGGCCAGCAATAGTTCAAAAATTCATTTTGCCCCAAGCCTGCAACAAACATGGAATTTACACAGCCCTGGAACTGGTTGAGGGAGTTTCTCCTGGTCTTTTTGCCCCTTCTGGTGGCTATGGACCCGCTGACCATCGTGCCCTTTCTGGTGCCGTTTTTGGCTAAAGTGCCAGTCCAGCGGCAAGCCAGGGTTATCAATACCGCGCTGCTCACAGGCCTGGCGGTGGGGATTTTGTTTTTGGCCCTGGGCCGGGGCATCTTTCTGGTGCTGGGCATTAAGGTCTCTGACTTTCTCATCGCCGGGGGGCTTATCCTGCTGGTGCTTTCCCTGCGGGAACTGCTTAGCTCCACTGAGTCGGCTCCCCCGGAATCCAACGAGTTGATGGCAGTGGTGCCGGTGGGCACTCCGCTTCTGGTAGGCCCAGCGACCATCTCCATGCTAATTCTGCTTAGCGGGCTTTATAACATCTGGACTGTTATCGCCGCCTTTGTAGCTAACATAATAATAGCCTGGGTCGTGTTCAGCCAATCGCAGCGTATCGTGAAGTTCCTGGGGCGCGGCGGCCTTCAAGCCTTTGCCAAAATTGCCTACCTTTTGCTGGCGGCCATCGCCATCCAGCTCATCCGTCAGGGGCTGGCGGAGACGCTGCCTGGGCTCATGGGAGGCTAGGCTGTGAAGGCCGCCAAACCTTTCATATGTCAACGGCGAGAAGGCTTGTTCACCAAAATGTCTGATTCATTTAATGCCATAAATAGTTATTTTGAGTAACTAAAGCACCATATCTTAGTGTTAAATGGTTGTGAATATGATAAGAAAACAGGCAAGTTGCGGCATGACCAGGCTATTGACATGACTGAACGCAGGGCCTATAATGCCCCTCGGTGTTAGAGGCAAGTTGTGCAGGGGTGGGAACACCAAAGGGCCGACGAAGGGCGGCCGTCGCATATATGAGTAGTCCTGAGCACCCAGGGGTCAAGGCGTTATGATCAAGTGGCGCTGTACCCTGTGTGGTGAATGCTGCAAGCAATACGTCCCCCTGGTTCTCCCCGAAGATGTTCAGCGCATCCAGTCCTCCCTCCACCGCCCCATGTCTTCTTTTATAACCTTTTATCGAGAGACTGACTTCCAAGGTCCACTGGACGAGTCCTATCAACCGCAGCTTTTCCAGACCAAGCACGGCAAGCTAGTCATGGGACTAAATCGCGTGGATTTGGAAGGCGGGGAAGTTGGTTGCATCTTCGTCAAAGACAACGTCTGCTCCATACACTCTTTCAAACCGCTAGTCTGCCGCCAGTATCCTTTCCAGCCGGTGGACACCGCCAACATCAATGGCCCATTCCGGCTTATGGAGAATCCCTGTTTCGGCAGGCACGCCACCGATGAGCTGGTTCCAGAGCCGCCCCTGCGCAAGAACTATATCCTCTTCCATCAGAAGCAAGACGCCTACTTGGAAAAGATTAAAGAGTGGAATGAGGATCCCGCCTCACAGCATAAAGACATTGACGACTTCCTTCAGTTTGTTGGGCTGAAGTGGGATGAATCCTAATAAAAAGGAGGTGAGAGCATGACTACCCCTAAGCCCGGTATGCCCAAGCCCGGCGCACCCAAGCCCGGCGCACCCAAGCCCAAGCCCAAGTAGATTGGCTGACGGCTTCCTCAATAGGGAGAGTTAGGCACTCCACAAAAGGTCAGGGGAGTAATCCCTTGGCCTTTTGTTTGCATTTTGCTGCTGGCGTTGCCGCAAGGAAATGGTAAACTACCCAGGGTTTTGACCCGCCTTATCCCGGTCTCATTACTGGCTGATATTCCTGGGAGGAGTTGGATGGTCCAGTATTACGATGTTGCCCTGGCCGCTGCCGAGGGCTATTTCGCATCTCGATTCCGCGAGTATTGCGGTCAGTTCAATTTGCCCTTCTTTTTGGTGGAACCAATCTGGGTGAGCGAGTTCCTGCGCCGGATTGAGGAAGGGGAAGTGGGAGTGAAGGTGCTGGTGGACATGGCCTCCGATGCGGGTGAGGACGGCAACCCCTATTTTGCCCTGGCTAAAGCAGTCAAGGCGGCTGGCGGATACGTAATTAACGACCCGGACTTGGGCGCTCTGGCTGCCCACAAGGGCCGCTTTCACCCGGTGCTGGAGCAGAACGGCGTGCCGGTTCCCCGGTCCATAATTGTACCCCGGGACGGGCTGGCCTCCTTCCGTGTCACCAATGAGCTCAAAGCCACCCTGGGAGTGCCTTTTGTGGTCAAGCCTGGCTGGGGCGGCGGCGCCGTAGGTGTCAACATCAACAGCAGGTCCGAGCAGGACCTGCTCCAGTGCGCCGAGCTGGCGCCCAATTCGGACTCATTCCTGGTCCAGGAGCGTATCCAGCCCAGGGACCTGGAAGGGCACCGTGCCTGGTTCCGGGTCTTCCACATTCTGGGGGAGGCCATTCCTTGCTGGTGGGAGCCTCCCGCCAACCAGTACCAGTTGGTCACGCCTTTGCAGCAAAAGGTCTACCGGCTGGGGCGGCTGAAAAAGATCGTGAAAGATATTGCCCGAGTCTCTGGGGTGGAGTTTTTCACCACTGAGATCTGCTACACCACCGATAGACGGTTCCTGGCGGTGGACTACTTGAACACCGACTGTGACATGCACCCCAAGTCCTTCTTCCCCACGGGCGTGCCCGACGAAGTAGTGCGCCACATTTCGTTGCTGCTGACCCACCGGGCCTTGGCTGTGTGCAAGCGCGGCCACGGCTATTTCGATGAGGAACTGGAAGAAAAAGACCTGGACTGGGGCCAGCGGCGTCAACTGGGTATGCTGGTTCCGGGCGAGTAGGCCTAAGCCCGGACCGGCTGGCGGCACGCCATGTGGCTGGTGATAGTTATTGCAGTGGCGGCGGCAGTGGCAGTGCTGGCACTGGGCCTGATTTTTGGCGTGGCAGGATGGGTGGCCCACAGCCTGACCGTGCTCTCTCGCTACGAGGTGTGGGGCCATCCATCAGAGTTTGGCCTGCACCATGAAGATGTTGCCTTTCCCAGCCGCCGGGACAAAGTCCTTTTAAAGGGCTGGTATCTGCCAGCCCCGGAAGCTACCTGCTGCATTGTTCTGGCGCCTGGGGAGGAACACCACCGCAACAGCCCTGGAATACAAGCGCTGTCCCTTGGCAATGACCTGGTGCAGCAAGGGTTCAGTGTCTTGCTGTTTGATTACAGGGGCAGGGGAGAATCCGGCGGCAAACGCAACTCCGCAGGCGACCGGGAACAATGGGACCTGCTGGGAGCCATCGACTACGTTGAGGCCCGCGGCTTTCCGGTGGAGCGCATTGGTCTAATCGGATTCTCCCTGGGTGCAGCTGTGGCTACCCTGGTGGCAGCCCGGGAGCCGCGCCTGCGCGCCGTGGTCAGCGACAGCGGGTTCCTGGACTACATCCCTTACCTGCGGCGGGTGCCCTTCTACTTCATTTTCCTGCCTTCGTGGTTTGTGGTGCCCATAGTGCTGGCGGGGAAATGGTTGGTGGGCGCAGATTTCAGCAAGGTGCGTCCTGTAAAAGTGGTGGCGAGCATTGCTCCGCGGCCGATATTCTTCATCCACGGGGCCAACGACCGGGTGGTGCCGGTGGAAGAAACTGTAGAACTGCATAAAGCAGCCAATAACCCCGATAATCCCTTGTGGATTATTCCTAACAGCGGCCACATCCGTTCCTACGCCCGCCAGTCCCAGGAGTACGTAGCCCGGGTAACGGAGTTTTTCCGCCAGCACCTGGCCTGAGCGCGCCCGAATCCCTGAAGCTATCCCGAAATGTGGCTTTGGGGAGTGCCCCGACTCGTCTGGGCCGGGGGTCTGGGGGTATCCGCCACGATAACATTTCTTCCCCCTCTTCCGCCGGGCGGGTCTTGCCTCAAAACACCTGCGCCTGACTGAAACTGGCATCCTGAGTCCCGATGCAATCGGGACTCAGGATGACACTTTTGAGGCAATGCCCGCTGGAGGGGAGAGGGGGACGAGGGAGGTGAGGGATTTCGGGATAGCTTCCTAAAAAGCGAGAGGGGATGCTCCCATCAGGGAGCGTCCCCTCTATCATTCAGGGTAACTGGGAGGTGGGAATCAGAACAGAGGCCGCACGGGTACTTGCTTTTGCCCGTGTCCGCTGGCATGGTTGCGGGCGCCGGTCTTGGCCACTGGCTTGGGGGCGGACTTGGCCGTGCCTTTGTGGTCCGTGGGACGGGGATTTCGGTAGTGGAATATTTTCCACTCAAAGTTCCGCAGCACAATTTCGTCTTCGGCCCAGGAAAGCACGTAGTTGGGCTGGAGGGGTATCTTGCCGCCGCCGCCGGGCACGTCCACCACAAAGGTGGGCACGCCCAGGCCGGAGGTGTGGCCGCGCAGGGCCTCAATAATTTTAAGGCCCGTCTCTACCGGCGTGCGCAGGTGCTCAGTCCCGCGCACCTGGTCCGCATGGAACAGGTAATAGGGCCGCACCCGGATTTTTAGCAGTTCGTGCACCAGTTTGGTGTAGACTTCCACGCTGTCGTTGATGCCCCGCAGCAGCACGCTCTGGTTGTTGACGGGTACGCCTGCCCGCAGGAGTTCACGGGCGGCGCGGCCGGCTTCGGGAGTGACTTCATTGGGGTGGTTGAAATGGGTGTTCAGCCAGATTGGTCCGTACTTGTCACAGATGCTGGTGAACCCCTCATCAATACGCTGGGGCAGCACCACCGGGAACCGGGTGCCGAAGCGGATCATTTCGATGTGGGGAATGGCCCGCAGGCGGCTAAGTATCCACTCCAGGCCTTCGTTGTCCATGGTCAGCGGGTCGCCGCCGGAGATGATAACGTCCCGGATGGCTGGAGTCTTGGCCAGGTAATCCAGCGCGGCCTGCAACTGGGGCGTCTTGCGGAACCACCAGTTGCCGCCGTCCCACTCCCGCTTGCGGGTGCAATGGCGGCACAAAAGAGGGCAGATGTCCGTAATGACGAACAGCGCCCGGTCAGGGTACCGGTGCACCAGGCCCGGCACTGCCGAGTCATCCTGCTCATGCAGGGGGTCCTCTTCGCCCATGTCCGCGTGCAGCAGCTCTTCAAAGGAGGGCAGGGACTGCATCAGAATGGGGTCATTGGGGTCGTTGGGCCTGACCAGCGACAAGTAGTAAGGCGTGATGGAGAATGGGTACTTGACGCTGACCAGCTCCAACTGCCTTTTCTGGGTGGGCGTAAGGGGGTAGACCCGCGCCAGCTTCTCCACAGTGTTGAAACGGTTGCGGAAGTGCCACTTCCAGTCGTTCCATTGCTCAGGGGTGGGCTTCAGCACGTCCCAGATGTGCTGTTTAAGAGTCTCGGCGCCGCTTCGTTGGCTTGGAGGCTCCTTGATCTCCACGGTCTTGGTGGCCATTGCGATGCTCCTTATTATGCCTTGTTATTGGTGTGATATGTGCGCGTCTTTTCCGGGAGGCCCGGCGACACAGCCTATATCGGCATCGCAGTACCACCTCCGCTGGTCAAAGACTTGGCATAAATCAGGCGGTCATCCCCAATATCGTAGAAGTCGGCGATTCTGCTTACTATTTGGTAGTCCAGGCGCGTGTAGAACTGCCGCGTAGGCTCGTAAAGCTCCTGGGATGAGGTTTCCACCAGCACCAGCCTGCCCTGCTTCTTACGGATTTCGTTTTCGGCCAGTTCCATCAACTTCTTGCCAATGCCCCGGCCCTGGCAGCCCGGGTCCACAGCAATCCAATATACGTCCCAGGTGCCGCGGGTCATGGGCGTAGCCCCAAAGCAAACATAACCTTTAAGCCCTGACTCGTCCTCTGCCACCCAGGTGCAGTACTCCGACTTGTCGCCTTTGGCGGCGCAATCGGCCAGCAGTTCTTCAGCCACCGCTACTTCATCGGGCCTGAAAAACCCGGTGCGGGCCGTGATGTCCACCAGGGGAGCCACGTCTTCAGGCTGCATGGGTCGAAGCTGGACGTTCACCGGCGTGCTCCACATTCAGGGCCAATTTTACAATGGTCTCAATTAAATCAACGTACTCCAAGCCTCCAGTCTTGGTCTGGCTGGCCAATCCTGCTTCCGGCCACAGGTCCGGGTTGGGGTTTATTTCCAGAATGTGCAGCCGCTCCTGGGCATCGGCCCGCAAGTCCACCCGGGCGTAAGGCGGCGACCCTACGGCGCGGTAGCCTGCCAGGGCCACCTCTTCAATCTGCCTGGCCAGGGCATTGGGAATATGATCAGTCCAGGAAATGGTGGTGGCCTTGTACGCCGGGTCATCCGGCCACCACTTGGCGGCGTAAGTCATAATGGGCGGCCCATGCCATTCCGAAGCGTAACGCAACTCCGAAGGCGGAAACATGCGGGGCTGGGCTCCCCCCACAATGGAAACGGTGAACTCCCGGCCGGGCAGGAACTGCTCCACCAGCACCGGCGGGCCATACTGTTCCTGGATATACTCCACCTGCCGGGCCAGCGCTTCCCGGTTATACACCACGCTGTCCTGGTTAAGGCCGTGGGAAGCATCTTCCCTGGCAGCCTTGACAATGACTGGGAAGGGCAGGACAAACTCGTCCAGACGCTGGTTTTCCAGCAACTGGTATTTGGCGGTGGGGATGCCCAAGGCCAGGAAGCGCTCCTTGGCCTGAGCCTTGTTCAGACACAACTCCAGCGTGGCCGAAGACCCCCCGGTATAAGGACGCCCCAGGGCTTCCAGTTCCCGGGCCAGCATCCACTCGGTCTCCGAGCGTCCGTCAAAGCCTTCAAACAGGTTGAACACCACGCCGGCGTCTATGGCGCCCAGGGCCGAGGCCACGGCCTCCCAGGGGGGGGTAAGACCCAGGCGGGACACGCTATGGCCGCGGGCCTTCAGGGCTTCCTCCACGGACTTCACTGAGTCCAATACAGAGGTGATGGCCAGGCTTTCGCCCACCTCGTCGTAGCGCGAAGGCGCTGGCTGGTTATAGACGATGGTGATGCGCATGCTGAGTTTGGGCCAAGCCGCAACGCTGGATGGCGGCGTCAAGAATCTGTTCCACCAGTTGCTGGTAGCTCATCCCAGCTAGCGCGGCAAGGATGGGCATATCGCTGTAAACCCCCATGCCCGGCAGGGGGTTGGCTTCCAGGAAATAGGGCCGGTGGTTGGCATCTATGCGGAAGTCCAGGCGGGCCAGATCGCGGCAGCCCAGGGCCTGGTAGGCGGCAATAGTGGCATCTTCGATGTCTTTGATGCAAGCGGCGGGCAACTCTGGAGGACTCTGGTACCGTACCAGGGCTTCCCAGTCGCGCTTGACCTCCAGGCTGTACATAAAGTCAGGATGGCGTCCCTGGCGCGGCACCACTTCCATTACCGCCAGCACCCGGGGCGGCTGATTGCCCAGCACTCCCACAGTGACTTCGGCCCCGGAGATAAACTCCTCCACCAGGGCAGGCTGCCGGTAAAGGCTGGTGACTTGCCGGACGGCGTTCCGCAACTCGGCATCGTTGGCAACGCGGGAGGTCTGGCGGATGCCCTTGCTGGAGCCTTCATAGCTGGGTTTGACCAGCATGGGGAAGCGAAGCCCGGATCGGGCAATGGAGGGGAGTTGTTCCGGAGATTGGATGACTACCCAGGCAGGAGTGCTGACTCCGGCGGATTGGACCATAATCTTGGCGGCGGGCTTGTCCAGCGCCACCGCCAGCGTTAATGGGTCAGACCCCGAGTAGGGGATGCCCAGCATTTCCAGAACACTGGGGATCTGGGCCTCCCGGCTGCGGTAGGTGCCCCGCCCTTCGGCAATGTTGAGCACCAGGTCCACCGGGTTGATCCGGACCTTGTCCAGAAACTCGGTCCCGCCGCCCAGGCGCACGGCCTGGTGCCCCAGCCGCTCAACGGCGCTGGCCAGGGCGTCAATGGTACCTGGGGGATCGTATTCTTCCGCCTCGTCGTCAGCGCCGCCGGGCCGCAACTGAATAGAGGTTTTGAGGTCGTAGGTCAGGCCAATTTTCACCGGGAGCCTCCCTTAAGCTCGCGGGCTTTGGCGCACAGTTCCTGATAGCCGTTTTCGCCCAGGGCCAGAACCAGTTCGTCCTTCAGCAGAATATAAAGGGGAACCGGCACTCCAGTCTTGCTCTGGCAGGTGCCGCCTTCTCTATAAATCTCGTTTTCCTCGTCCAACTGCAGGGTGCCGTCCAGCAGGGTGACGGGGTAGAGGGCGCAATAGAAGGGCTTGAGGTCCCATGGGTGCCGCTTGGCCGCCACGCTGGCTACCTGCAAGCCGCACTTGTGGTCCGGCAGTTGGAAAACGCAGTGGGTGCCTACCGGATTGGTGGGGTCCGGAGCGATATTTGTGCCGACCTTCCAGCCGGTGGGGAAGTCTGCATCTTCCTTGACTTCGCCGTCAAACCAGTTGCTGATGTCCTGGCGGTCTTGGGGAAGGTTTGGCAGGATAACGTCTGCTTCCTGGATAATGCGGGAGGCGTCCCCCAAGTCAACCCATACGCCATAGCCACAGCACATGGCGCGGCACTGTTGTATAACGCACCTTCCGGTGGGCCGGGTTTCCAGGAGCCGGGGATCGATGAGATAGGGTCCTACCTTAATCCAGTCTTTTCGGTCGGCCATCGTAACCTGAAAGTGATTTCCCAAGCACACATAATGACGCTTTTCATCGAGGAGATGGGGAGAAAGTGATGAGGAGTAGTCACCGTGTCTGGCTTGCGGTAATTAGGGATACTATACACCAATTTCAAGGGCTGTCAACATGCTGGGTGGGCAAATGGGGTGTGAATTGGAGGTGGCGCGCTTGGTGGGACTCGAACCCACGGCCTCTGCCTTCGCAGGGCAGCGCTCTATCCACTGAGCTACAAGCGCCCGCTGGTGATTCCGGGGAAGGCTTCCTGGTGCGCGCCATGCTGACTTTTGGTGCCGAGGGAGGGATTTGAACCCACACGTCCGAAAATGGACACTGCGCCCTGAACGCAGCGCGTCTGCCGTTTCGCCACCTCGGCATGATATTGTTTAGGTGACTGGCCCAATCGCGTGGTGGGCGATGAAGGACTTGAACCTTCGACCTCCTCGGTGTGAACGAGGCGCTCTAACCACTGAGCTAACCGCCCTTCCTTTGGGCAAGCTCAATTATATCAGGCGCGGGACATTACGCAACCCTGCGTATTCACTCACCTAAAATGTTACCCAAAGGGGTATGGTTCCCTCAGCTAGAAATGTTACCGAGGGAATCATGGCGAGTGAAGAGAAGATGACCGTGGATGAACGGCGCAAGT
>VGZV01000059.1 GCA_016872385.1 SAR202 cluster bacterium | reverse complement strand
CTTCTCCCGGCGGCTGGCCCGCCTATACCTTTCCTGTACCGCCGTCACGTACTCTTCCACGCTGCCTCGGGTCATCATGTCTACCTCCCCTTCGGTAACACGCATTTTGAGGCAACGTATCCTCCTTCGGTAACTTTTATTGTGAGTCAATTCGCATACTTGCCAGCAGTAAGCCGGTATGTTACCCTGAGCTACCGAATCCTTTAAATTGCCCTTTCGACGCGTACACAGTCGCCGGGGACTCCAGAATACGAAGGACCCTCACCAGCTATGCGGTGCGAGATTTGCCACAAGACTAAAATGACGGGGAATAACGTCAGCCACTCCAAGCGCCGGACCAAGACGACCTTTGTCGCCAACGTCCACCAGAAGACTTTGTTTCACAATGGGCAGAACATCAGGATCAAGGTGTGCACCCGCTGCCTCCGCTCGGTGCACAAGTCCCGCCGGGTAGCCCGCAGCTTGGCCGCTCTCTAAACTCCCACCCCTTAAGCTTGCCGCACGGTCTCCCGCAATCTGGCTAGGGCGTCGGCCACTGGTTCCTGTTTATTAAATATGGCGGTGCCCGCCACCAGGACGGTGGCCCCAGCCCGTACCGAATCCACGGCGGTATGATCAGCTTTGACGCCGCCGTCCACTTCCACCTGAGCTTTGTAGCCTTCCCGCCGGATAATCTCCTTTAAACGCCGGACCCTGCTCAGGGCTTGGGGAATAAAGACTTGCCCGCCAAACCCGGGGTTAACGGTCATCACCAGCACCAGGTCCAATAGAGGCAGCACTTCCTCCACCGCCGCCAGAGGCGTAGCCGGATTGATGGCCACCCCGGCCTGGCAACCTTTCTCCATTATGCTTCCCACGGTGCGATGCAAATGCCGGCAGGCTTCGGCATGCACGATCACCTGGTCTGAAACCGATTTCATGAACCGGGGCAACATCGCGTCAGGCTCTTCAATCATCAGGTGCACATTCAGCGGCAGTGACGTGCAGCCGCGGATGGCGTCCACCACGGCTTCACCAAAGGATATGTTGGGGACAAACCGGCCGTCCATTATGTCAACATGTATGAGATCAGCCCCTGCAGCTGTGGCGTCCCGAACCTGCTGGCCCAAGTTGGCGAAGTCCGCCGCCAGCACCGATGGCGCAATCAGTATTCGCGCTTCAGAAGCCATCGCCCGCCGCCTCCAGAATGAGGTTGGCTTGCTCCACTTCCCGCGCCACTTGCTGGGGCGCCGTGCCGCCAGGATTATTCCGGGCCGACACTGAACTCAGGGCGGTCACACCGTAAACTCCCTGGTCAAAATGCCTGGAGAAGCGCTGGTACTCTTCCAGCGTCAGGTCTTGCAGCCCCTTGCCCTGTCCCTCGCAATAGCGGCAAAGTTCCCGCAGCACTCCGTGGGCCTCCCGGAAAGGCACGCCCTTGCCCACCAGGTAATCGGCCAGGTCAGTGGCCAGCATGTAGCTCTCCCCGGCCAGGCTTGCGACTCGCTCGGTGTCCAAAGTCAGACCCTTTAACATGCCCTGGAACACCAAAAGGGTGGCCTGCAGCGTGTCTACGGTGTCGAAAAACCCTTCTTTGTCCTCCTGCATGTCCCGATTGTAGGTAAGGGGCAGGCCTTTCAACACGGTCAGCAAGCCCATGAGGTGGCCGTACACCCTGCCGGTCTTGCCCCTGGCCAGCTCGGCAAAGTCCGGATTCCGTTTCTGGGGCATAATGCTGCTGCCCGTGGTGAACTCGTCCGCCAGCCTGATGAAGCCGAACTCCCGGCTGGACCAGAGGACCAATTCTTCCGCCAACCGAGACAGGTGCATCATGGCAATGGCCGCCGCGCTGTGGAATTCCAGCAAAAAGTCCCGGTCAGCCACCGCATCCATACTGTTGCGGCTGATGGCCCCAAACCCCAGTTCGCGCGCCACCGACTCCCGGTCGGTGGGATAGGGCACGCCGGCCAGTGCGCCGCTGCCCAGGGGCATAACGTCGGTGCGGCGGTGGCAGTCTTGGAACCGGCCTATGTCCCGCTGGAACATCTGAAAGTAGGCCAGGAAATGGTGTCCCGCCAGCACCGGCTGGGCCCGCTGGACGTGGGTGTAACCAGGCATCACCACACTGGAGTACCGCTGCGCCAATGCCACTAGTTCCCGTTGGACCCCCCGCAGGCCTTTGACCGTGCCACCGATGGTCTCCTTGGTGTAGAGGCGCATGTCCAGGGCCACCTGGTCATTGCGGGAGCGGGCGGTGTGCAAACGCCCTGCCGCAGGGCCGATAAGCTGGTGCAACCGGCGCTCGATGTTCATGTGCAGGTCTTCCAGCGCCGGGTCCCAGGGGAACTGGCCCGCTTCTATCTCTCCCTGCACCTTTTCCAGCCCCTGGACAATCTGCTGGGCGTCCGCCTGGGAGATAATCTCCTGCCTGGCCAGCATCCTGGCATGGGCCTTGGACCCAGCAATGTCCTGCCGGTACAGGCGCCGGTCGTAGTGAATGGAAACCGCGTAATCCAAGAAGCCGGTCATGCCCTAGTCTCCTGCAGCGGCCGCGCCCAAAAAGCGAAAGCTGGCAGTCAGGTTATTGAAAACATCGGAATGGGGCGGAATCTCCATGATGGCGACTCCCCGGTAGCCCTTCGTTTCCAGAATTTCTTGCATCTTTATGCAGTCCAAGTCCCCGGTGTCCACGGTGGGGTGAGGCTTGCCGGCCCTGGCCTGTTTAAAATGCACCAGTTTAATTATATCCAGAGGAACGGCATCCAGCTCCGCCAGGGGATTGCTTTGGGGGAAAGAGCGCAGCTGGTTGGTGGGGTCTGGGCAGAGTCCCAGATATGGCCGGGCACTGGAGGCGAGACGGGACCTGGCCTCCTTGACCAGCATGGCCATGCTGCGGATGGGCTGTCCGGAATTTTCCATGGAGAAGATTACGCCTTGCCGGGCAGCCTCCCGCGCCAGGTCAGCCACGCCCATTGCCACGGCGGGGATGTCCTGGGGTTTTTCCCAGGCTGCGTCGAACTTGGCGGAGTCTACCACGCGCAGATGGGGGTTGGTACGCCCTACCAGTTTGGCGGCGGCCAATGCGGCCTGGAATTGCGCGCCCATAGGGTCTGCGGGGCGGCTAAGGCAGGGCCAGGCCATAGCCAGATCAAAGGTCAAGGAGGGGAAACGGTCCACAATGGCCTTAAGCTGGGCCATCACGGGACGCCAGTCATCTCCCTGGCCGGTCTCACATTCCCCCAAACAGGTCTGCCGCAACTCCACGTGGCGCGCGCCGCGCCGCTGGGCCTCTTCCACCAGTTCAATTAAACGTTTGCTGGCAAGCTGCTCCCGCCACGAGTTGGAAATTGCCCCGTACAGCATTGGCCATTCCTCCAATCAATCGCATGGGAAATCAAGGGCAATATACTCCTGCCAGCGCCACCCGACAACCATGCAAGTCCTGACCCCGCAGGTTCTTTCAATTCTCCAAGCAGACAGGCGATGGGCCTCAGCAGTTGAACACAGCGGAAGACTTTCAACGCAGAAATCCCTGCATCCCCCTTTGCAAAGGGGGGCCTGGGGGGATTTTGTTTTCGGCGCTGAACAAAATGCAATTGCCCCTGGCTGACCCCACCTGCGCCCCGGTCCCGGCCCTGCTGCTATGTTAAAATTGCCCTATTGCAAGCCCCTGCCTCAAGGTTTAAACCGCTCATGGTTCGACAAGCTCACCACGAGCGGATTGCCCGTTCGCCCTTCGGCAGGTTCAGGGTGAGCGGGCTAGTAGCCAAGTTTAGCAACTAATGCAAGGCTCAATAATCGTAAATTTGAGGGAAGCCCATGACGGAACTGACACAGGAGGTCTGCGTGGCCTGCCGCGCCGATTCTCCCACAGTGGATGAGAGGGAAACCGCAGCGCTGCATTCCCAGGTGCCGGATTGGCAGCTGCGCACCGAGGATGGCATTCGCAAGCTGGATCGGGTATATCGCTTTCGCAATTTCAAGCAAGCACTGCAGTTTACCAACGGCGTGGGTGAACTGGCCGAGGCGCAGGGCCACCATCCCAGGCTGGTGACGGAGTGGGGACGCGTTACAGTGACCTGGTGGACCCACAAAATCAAGAACTTGCACCGGAACGACTTTATTATGGCGGCCCGCACTGACCGGCTATTTCAAGAAACGTCTGAGTCCAAGGGATAGCAGCCGTGCCGGAAGCGCACGCGTAGGCTTGCCCCTGCCGTTAGGCCGCTGGTGAACCAACAATGAACCAAAACATGGGTAGTGGGGCAGTCGCTTGGGCCCCCTCCGTAGCACCGGCTTCCGCCGGTGCCCAGGAATGCTCCAGCTTGACGTACTTTACTGGATTCCGGCTTGCGCCGGAATGACGGGACCCAATATGAACTAGTATCAAAACATGTTACCTCTGGCACGTTTCGAAAGATTATGCTATTCTCTGTGGCAATTTTACAGTAAAAACAAACACAGTTAAGGCAGAGATAGGGATGATTCGCCCCAGTGCCGATGCTGACGGCAGTTCTCAAATCCGCGAGCTTTGCGCCCAATTCCTGGGCCAGGTACGGCTACTTCTGCCTCTGGAGCGCCTGGACCTCGTGGTCTTAGACGCCAAGGTGGAAGGCAGGCCGGTGATTTTCAACTGGCCGGAATCCCCAGGACGCCAGGCAGCCCAGAACTTCGACATGCCCGTAATGCCCCTTGGGGCGCCCCAACCCCAAATTGCAGCCTTTCTTGCCGTTGTGGGCAGCAACTGGTCGGTACAAGCCGCGGTCATCAATCCCAGTCCCCGCACCGAATCGCTCAGCATTACCCTCAAAACAGGGGAAGAGATTCTAGGTGTGGCCCTGCTACGTGGTCCAACACCGCAGAGCTACGGAGTCCAGGAGGAGCACATTGCCCGCCAGCTGGCCCAAACGCTGGCGCTTTCTTTGGAAAACCTCCGGCTGCGCCAACTCCTGGTCCACCGGGTGGCGGAAGTTAAGGCGCTCATGGCCATCGGCGAAAAAGCTGTGCTATCAAGCACCTTCGGGCTGGTATGCCGGGAGTTCGCCCGCCATACAAGAAATCTGGTGGAATTCAGCCAACTGGGGATTTACGCCCTGGATTCGGCGGGGAAACGGGCCAAGTGCGTGTTTGCCACCGGCCAGGGCGCCCACCAATTGACTGAAGCCGGAGGAGCCGTAAAGCTCTGCAGTTGGCTGGAAGCAATGTTTGCAGGCCAACCCTGCATTGTTGGCGACTTGCTCTTGAAAAGCTTTACGGACCAACACTATCCAGTAGCCCGGTGCAGCAAACTACTCAGGTCGCAACTGGCCGTGCCCATTATCTTTGGTGGAAGTGTAGTGGGCGCAGTCCGCGTTTCCCACCCTTTCCCTAATTCTTACCAGCGCTACCATCAGGAGTTTCTACAGCAGGCAGCCAACCACTTAGGAAAATCGGTGGCCGCAATGTGGCCCCGCGAACGGAATAACGGCCAATCCGCAGCAACCACTGAATTCCACGAGGCTGTTTACGCCCTGGCCTGCTCCTCCAACGCAAATGCCGCCTTTCCCAGGGTCGCTGAGGCCATCACTGCCCTGGTCCCGGTGGACTGGGTCAGGGCATCCTGGCGTAATGCTTCCAAGAAACATACTCACAGCGTCGAGTTTGGGATTGCGCCAGCCAACGGACATGGAGCTTCGCAACAACCAGCAAAGCCTGTTACTTTGCACGTTGGCATGAGCCTGGACAAGAACACTATCGGCAGATTGGTGGTGGAGCGCAGACACAGTGCGGGCGAATTCACTGCGGCGGAAAAAGCGACCCTTATTCGGTTGGCAGCCCACCTTACTCAAGCGCTGCAATCCTACCGACTGCGCCGCCACGCCATGCGCCAGGCATGCCAATTGCGCCGGCTGCAAGATTCCCACCAGGAGCTGCATGATGGCGCGGAGCCTGGCCAATTGGAACGGGAGCTGCTGGCCGAGCTAACCCATTCTTTCCGGAACCCGCTCACTTCTATCAAAGGTTACAGCACATCACTCCTGCAGCCGGACATGGTATGGCCTCCGGAAGTCCAGCGGCAGTTCTTGCAGACCATTGACCAAGAGAGTGACAAGTTGTCGCAAGTGGTGGAAGACCTGCTGGATACATTTGAGACAGAGGAATTGCTACCGGAAGAGGCGCATCCATAAATGGGCCCTGCCCACCGGGCCAGACTTCCGGCAGAAGGGCCCATCTCCGTCGAGTTGCCCCTGCACTCACTGGCACTAAAAGCAAAGTAATATATCGCATTCTAAAGTTGGTTGAGTTTGTTTCCCATGGCCTACCGGCGCGGCGGTGAAACGCTGCTGACCCACCAGCTCAAGTGGGCGGCCTGGGAATGGCTTTACAACTCCGCCCAGTGCCGGTGTATTGGCATGGAGGTCAAGCTGGAGGGGCCGGGAGGCAGGGTGGTGGACCTGGCGGCAGTCGGACCGGAGAACGCCATCTATATTGTAGAAGTCAAAGCCAGCCGGGCGGACTTCCTGCGGGACAACCATACCCTAAACGACTGGATTAAGTTGCAGAAGCTGCAAGACTGCCACCGGGACCGGCGCGGCCTGGCAGAACAAATTTTGCAGCAGGCCGCCAGCTACGCCCAGCAATGCCAACCCACCAGTTAGCAGGAGACGCCCGCTTATCGGAAGGCTGCCGCCGACCGGGAGCGGCTGGAGCGCGAAGAAGCTGCTTACCAGCGGCGCTTGGAACGGTTCAGCATCAAGTTCCACGACCCGGCTTTTCTGGCCATCGCAGACTACCATTACCTGATGGCCCCCGGCAGGCTGATTGCCCAGCGGCAGGTGCCCGAAGGCTGGGGACTGCTGGATGAAAAGCCTTCAGCCGTGGTCCCTGCCCCAGACAAAACGGTCCGTAAGACCACCGGAATTGTTTCCAATGTACTGCGCGCCATCGCCCGCAGCAACGCCACGGCACTGATGCACACTCAGGGCGTGCGGTTTAGCGAGGCTGGAGCAGAATTCCCCAGAGACCCACAGAGCTTGTGACAAAAATAGACCGCTCATGGTTCGACAAGCTCACCACGAGTGGGGGGAACCGCTCACCCCTCCGGCTGGCTCAGACCAGGCTCAGAGCCTATCGAAGGATGGACATGGACGTATTAGCGATCTTTCAGCACAGATTCTCACACCTAAGGCCTTTCAGGCGTGAAGATATCGCCAGGCGGCCGTGTCCAGCTCAAAGCGTATGCGGCGAAAGCCCTCGGCAAAGGGCAGCCCGGCGGCTTTCCCCGTCTCCGCGGCGGCAGTGCCCACGCGTGCCCGCCTTCCCTGGGGATCGGGGAACTGGCTGACGTGGCTCAACAGTGAGTCGGCCTTGGCCTCCAGATAGTTACTAATATCCACGTAAGCATCCGGCGACTCGGTGCCCCACAGGAAAGCCTCGCGCACCCGGTGGGGTTGGAGGCCCTCCTGGGCAATCTGCTCTGGGAAGTGCAGGTAGCTCCAGGCGTAGGTAAAGGCAGCGTCCAGGGCTACCTGGCCGCTCATGCGGTGGTCACGGTGGGTGTGGGTAGTAGTCCGGTAGGGGTCAATACAGAAGATGGCCTCCGGCCGGTGGCGGCGGATTTCCCGCACCAACTGGCTGCGAAAAAGCGGTCCATCCTCCAGCCCGCCATCGGGATGGCCCAGCATCACTGTCTCTACAGCCCCCAGTACGCTGGAAGCGGCCAGCTGCTCCTTGGCCCGCAAGGCCGCCAGGCGAGGCGGGGACCGGCGGCGGTCAGAGGTCCCCTTGCCGCCGTCGGTGCAAAGCACTACCACAACCTGGGTTCCGGCTTCCCGCACCCAGCGGGAAATGGTGCCGCCGCAGCCCCCTTCGCAGTCGTCGGGATGGGGCGTGACCACCAGGGCGCGCTGGGGCGGATCAGTAATGATTTCCATTGACCTTCAGCTTTCAGCGGCCGACGTTTGCCCGCACTGACGGGTGGCTCTTGACGGCTGACTGCTAATTGCTGCCCCCTACAAGGCTTTGCCCAGAATGTACGGCTTTCGACATTCAGAAAAGTGTTGCACCCAATTATTGTCACCCTGAGCGAAACGAAGGGTCTAAATTTCCAGGATTTTAGATTCTTCGTCCCGATTACATCGGGACTCAGAATGACATTTTGGGCAAAGCCGCCCGCTACATGTGGAACACCACCATTTTAAGTTCGGTCATCTCCAGCACGGCGTAGCCGGGGCCTTCCTTGCCCATACCGCTGTCTTTAAGCCCGCCGTAGGGCATCAGGTCGGCGCGCCATTGGGGAGAGGAGTTGATGTGCAGGTTGCCCGACTCCACCTCGCGGGCGAACTTCAGCGCCCAGTCCACGTTCTGGGTGAATATGCCCGCCGAAAGCCCGTAGCGGCTGTCGTTGGCCATGGCAATGGCCTCATCAATGTCGCTGAAGGGGCTGACCGCCACCGCCGGGCCGAACAACTCTTCCCTTGAGATACGCATGTCCGGCGTGGCGTCGGCCACAACGGTGGGTGCGTGCATGGTGCCCTGGCGCTCGCCGCCCACTACAATGCGGGCGCCCTGCTCCACGGCTTCGTGAATCCACTGATTGACCCGAACCGCATCAGCTTCCCGAATCATGGGGCCCATGCGCACCGATTCGTCCAGGGGGTTGCCAAAGGTCAGCGCGCGGGTCGGCGCGGCCAGAGCATCCAGGTAGTCGGCATAGATGCGCCGGTCGGCCAGCACCCGTTGGGTGGAGATGCACACCTGCCCGGCGTTGGAAAACCCGCCCGCCACCGTGGCGGCGGCCACTTTCTCCAGGTCGGCGTCGGACATGACTATGAGGGGGCTGTTGGAGCCTAACTCCATAGTCACCTTTTTGATACCGGCGTTGCGGCAGATGCGGTCACCCACTTCCCGGCTGCCGGTGAAGGTAATCTTGCGCACCCGCGGGTCGCCGGTAAGCGCATCGCCAATTTCGCCGCCTGGCCCGGTGACGCACTGAATGGCTTCGGGAGGCAGTCCAGCTTGCAGCAAGATGCGGGTAAGCTTGAGGGCCGACAAGGGTGTGTTGCCTGCAGGCTTGAGCACTACGGCGTTGCCTGCCGCCAGGGCGGGGCCTACCTTGTGGCAGACCAGGTTCAGTGGGAAGTTGAAGGGGCTAATGGCCGCCACCACGCCCACGGGCACCCGGATGGTGAATCCAAACTGGCGCACCGCGCCGGGCGCGGCATCCAGGGGCACCGTCTCGCCGTGGAGCCGCTTGGCTTCTTCCGAGGCCAGGGTGATGGTCTGCACCGCCCGGCCCACTTCGGCACGGCCTTCTGCCAGCACCTTGCCTTCTTCCAAAGTGATGGTGCGGGCCAAATCTTCAGTTTGCTGGACAATCAGGTCAGCGGCACGGCGCAATATGGAGTAACGCTCGTAGGCGGGCAGCTTGGCCATAACCGCAGCGCCGCGCACTGCACTGGCCACCGCCAGGTCCACGTCGGCGGCAGTGCCGCGGGGCACAATATCCACCACTGACTGGTCGAACGGGTTTACCACAGGCATGGTACGGGGACGGTCCACCCACTGGCCGTTCAGGTACATCTGCATAGCGCCGACCCTCCTTATATTGCCATATTGCCTGGTTGATAATGGCGGACAGAGGTTGGTTGGAGCGCCACCATCTTAGGGTTGGCAAGGATATCTGGTCAAGTTGGCTATGGCTAAGACCCGTCCAGGGCCGCCGCCCGGCCCGCCTCGGTAACAGTATAACTTCCGGCTCGCCCGGGCACGCGCTCCAGCCAGCGGAACTTGCTGCGGGCGGCGTTGCGCAGGGTCTGGGTAAAGCTGTGGGGCCGCCGCCAGCCCGCCAGATCAAAGAGCGCGCCCAGGGAGTCCATGTCCACATCCGGCTGTCCAAGGAACCGTCTGGCCCCTTCCGCAGCCACTACCACCCGCCGCATGTCTCCCAGGGGATTGGCTGCCTGGCAAAAGCGGATAAAGCGCTCACTCTGCTCCGCATCCAGCTCGCGAGCGGCCCGAACCACTGCGGCTTTCTCCATCTCTGGCGATTCCGGCAGGCCATTTCCCGGCGCGGTGTGAGCGGCCGCGGCGGGAGCAGGCTCCGGGCGCGCCGTAGGTGCATGGCCGTTGCCATTCTCGTGGGCGCGGGGCTGCAACAGGTCCAGGGGCAGGTCCCGCAGGACCATGCCCACTATGCCGTGGGCTACTTCCGATTCTTCGGCCTCTACGGTCACCTGAGCATTGTTGGGCAATGTGATGGAGACTTTGACCATTCGCCGGCTCCTTGCTGGCCGGGCCAGCCATCCCAATGGTACTTGACCTGAAGAGGAGAAGCAACCTGGTTCAGGCGCGCTGGACGCCGTACTCCTCGCCCAGACAAGGGCCTTGACCTCACGTAAGCAAATGCAGGAACAGCGTGGCCAAGCCTAATAACATGGTGAAGCCTGCCACGTCGGTGCAGGTGGTCACAAATATGGCGGAGGATACCGCCGGGTCCAGGCCCAGACGCCGCATCAGCAGCGGCACGCCCGCTCCTGTCAGACCCGCTACCAGCATGTTGCCCAGCATGGCTATCCCTACAACAATGCCCAGCATGGGAATGCCTTGCCAGGCGGCTGCCAGCAGTCCTACGACCAACCCCAATAACGCGCCATTTATCAGGCCAAGCACCAGTTCCCGCCCCAGCAGGCGCGTGCCCAGGCGCCGGGGCACCCGCCAGGGCCATGCTCCGCACCACCAGGGTGACTGCCTGGGTGCCGCCAATGCCTCCCTGGCCCGCTACCACCGGCAGAAAGGCCGCCAGCACCACCAGGCGGCCGATGGTAGTCTCGAAAAGTCCGATTACCCAGGCCGCCAGGAACACCGTAGCAACGTTCAAAAACAGCCAGGGGAGGCGGCTGCGCAGCGATGCAGTCAGGGGGCCGAAAACCCGCTCACCCAGCAAGCCTGCCATGCGGTACATATCTTCGGTAGCTTCCTCGGCCATCACATCCACAATGTCCTCGGCCACAATGACGCCTTTCAGGCGTCCCTCCGCATCCACCACCGGCAGGCGCCCAAGGTTGTAGCGCTGCATTAGCCGGGCGCACTCTTCCTGGTCAGTATCTTCCCGGACGGATATAACTTCACGGTCCGCCAATTCTCCCACCAAAGCGGAGGGCCGGGCCAGGGCCAGCTGCGTTACGTTGAGGGAGCCTATCACCTTCTGCTGCTGGTTTACCACAAAAAGAGTGTGCACAACCTGGTCTTCGGCAGACAGCAGACGAATCCGGTCCAGAGCGTTTCCAGCGCTGACGGATTCCGGCAATGCAGGGTACCCAGGTATCATTACCCCGCCCGCGGAGTCTTCGGGATGCTCCAGCAATGACGTCACCTGATCGGTGCCGTGCATCCCCCGCAACACTTCCCGCGACCGTTCCTCCGGCAACTCCTGGAGGATGTCCGCCGCTACGTCTGGGCTAGTCTCATCCAGGATGCGCGAGAGTACAGGCGGGGCAACGCCCTCAGATACTTCCACCGCCTCCTCTGGGTCCAGGTGCTCCAGGACTTCAGCGGCTACATCAGGGGGAAGCTTATCCAGTAATTCCCCCTTGCGACCCTCCAGCGCCAGCTCTACCAGTACCGCACCCTGGTCGGCAGGATGAAGCTGGTTAAATCTGGTTAGCGCCGCTTCCAGCTGGCCGGCTTCCAGCAATTCCCTAATCTGGAGTACCAGCTTTTCGCGGAGACGACCGTCGGTTCCAATGACCTGCTCTTTCGGACTGGCATCAGGAGGCAGGGCAGAATTGGCTGCAGGATCCATCTTAATCCAACTAATATTCTCTGGCGGCGGGGAAGCGAAGCTACACAAATAGGCCGTGTTGGCAGGCCAAATTGTGTAGATTATAAACCCTGGTAGATAGCCTGGACCGTTTTGGAACTGGGCACCGGCCTCCGCCGGTGCGATGATTGAGTCTTGAGGCAAGCCCCGCAAAGCGGGAAAGGGGGAAGAAAGGGGCATTTCTGGGGACACCCCAGACCCTTCGCTTCGCTCAGGGTAGTGACAACTTCGGCATTTTGTCAGTGGTTCTTGATGTGCCTAAAGGGTCTGTTTGAGGCGCAGGGCCAGGGAACGAGTCATGCCGGGGACAGCCGCGATGTCGTCCACCGCAGCCGCCTTGATGCCCTGCACCGAGCCAAAGCGGCGCAGCAGCATACGCTTGCGCTTGGGGCCGATGCCAGTGACCATGTCCAGAGAAGACTGGAGACTGCCCTTGCTGCGCAGGCTACGGTGATAGGTTATGGCAAACCGATGGGCTTCATCCCTGATGCGCTGCACCAGGTACAGGCCCTGGGACTGGCGCGGCAGCACGATGGGTTCAGGAGTATGGGGCACAAATATCCACTCGTTTTCCTTGGCCAGGGATGCCAGCGGCAGACGTTCCAGGCCCAGTTCCAGGAGCACTTCCTGGGCCGCGGACAGATGCCCCTTGCCGCCGTCAATCAAGACCAGGTCCGGCAGAGTAGTCCAGGCGTCCGCCGCTGCCGCCGGAGGACTGGAATCCCCCGGCTCCACCGGGGCGCGGGCGTCTTTCAAACGCCGGAACCGGCGGCGCAGCATCTCCCGCATGCTGGCGTAGTCGTCCACTCCTTCCACTGTTTTGATTTTGAACCGGCGGTAATGAGCGGTTTTGGGCCGCCCATCCTGGAACACCACCATGCTTCCCACCACGTTGGTGCCCTGCACATGGGAGATGTCGTAGCATTCCATGCGCGTGGGCGCAGCGGGCAAACTCAGCTCCTCTTGCAGTTCCGTCATGGCCTGTCCAAGCACGTCGGAATTGTTGAGCCACTTGACGCGCTGCTGGGACAGCCCCTGGACCGCGTTTTCCGCCACCACGTCCATGAGCTTTTTTTGATGGCCCCGCTGGGGGCAAACCACCCGGACCGGACCTCCGCGGCGCTCCCGCAGCCAGCTGCCGATTAGCTCCATATCCTCCAAGGGGTGCTGAACCAGGATATGGGGCGGCACTGCCGAGGCCGACTGGTAAAACTGCTTGACGAACTGGGCCAGGACCAGGCCGGGGGACTCGTCGTGGGTGCCTTCCATAAAGAAGTGGTCCCGCCCAATGAGCTTGCGGTAGCGGACAAAGAAGACTTCCACCCAGGTCTCGTTGGCGCCCTGGGCCAAGGCAATGGCGTCCATGTCGCTGATGGGATTGGAATCCACAATGATTCGTTGTTCCTCAGCCACCTGCTGGATACTGCGTATCTGGTCGCGCAGCACTGCCGCCCGCTCAAATTCCATGCCATCGGCGGCCTGCTCCATGCGCCCATGCAGTTGCTGGGTCACCGCCTCCGTGTTCCCTTCCATGAACAGGATTACCTGCTGGATGACCCGGTCGTACTCCTCACGGCTGGCATAGCCGCTGCACGGAGCAACACAGCGGTGAATAAAGTATTCCAGACATGGCCGTGGATCGTTGCCGGTGATGGCCTTGGTGCAGGAGCGGTAGGGAAACAGTTTCTTGACCAGGTCCATAGTGTGGCGCACACTGCTGGAACTGGCAAAGGGGCCAAAATACTTGCCGCCATCGTTAACCGCCTGGCGGGTAATGTAAACGCGGGGAAAATCCTCCGCCAGGTCAACCTTGAGATAAGGGTAGGTCTTATCGTCTTTCAGCCGGGCGTTGTAGTAGGGACGGTAGCGCTTGATGAGGGTGTTTTCCAGAATTAGCGCCTCGGCCTCGGTATCGGTAACGATGAACTCGAAGTCGGCGATGCGTTCGACCAAGCGCTGGATTTTGGGCATCAATCCTGCGGGCGAACCGAAGTAGGTGCGGAGCCGGTCCCGCAGCACGCGAGCCTTGCCAACGTACAGCACCACACCCTGGGAGTCCTTCATCAGGTACACCCCAGGCCGCTCGGGAGTTACCCGCAGCCGGTGCTCAAAGGCGGACCGGGCCATGTTGTTTACTTCAGAATAAAGGAGAGGATCACCAGGATTAGGATAACTGCGCCCATCAGCAGCGCAATGCGGCGCATTTCTGGCCCCACGTAGCTATAAATGGAGGATGCCTCGCCCCTGGCGCGCGAGGCAGGCCCAGGGTGCGCTGCTGGCGCGGCAGAGGCGGGCCGGAGGGCGGCCTGGGCGGTCCCGGCCGGTGTTCCAGCAGGTGCGCTGCCTTCCAAACGGTCCTGCACCGCTACACCGCTGCTGGGATGTCCCCCTGCCGGAACATGCCGGCGACGCCTCCGGTTCAGTTCCGCCTGTCGCGATGCTACCCTGCGACCCTTTCCCGCCATTGATAAGCTCCTCGTTGGGACTGGCTTTGACGGCGCATTTTCAGGCCTGCAAACCTGTTTCTACGCCTTGGTACCACTATACCACATTATGCCGCAGGCGCATCAGGGCTTACATACACAGTCAGGGTGATGCACCCTCGCCTTATTGTAGGGGTGTCCCGACCTGTCGAGACTGCACTGCGCCCTGGTAGACAACGGGACGCGCCAGGGGACGCCCCCACAGCTCTGCGGGAATGAATCAGCCCTGCGTGCAAGGTAACGCATCTGGTTAGAAAAGCCCATCCCTCAGCCGAAGGACTTACCGTGGGCAGACAGACACCGCTCGACCTGACCTTTCGAAGGATGCCTGGCAACATAACAAAGGGAGGCCCTTTAATGGAGGACCATCCTGAGGGCTAGGCCCTGGGGTGGCTCTTTTCATACTCCCGGTGCACGTGGTCATTGGTCAAGTGCGTGTAAACCTGGGTGGTGGAAATGCTGGAGTGGCCCAGCAGTTCCTGGACGTGGCGCAGAGATGCCCCGTTCTGGAGCAGATGGGTGGCAAAGCTATGCCGCAAGGTATGGGGCGTGATGTGTTCGCCGATGCCGGCCTTTTTAGCGTGGGTCTTGAGGATGCTCCACACCCATTGGCGAGTGAGTCGTTCGCCCCGATGGTTGACAAACAGGGCAGGCTGCTGGCTGCGGTCCCCCACCAGGGTTTTGCGCACAGTGTCGGCGTATTGGCGGAGATCCGCCAGAGCTTTGGGGTAAAGATAAACGATGCGCTCGCGGGAGCCTTTGCCGCGGCACCGCAGGTGGGACTCTTGAAAGTCAATGTCAGAAACGTTCAGGGAGACCAGCTCGCTGACCCGCAGGCCTGTGGCGTAAAGCAGTTCCAAGATGGTGGCGTCCCGCTGCCCTTCGGCGGTGCCCGCATGGGCCGCTTCTTCCAGCAGGTGCGTCACCTCCTGCTGGGAAAGACATTTGGGAAGGGTCCGGCCTACCCTGGGCGAACCCAGGCTCTCGGTGGGGTCTTCCGCTACGGTGCCGTTCATGGCCAGAAAGGCGAAAAAGGATTTCAAAGCGGCAACTTTGCGGGCCGTGGTGGTCTCCCGGTAGCCCTTATGTCCCCGCAAATCGGTGACGTACTCGTTCAGCAAATTAACATCCACCTGCGCCCAGGGATTGTTGCCAGCGGTCCCGTTCAGGCGCGAGCGAAGAAACTCGTCGAATTGCTGTAAATCGTTGCGGTAGGCTTCCAGGGTATTGCGGGAGAACCCTTTTTCTACGGTGAGGTGCTGGAGGAACGAATCTATATGCTGGTCCATACCGGCCATCCTTATTTCGGGGAGAACTGCTCTGAGCAGTCCCCGCAGTCGCGCCTCAACAGGCACCTGGATTGTAGCACCTGCCTGCCCGCCTCCCAGCAAGGAGACGAGTGCGAGTCTCTAGCATTCTGTAAATCGCGCCAGCCCGTGTCAACTCAAACAAGAATGTTACCGAAGGGCAGATGATTCACTGATCCAGGAATGTTACCGAAGCATTGTTGCCGGGTCCCTGTGATTGGCTGCCGGGGCAAGCTTGGGGTGCTGCCCCAGCCG
>VGZV01000058.1 GCA_016872385.1 SAR202 cluster bacterium | reverse complement strand
GCCTGCATGCGCAAGCTGCTCACCATTCTCAACTCGATGCTTAAGCATGGTCATGCCTGGAATCCTGGGTTGGCATTGCAAACCCCTTGACATTCAAGACAGTTGCTGAGCTTGTCGAAGGGTGAGCGCTGGTGGTGCACAGCACTTTTTAAACACATTCTTAGAACTTTTTGGATGATGGCGAACCGAACTGCACCTTTGGTTAAGCGCCTCGCTTAATCAAGGCCTTGGTGAGCTGGTAGTCGCTTCCCAAATTTAGCCAGAACCGGGCAGGAATTTCTGGCATGACTGCCTCAAGCTGCAAGCCTGTCTCCGCAGTAATAGCCTTCTTCCCATTGATAATCTCATTGAAGGCGTTGACAGGTATGCCCATTTGCCTCGCCAATTCCTTCCGGGTCATGCCACGTGCTGCATTCTCCTCCAGGAGGTATTCACCGGGGGGAATGGCGACGTCGGGGTAGGCGTCAGTTCTAGTTGCCATGATAGTCCTCTACAATCAGGATAATGTATTTAGTGTCAAGGTCTTGGAACCTCACCCCCTACATACTCCTCATACGCCCCGTAGCTGCCAAACCCGGCCACGGTGTCCAGGAACTGTTTTACCGACCCGCTGCGCTCCCGCAAGTCCCGCAACTGCCGCCCAATGGGGCTGACCGACCCGGGGGTGGTGGCGTAGGAGCCGTGAAAGGCGAAGTAGGCCTGGTTGATTTTTCGGATGATGTATCCCTGCTCCACCAGATAAAGCCGGCGCTGCTCCATATAAGCTTCGGCCTCGTCAACCTTGCCCTGGGCCAGCAGCGCCTCGGCCCCCAGCCGTGTCTCCCGCATGGCGGCGTTAAAGTCAAAGGCGCCGGGGGCAGGCGGGCGGGCCTCGGACGGAGTTCGGTTCACGGGCTGGCCGGTCAGGACGGCAAAGGCCTGGTCGCCAATTTCCTCCCCCACAATGGTGGCCACCGTCTCGTTGAGCGTGGTCATTTCCGGACTCTGATTAAAGCCCTGTCCCAGGGGGTGGAAGGCCAGCCAGTGGTGCACCCACTCGTGGGCCACCGTCACCACGGCGTTGTGCAGGCCGTAGGCGTCGGAAACCACGCTGGGGTAGGAAGCCACTCCGCCGGTAGCCTCCACAATGGCCGACAACCCGCGGCCGTTACGCACCTCCGCTTCCACCTGCTCCATCTGCTGGTCCTGCATGTTGGGGGACAGCAAAATCGCCCACTGCCGCTCAATCCGCTCCCGGGGCGACGTGACCAGGATGTTGGGTGTCCCGGAAAAGGCCGCATCCACCGGCGGAAAGACGCCGCCCCACCAGCCGATCATACCCTTCTGGGCCAGGGTGTTGGTTACCGCCCCCTCGATATTCTGTTCCACGAAGGGCCGCAGCCGCTGCTGCCGCTGGTCCAAACTGTCCAGCTCCTGCTGGGTCTGCTGGACCTGCTCCGGGGAGAGGCTGCCCGCCCGCAAGGAACGGGTCAACTGGCCTGACCGCTGGGCCAGGGAGAAGTACTCCCGCGCCCAGGCCAGTTCATCGGCGCTGGCGGGCCTCTGCCACCAGGTCAGGGCGCCGTCCAGCTTGTGCAGCCACTTGTCCGGCAAATGGGACAGTTCCCAACCGAACAGGCTGTAGCGGTAGGGCGCCAACGCCAGGTCCAGGGCGGTGGGACGGTATTCCGTCCTGGCCGAGGCCAGAATCAGCCACGTCAGGAAAAGGGCTAGAGAACAGCGCCGAAAGGTCCGCATAGTCTAAATTGTAATCTACTGGAGAAGTTGCAGGGGCGCAGGTTGCACTGGGGCTTGCAGGTTGGTTGAAGCCAGTTACCGCCCCGGCGGGGGCAAGGTAAGCCGCCGCATCCATGCGCTAATCAGGTCCACCGCGGTGACCAGGATAACGTACCATATAAGCAGCAGCGCCAGGTCGGTGTAGTGAAAGAAGCTCAGGCTCAGCCGGAATTCCCGCCCCATGCCGCCCGCAGCCACAAAGCCCACTACCACGGTAGTGCGGATGACCACTTCCCAGCGGTAGAGCAGGTAGGTGAGAAAGTGGGGCAGCGCCTGGGGCAGGATGCCGTACAGCAGCATCTGGGAGTTGGTGGCCCCGGCAGAACGCAAGGCCCGGGCCGGGGCGGTATCCAGGTTCTCCACCACCTCCGCCGACAGCTTGCCCACAATGCCCAAGTTGTGCAGGGCCAGGGCTGCCGCGGCGGGCAGCACGCCGGGGGACAGAAAAAAGACGATTATCATTGCCCACACCAGTTCCGGCACGGCCCGAGTCAGGTTGTAAATCAGCCGGATTACGTGGTGCAGGATCTTCCAGTACCGGGGCGGCGCGCCACCCAGTCCCCCGTGACTGACGTTGCGGGCCGCGGGCAAAAAGGTCAGCAGCACACCAATGCCCGCCAGGCCAATGGCCAGCACGCTCATGGCCAGGGTCTGGTAGGCCAGCTTGCCGGTCTCCAGCCAGCGGTCTGCCTGCAAATAGGCCGGGGGGGTGGCGCTGCCCAGGCCTAGTAGCTGGCCTACCAGCCGCCCCGCACCATGCCAGGCAGCGGCGGCGAACAAGTTGGGGAAGTCCCGGTCTTCGCCGAAAATCAGGTAGGCCCAAGAGACGGCAACCAGCAGGAGTACGCCAAGCAAGGACAGCTTGGTGACGCTGAGGAAAATTCGGCGCGGGGGTGCGCCTTCCCTCCCTCCTTCCACAATGGGCGGTGTTGGGGACTTCTGGCCCAGTTCCATCAGGCAGCCAGCTTCCGGCGCACCAGGGAACTCCACTGGTCCACCAGCACCACCAGAAGCAGCATGAACAGCAGCAGAGTCCACACTTGCCGGAACAGCAGGTCATGGAGGGATAGTTGAATCTGGTAGCCCAGGCCCTGAATTCCCACGAAGCTCATAATAGCCGCAGAGCGGATGGCACACTCAAACCGATAGAAGGTATAGCTAATCATATCTGGCAGGGCCAATGGGACCCGCCCGTAAAGGAACTGCCGCATGGGCGACGCCCCGGCCGTCCGCAGCGCCCGCAGGGGTTCGGGAGGCACGTCGTGGAGCAGTTCGGCGTAGATGCGGCCCAGAATGCCGCCATAAGGCAGGCCCAGGGCCAGCACCGCCGCCAGGGGCGACAGGCCGAAGGCAGCCACGAAGAGCACGGCCCAGACCAGCTCGTGGATAGCCCGCAGCCCGCCCAGGGAAAAGCGGGAAACCAGGGCTGCCGGCAGGCGCAGCGCGGGGGACGAAACTACGGTCCCAGAGGCCAGGATTCCCAGGGGTATGCCAATGAGCACCGCCACGGTCATTCCGGCCACGGCGTAAGCCAGGGTAGGCCAGGTGGCAGCCAGGGCCACTCCCAGGAAATCCGGGGACAGGTCTGGCGGGAAGAGAGCCAAGAAAAAGGTGCGGGCGGCGGCACCGCCGCCCGTATGAATCAGGGGGCTGCCCCAGTCAACGCCCGTCAGGCTCCACAGAAAGGCCCCGGCCAGCGCCAGCGTCAGCAGTCCCCGGCTTTCCAGCAGTTTCATCCTTTACCCGGGGTGGTGGCATCTTGAAGGATGCCCCGACTGGAAATCCCCCCAACCCCCATTTTTGAGAGGGGAGCCAGGGGGGATTTCTTTATTAAAAGCCGATGGTCTTGTTCGGTTATTCACCGGGGCATCTACCACGTGCAATCGTCCTGCCCAGACGGTCAATTAGCAGGGTTATATCCTTTCAGCTTTTAGGTCGTAGAGCCGGTCCAGTACCGCCTCGGTCAGTTCGGCAGCGGGCAGGTCAAACTGCACTTGTCCCCGGCGCAGCCCAATGACCCTGGAACAGTATTTCTTGATGAGATAAGGGGAGTGCAGGCTGGCGATAAGGGTCTTGCCGGAGTCTTCCACCAGCTCCACCAGCAGCCGCATCATTTCCTCAGCCAGGGCCGGATCCAATGAGGACACCGGCTCATCGGCCAGAATGATGCGGGGCGACTGGACCATCAGCCTGGCGATGGCCACCCGTTGCTGTTCCCCGCCGGACAGTTTGGAGGTGCGCTGGTTGAGCTTGTCGGCAATGCCCAGACGCTCCAGGGCTTCCTGGGCCAGGCGCCGCTCCCTGGGCCAGATGAGGGACATGGCAGATGAGGCCAGGCTCCACTGGCCCAGCCGCCCAGCCAGCACGTTGTGCACCACCGGCAGCGATCCTACCAGGTCGAATTGCTGATGCACCATGCCCACCAGGCGCGCCAGTTCCTTGCCCGGTCTCATGGCCGTCAGGTCCTGGCCCTCGATGCAGAGCCTGCCGGAGTCGGGCTGCAACAGACCCGCCAGCAGATACAGCAAGGTGGTCTTGCCGCTGCCGCTGGGGCCGGCCAGCGCCACCCGCTCGCCAGGACTTACGGTAAAGCTGATGGGAGCAAGGGCCTGCACTCCCGGATAGCTCTTGGCAATGCCCTCGGCCGCCAACTGAGTTGCGGCCGGAGCAGTAACTGCGGCTACTTTCATTTCACAATGCCTAACTGGCGCGCAATATCTTCGATGGGCTTGTAGTTGTCGTTGCTGGTCGTGATGAACTTCTGGGTGGCGAACAGGTCCAGGATTTCCTTGTTCTCCTGGACGTTCAGCTTGAGCAAGGCCTGTTTGGCCTTTGCAGTGAACCCGGCGCCATAGACCTGGTCCAGGTCAGGGCGGGCTAGCCAGTGATAGTCCACGTAGTCCGGGGTGGTGTAGAACTCCCGCACCTTGGCGGGATCTATCTTTCCAGCTTTGACTGCGGCGTTCCACACGTCCTCGTTCAGCGCACCGACATCAAAGGAGCCGCTCTGCACCAGCTGCCAAGTCAGGTCATGGGAGCCGGAATAGTTGGGCTTGGTCTTGAAGGACGTGTCTGGGTTAATGCCCGCCTGGACCAGGAAATACCTGGGCATCAGGTGACCGGAGGTGGAGCTTTCACTGCCAAAGGTGAGGGTCAGATTCTTGGCCTGGGCTTTCAGGTCGTTCAGGGACTTCACCGGCAGTTCAGACCGCACGATGAAGCGGGAATGGAAATTGGCGTCGTTTTCCCGCTGGGCTATGGCCACTGCGCCGGGATTCTGGAGCCTGGCCTGCACACCGGTCAGCCCGCCGAAGAAGGCCAGCTGCATTTCACCCTGGGTAAAGGCGGTAACCACGGCGGCGTAGTCCACGCTGGGCACATACTGGATCGTCACACCCAGTTCCTTGGTCATGTAAGCGGCAAAGCCATCGTAGCGGCGGGCCAGCGTGGCGGCGTTCTGGTCAGGGATACCGCCAATTTTTAGCACGGGGGGAGCTTTGGTGGGGGTGGGGGTTGGGAGCGCCGTGGGGGCCGCTGCAGGCCCGCACGCCATGACAGCCAGCATAAGAAGCAGAGCCAGGGAAAGAAGACCTTTGGTACACCCACAAAGTCCACGCATATGAGACGCTCTCCTGCTGAAACCTCCAAAATGCCAACCCACTGTTGGCTAGGCGGGGCAAACCTGGTAGTCCAACGGCATACCCGGAGGCATGGAACAGCAGGAGATGGAGTGGACCCCGCGGCTTAGATGATGGGGAAAGCCATGCTCCGGGACCGCCTGCAATTCCAGGCCCCGCAGGGGCGGACTCAAGCAAAGCCTGGGCCGTGCGGCTGGACATAGAGGCGGGCGGCGCAAATCATAAAGGGAGTCTAATAAGGGCTATATATTTTGTCAATAAGACCAGCGGAACGCCACCGCCAGTCCGGCAAGATAGAGCAGCACGTACACGGGCAACGTGGGTTGGGTCAGGGAGAAGAGCTTTTGCTCCCGCTTTTGCCGGATTTGCAACAGCGCCAACCCCATCAGCGCCACGGCAAAGGCCCCGGCGGCCACATGGCTCAAGTCCATACGGCCAAACACGCTGCCGCCGGTGTAAACCAGGTCTATGGTCCCCAGGATGACCATATTAAAGGTCTAATTCCATACTTTAGGAACCCTCCAAAAGTCCCGCAGTTTACCACTACGGGGGATGATGAGTTCGTTCGATATCTGCAACGGCGAAGGACTTGCTCCCCACCAACTACAAGGACGGTGTGAGGGGTAGAATTCCTATTGTCACCATAGCAAACTGGACCACCACCAAGACCCTGGCTGATTCATTCTGGGCGAAGTCAGGGGCAAACCCGAGTGTCTGCTCCCTATTAGGGACGCAGGGTCCAGGGTTGATTAACCATTGGTGAGGGTAGACGGCAAACCGGAGCCTGCCCTGAGCCAACCAAGGGTGTCTGCCCAGTGGCAGGGATTCCACCACCCTGGGCGCACACGCCGGGACGCCCCTGCGGCTATAGCAAGAACGAATCAGCCTTGAATCAGGTTCTATGATGATGGACAGGCTAACAGCCCGTTGGCTATAATGGCTATCTGTCTTACCCCTGTTTGAGTTGGAGAGGTGCCGGAGTGGACGAACGGGCGCGACTGGAAATCGCGTAGGGGCTTACCGGTCTCTCGCGGGTTCGAATCCCGCCCTCTCCGCCAGCTTGCAAAAGCCAGGACTGCGCTACTTTTGGCGCTCTGCTTCAAAATGTGAAGCAACCGAGCCTGATGAACTGACTGGGCCTCCCTAGATTCAACGAAACGGAGTTGAATATGCGAATTGCCAGAACAGTCTTCATCATCACTATAGCTCTAGTGGCAGGGGCTGCCATCGGCTACTATTTCGGTTACGACCACGGTTGGGAGCTGGCAATACAGTACGCGCATTTGGGATGAGGTAGTGTGACACCCATGGTCAAGAGCGCCGCCGCCACCCCGCACGCCTACCTGGATGAGCTTTCCCCAGAACGCCGCACTGTGCTCTCGGCCCTCAGACAGATAATCCTGAATAACCTGCCTCCAGGATACACCGAGACCATGCGCTGGGGAATGCTTTGCTACGAAGTCCCCCTGGACCGCTGTCCCAACACTTACAACGGGCAGCCGTTGATGTACGCCGCCCTGGCGTCTCAAAAGAACTACTGCTCCCTTTATTTAACCAACGTCTACACAGACCAGGCGGCAGAGCAATGGTTCAAAGAAGCTTTTGCCAGGGCAGGAAAGAAACTGGACATGGGGAAGTCCTGCGTGCGGTTCAAGAAGCTGGAGGACCTGGACTTGGAGGCTGTGGCCCAAGCCATTGCCCGCACGCCGCTGGAAAAGTTCATTGCAGGCTATAAAGAGGGCCAGAGCCAGCGCAAAGCCCGCAGCAGGAAAGCCTAGCAGCCGCGATTCTTGACCTGGTACAGATCTCCGTTGGCGCAGGCCTCCAGACGCTGTCCTTTTAGTCCAGCCAGCAGATTGCGGGCTGCCATTAGACACATAGCCCGGCGGGAAGATACTGAGGCGCTGCCGATGTGGGGCGTGACCAACAGGTTCTCCAGGGAAAGGAGGGGGTCATCGGCAGGTATAGGTTCGGGGTCTGTCACGTCCAGAGCAGCAGCGCGAATTCCGCCCTCCTTCAAAACCTTGTAGAGGGCCTTGGCATCCACCACGGGGCCCCGGGCCACGTTGACCAGAATGGCGCTGGGCTTCATCATCCGCAGTTCCCGTTCCCCAATATAGTGGCGGGTTGCAGCCGTCAGCGGCACGTGGACTGTTACAAAATCTGCGGCGGCCAGCACCTCCGGCAGTTCAGCGTACTCCAGCCCGTACTCGGCCTCCGCCTGCGGACGCCGGGTGCGGGAGTGGTACATCAGCTTCATCTCAAAGCCGCGGGCGCGGCGGGCCACTTCCAGGCCAATCTGCCCCAAGCCAAGAATGCCCAGGGTGGCACCGTGGATATCCACCCCCAGCCAGTGCATGGGGTGAAAGGCCAACTGCCACTGACCGCGCCGCACCCACCGGTCGCTTTCGCTGACCCGGCGGGCCGCCGCCATGAGCAGGGCAAAGGTCAGGTCCGCAGTGGCCTTGGCCAGCACCCCTGGCGTGTGCCCCACCGGAATGCCGCGGCGGGTGGCTTCTGCCAGGTCTATGTTGTCCACGCCCACCGCCATCTGGCTAATGATTTTCAAATTAGGCGCCGCTGCCATCGCCGCAGCGTCCAGCCTGTCCATAATGTTGGTGAGCACGCCGTCGGCTTGGGCCAGTTTGCGTCGCAGCTGCTCCGGAGACGGCGGATAATCGTCGGGCCAGACTTCCAGCCTGGCCTCCCTGGCAATCATCTCCAGGGCTTCGGGGAAAATCTGGCGGGTTACAAACACCTGGGGTGTGGGCACGCTGGCCTCCATCCATCTTGACCATCATGGCACTATTCTCAAACCATTGTATCGGACTCTCCAGGTTAAATTCCAGGGATATTTCAAAATCCTCAATGACGAGCGAATACTGTCAATAATCTAACATTGGTGCGTTCATAGCATGTAGCGTCTTTAAAAATACCATTTCAGAAGTTTTTAGTAACAGCTAACCAGATAAGCGTTACGCACGGTGCTTTGCATTCACACAAGTATGCCTCCATGCTAGCCTGACCGTTACGCAATCCGGAAGTTGGCTAAAGTATTGGCGTCTTAGCGCTCCCATTGGCGGAGTGAAATTACGTTGAAAGCATCCGGATTCCGCCAAATCTAACCACACAGGAGGACTATGCTCGCTTTGGGAAGCACCAGTTCATTTCTGCGCCGCCCTTGGACTTGAGGCCTGGCTGTGCTTTCGCTGGCGGCGGTAGCCTGCGGCACCGCAGCCACTGCCACCCCTGCTCCAACGGCCGCACCTGGCCCCTCTACGGGAACTTCCGCCGCGCCCACGGCTATGCCCCAGGCCACCGCCACCCCGGCGGCCCCGGCGGTCAATCCCGGCAAACTTACGCTGATGGTCGGCAACTGGGGCGCTGGGCGGTTTGACTAAGTTTATTCTGGCACTGGCAGCAGCAACCAGTACGCCCGCATCCTGCACGGCTTTTTGATTGCCGCCGACCCCAAGGGCGCCATGACTCCCGGCATTGCCACCGACTGGAGCGTTTCCGCCGACGGCAAGACCTGGACCGTGAATATCCGCGACGGCGTCAAGTTCCACGACGGCACTCCCTTGACCGCCGCCGACGTGACCTGGACCCTGAACCACGAGTGGAGCGCGGAGAGCCTGTCCTACAACAAGGGCGCCACCGGCCAGGCCGCCGCCCGCAACGACGACAAAATCGTGCAGACCGGCCCTAACCAGGTCAGCATGACCACCAAAATCGTTGACTCCGGCGTCCCCTCCGGCTTGTTGGCCGAGGCCGGCCCCACCTGGATTGGCAGCATACTGCCCAAGCGCGCCAACATGAATGACGAGCCGAAGTCATTGCCTACGAAAAGAACCCCATTGGCGCCGAGCCTATGAAGCTGACCAAGTACATCCAGGCGGAAGTCATGTCCTTTGAGCGGTTCGATGACTTCTACTATCAGCCCAAGAACGGCCTGCCGGAAGAGCGGCGGGTGAGTTCAAGAGCTTGGACCTGCGCCTGGTGCCCGAAGAAGCCACCGCGTGGCGGCTTTGCGCGCCGGTGAAGCCGACATTGTCCCCGCCAGCTTGGCCACCCGCAAGCAGGTGGAAACTGGCGGCGGCCGCCTGATTTTTGGCCCGGAAGGCGTGTACATGCGGGTCATCCTCAGCGGCTGCTGGGAAGCTGACTATACCAAGTACCCCTGCAAGGACAAGCGCGTGCGGCAGGCCCTGGACCTGGCCATTAACAAGAACATTATCCGCGACCAGCTTTACGGCGGGTCCGATGTCTTCTCCACCAAGGGCTGGGAATTTGTGACCCCCCGGCGCCCTGGGCTATAGCCCAGACCTGGACCCCTGGCCCCAGGACGTGGCCAAAGCTAAGCAACTGCTAGCTGACGCAGGCTATCCCGGCGGCAAGGGCTTTGGCAAGCTCACCGTCAACACCTGGATTTCCGCCTCCCTGCCCTTCTTGCCGGAAGCGGCCACTCTGATGGCCGACACCTGGCGGCGGGAGCTGGGGCTGGACGTAGAAGTCAAGGTGGGCGAAGAAGCTGCCGTTAACGCCGCCCGCCGCAACGGCGAGCTGAACGGCCAGATTACCGTGCGGGACAATGAAGCCCGCCTGGACGGCGCCAGCATCCTGCGTTCCAGCTACGGCACGCCCACCCAAGGCGACCGCCAGCACCACGACCAGGCTTTGTTCGACGAAGTAACCAAGACCCTGTCGGTGACTGATCTTAATCAGCGCGGCGCAGCACTCAACACGATGTACAAGCGCCTGCGGGATGAGACCTATGAGCTGGGCATTGGCTACGTAAACATTCCCTGGGGCGTAGGGCCCCGGGTTACCGCCTGGCAGCTCTTCACCTTCTCCTTCTTCCCCTCTGGGCTGCACACCATCGTGCTGAAGTAACCTCCCACAGACGCGGCCCTATTACTGAGGTTGCTAGACTAACCAAGACCTTTTGAGGGAGCTGTCAATCCGGCTCCCTGTTTTTTTGCCATTTTCTCTGCCGTCTTCAACGCATGTCAATGCGAATCATTACTGCAGTATTACAAAAAGAAATACCAATAACTATTATTTCTCGTAATAATTGACAAGAAACTATATCGGCTGTTAACCTACTGGGAGCTTTGGCCGTCGGAGCATGAGTGGCGGCGAATATCGAAGTATAATCTCTCATTTCGTGCACATACAGGCTGATAATCGAAGAAGTCGTCCATACTTAATCTGGCGAGACAGGGGGTTAGCATGAGTCTCTTTCCGGTCATCCAAGGGCGCGCCTGGCCCGGCCGTCTAAGGCCCTTCACACCCAGGGGGATCGCGTCAGGCACTATGGCGCTGTTGCTGCTTCTAGCCGTTGCCTGCGGCACCGCTGCCACTGCCACACCCGCACCCAAACCCACTACCGCGCCTGCGCCATCCACCGGAGGCCAGGCTACTCCCACCGCCATGCCCAAGGCCACCCCCCACGCCAGCCGCGCCGGTGGTCAACCCCGGCAAGCTGACCTGGATGGTGGCAAGCTGGGGCGCCGCGCGCTTTGACTCAGTTCTCTCCGGCACTGGCGTCAGCAACCAGTACGCCCGGCAGATTCACGGATTCCTGATTGCCGCCAATCCCCAGGGCAGCATGATTCCCGGCATTGCCACCGACTGGAGCATTTCCGCCGACGGCTTGGCCTGGACGGTCAACCTCCGGGACGGCGTCCAGTTCCACGACGGCACCTCCCTGACCGCTGCTGACGTGGCCTGGTCCATGTCCCATGAAATGGGACCCGACATTCTGGGCTTCGCCAACTCCACCACATCCCAGGCTGCCGCCCGCAACGCCGCCGGTGTGGAGCAGACTGGCCCCAAGCAAGTGACTTACCGGACCAAGGCTCCCGACTCCGGTGTGCCCTCCGGCTTGTGGTCCGAGGCTGGCCCCAACTGGCTGGGCCACATTCTGCCCAAACGGGCCGAATTGCACAATGAGGCCGCAGAAACCGCTTACGACCAAAAGCCCATCGGTGCCGGCCCCTTCAAGCTCATCAGGCACGTGCCAGCCGAGGTCATGGAGTTTGAACGGTTTGAAAACTTCTATTACCAGCCCAAGAACGGCTTGCCAGAAGACCGGCGGCCCAAGTTCAAGTTCTTGGACCTCCGCGTGGTCCCTGAAGAAGCCACTCGGGTAGCGGCCCTCCGTGCTAAAGAGGCGGACGTGGCCCCCATCAGCATCTCCAGCAAGAAGCAGCTGGAGGCTGGCGGCGGCCGGGTGATCTTTGGGCCGGAAGGCGTGTACATGCGGGTGATGCTGCACGGCTGCTTCGACGAGAACAACCTTTACAACAAGTACCCCTGCAAGGACAAGAAGGTGCGCCAAGCCCTGGACCTGGCCCTGAACAAGAACATCATGCGAGATCAGCTGTACGGCGGCCCCGACGTCTTCTCCACCAAGGGCTGGGAGATGGTTACCCCCGGCTCCATCGGCTACAGCCCGGACCTGGACGTGTGGCCGCAGGATATAGCTAAGGCCAAGCGACTCATGGCGGAAGCCGGTTATCCCAACGGCCAGGGCTTCGGCAAGCTTATCGTTAACACCTGGGTATCAGCTTCTATGCCCAACCTGCCTGAAGCGGCCCAGCTGGCTGCCGACACCTGGCGGCGGGAGCTGGGGCTGGACACAGAAGTCAAGATTGGCGATGAGGCTGCCCTGAATGCCGCCCGGCGGTCCGGTGCGCTGAACGGCCAGATTACCTTCCGGGACAATGAGGCCCGGCTGGACGGGGCCAGCATCCTGCGCTCCAGCTACGGCACCCCTACGCAGACCGACCGCATGCACCACGACCAGGCCATTTTTGACATGGTGGCCAAGACACTGGCCGTGACCGACCCGGCCCAGCGGGGACCGGCCCTCAACACCGTTTACAAGCGGTTGCGGGACGAGACTTACGAGTTAGGCATGGGGTACGTAAACATCCCCTGGGGCGTTGGCCCCCGGGTCGCTGAATGGCAGCCCTTCACCTTCTCCTTCTTCCCCTCCGGGATGCACACAATTGTGTTAAAGTAGACACCGAATTTGGCCCCTGAAAAAAGGGTTGTACCTGGCAGAACTCCTCCCTCTTAAGTAGGAGGGAGGAGTTTTTTGCACCTAGCTCAGGGTAATTCCAGGTACAGCAACGGCCTGGGGAATCAAGGCGCATCCCCAGCGGAGGACGGCTGCGGACACTACCCTTCAGCCGTCATAGATACGGGAAAATAATTTTCCTAAGGAGGCACACGGCCTATGCGCTACCCCAGGAGTCTCAATCTCAAGTCCGCCACCGCGTGGGTGGCTTTGGCCCCGCTCTTACTACTGCTGGCAGTGGCCTGCGGCGCCGCCGCCACAGCTACCCCGGCGCCCAAACCCACCGCCACCGCCGCACCATCTACTTCAACCCAGCCAACTCCCACGGCCATGCCCAAACCCACCGCCACTCCCGCCGGTCCTGTGGTCAACCCTGGCAAGCTCACCTTTATGATTGCCGGCTGGGGCAATGAACGGTTCACTTACAACTACGCAGTGGGCGGCGGCAACAACTTCGCCCGGTTCCTTCAGGGCTTTGTAATTGCCACCAACGAAAAGACTGAACTCATCCCCGGCATCGCCTCTAAATGGGAGGTTTCCCCCGACGGCAAGACCTGGAATTTCACCATCCGTGAGGGCGGCAAGTTCCACAACGGCAGCGCCATTACTTCCCAGGATGTCTGGTGGTCCTTCATGCACTACTGGGGCAAGGACGAGTCCGGCTCCGCTGTGGAGCGCGCCACCCAGAGCAGCGCCCAAGCCCTGGCCCGCACAGTGGCCAGCATAACCCAGCCTGGCCCCAACCAGGTTTCCGTGAACTTTAGCCAGGCCAACGCCGGATTCGGCGGCGCTTATGTCTCCGAGGCCGCGGGCAACTGGTACGGCGTGGTGCCCAAGCGCCCGTTGGTCCACAACTCCGCCCAGGAAGAGGCCTTCGACAAAGCTCCCATCAGCTCCGGCCCCTTCAAGATGATCAAGCACGTCCCTTCGGAAGTCATGTCTTTTGAGCGGTTTGAGGACTATTATTATCAGTCCAAGAACGGGCTGCCCGAAGACCGGCGGCCCAAGTTCAAGTCTCTGGACTTGCGATTGGTGCCGGAAGAGGCCACCCGCGTAGCGGCCGTGCGCTCCGGCGAAGCCGATATTGCTCCTGCCAGCATCGCCACCAAAAAGCAGGTGGAAGCCGGGGGCGGCCGCCTAGTCTTTGGGCCGGAGGGCCTCTACGTCCGCGTCATGGTGCTGGGATGCTACAAGCCGCAATTCCCCTGCAACAAGAAGGAAGTGCGGCAGGCCATGGACTTGGCCATTGACAAGAACATCATCCGGGATAAACTCTTTGGCGGCCCCGATGTGTTCCAGGTTAAGGGCTGGGCCCACGTCACTCCCAGCACCATTGGCTACAGCAAGGAACTGGACCCCTGGCCCCAGGACGCGGCCAAGGCCAGGCAGCTGCTGGCCCAGGCCGGTTATCCCAACGGCCAGGGTTTTGGCAAGCTTATCGTCAACACCTGGGTTTCCACCGCCATGCCCTTCCTGCCTGAATCGGCCCAGCTAGCCGCCGACTTCTGGCGCAAGGAGCTGGGCCTGGACGTGGAAGTGAAGGTGGGCGACGAGGCGGCGCTGAAGCGGGACACTTTGACGGAGGCCCTGCACGGCCAGGTGCTGTGGCGGGACAACGAGGCAGGATTGGACAAGTCCAGCGTAATCCTTTCCTCCTACGGCAGTCCCACCCACGGAGCCAGGCTGCACCAGACCCAGGACCTGTTTGATCTGACCCAGCGCACCCTGGGCGTGGTGGACCCGGTGGAACGGGCCAAAGCCAATAATGAGCTGGCCAAGCGCAGCCGGGACGAGAGCTACGAGCTGGGCATTGGCTACATGAACATCCCCTGGGCAGTAGGCCCGCGGGTGACTCAATGGCAGCCCTATCCTCTGGCCTTCTACCCGTCCAACATTCACGGAATAGTGCTCAAGTAAGGCAACAGGGTCTGGCGGACATTGCCGGTGTGCGCGGTGTCCGCCAAACCCAATCTGGAGATAGCGGACAAACTAAAATCACAGAAATTGACACCCCGAAGACAACATGATAGTATTGATTAAACTTATTGATGGCCCCTTGGTCGTTGACGCTAGCGGGAACCATTCCTGGCAGGGCCGTCACTTTCCTATCCGGCGCCGACTAACAGCGCCGGTTTTTCGTAGCTCAGCAGGGCGTACTGGCAAACCTTGGCCTGACCATTTCCGGCCCCGTTGGGGCGGTATCTTCCAGGTACGGGGGTAAGTTATGCAGCGCTTTATCCTGCTCCGCGGGGTCCAGGCGATTTTTACGCTGTGGATTCTCAGCCTGGCCATCTTCCTCAGCGTGCACCTTACAGGAGATCCTGCCGCCTACCTGCTGGGATCTGAAGCGGGCAGGACTGAGTACGAGCAGCTGAAGAAGAACCTGGGCTTGGACCGCCCTCTTCACATCCAGTACATTGACTTTCTGGGGGACATAGCCCGCGGCGACTTTGGCAAGTCCCATATTCTGGGCCGCCCGGCCCGGGATATTCTGCTGGAACGGTTCCCCGCCACCCTGCAACTGGCTTCCGCCGCCTTTGCCATCTCCCTGATAGTAGGCATCCCCCTGGGCATCCTTTCCGCTGTTAAGCGCGACACCATACTGGACACCTTCGGCAAATTGTTCGCCATCCTTGGCATCGCCACCCCCCATTTCTGGGTAGCCATCATGCTAATTCTGCTGTTTGGAGCGATTTTGGGCTGGCTGCCCACCTACGGCAGAGGAGGGCTGGACCACTTTGTGCTGCCGGCATTTGTGCTGGGCTGGGGCGCCATGGCCGGCATGGTCCGGCTGGGCCGCTCCAGCATGCTGGAGGTGCTGGACAGCGAATACGTAAAGTTTGCCCGGGTTAAGGGCATGGCGGAGCGCGTGGTCATTTACAAACACGCGCTGAAAAACGCCACCATTCCCCTGCTGACCTTTTCCGGCCTGACCCTGGCCGGACTGCTCAATGGCTCGGTGGCCATTGAAGTAGTCTTTGCCTGGCCAGGGATTGGGCGTCTCATGCTCCAGGGAATCCAGACCAGGGACTTCCCCATTGTCCAGGCCACTGTGCTGGCGGCAGGGTTGTTTTACATCCTGACCGCCCTGGTGGTGGACATCCTTTATGCTTACGTAAATCCAAGAATCCGGTACGAATAGTAAGGAAACGGTAGTGAGGACGCCTTGGCTACAGCAACAAATGTAGCAGCCCCGGTTGCCCGACCTGGAATAATAAAGCAGCTGCCCGCCAAACTGCGGCGGCTAAAATTGCCCTGGACGGCCGTGGTCATCGTCACCGTCATGGTAGTTTGCGCTGCCTTTGCTCACTGGCTGGCGCCCCAAGACCCGGTGGGCATTAACATGCTGGAGT
>VGZV01000057.1 GCA_016872385.1 SAR202 cluster bacterium | reverse complement strand
CTTCTCCCGGCGGCTGGCCCGCCTATACCTTTCCTGTACCGCCGTCACGTACTCTTCCACGCTGCCTCGGGTCATCATGTCTACCTCCCCTTCGGTAACACGCATTTTGAGGCAACGTATCCTCCTTCGGTAACTTTTATTGTGAGTCAATTCGCGTTATTGACATACGAATACCCGTACTTTAAGATGGGTTACGCTCAAAAAGCGCCGAAATCCTCTAGGGGTGTTGACGATGGACGACCTGGATCAGAAGATGATTAGCCTTTTGCAGATGGATGGGCGGGCATCCAATGCGAAAATCGCGCGGGAAGTAGGGGTCTCTGAAGGCACGGTGCGCCGCCGCCTGCGCCGGTTAGTGGAGGAAGACGTCGTAAAAGTCATTGCGGTGCCCAACCTGGAGAAGCTGGGCTACGCCACCACCGCCCTTATTGGCATCCAGACCAGCCCCGGCAAGGCGGACTCGGTGGCCAACGCCATCGCCCAGCTGCCGGAAGCCCAGTACGTAGCCATTACCACTGGGCCCTACGACGTGATGCTGTGGACCGGCCAGCCTTCCGCCGAAGCCCTGGGCAACTTCCTGCGGGACAAAGTCGGTCCCATTGAAGGCGTCCAGCGCACGGAGACCTTTGTGAACCTGGCCATCAAGAAGCGCACCTACGGCATGGTGTTGTAGCACGGGGCAGAAGCAGGGAGAGGCCGAGGGATGCAACTACTGAACCATACCAAGGAACTAATATCCTAATGCCGGCGTACCCCTCACCGTAGGGGCGACGCATGCGTCGCCCCTACAAGTAAGGTTCAGTGGCAGATTATTGAGCATTGCATTAGTTAGTAAACTGGGCTACTAGCCCGCTCAGCCTGAGCCTATCGAAAATGGGCGGACGCCAACCCGCTCATGGTTCGACAGGCTCACCACGAGCGGGAATTGTCACACAAGCTCTAAAGAACCCCTAACAAAATGCCGAAGCTGTCACCCTGAGTCCTTCGGCTGAAGGACGAAGGGTCTGGGGTGGTGGGAGTTTGCCCCACCCCAGATTCTTCGTCGTCCCGATGTCATCGGGACTCCTCAGAATGACATCCTTCATTTTGTTAGGCACTCTACGACTAACCCGCGACCGCCAACGGGGATTCAACCCGTCGCGCTGGCGAAGACCAGTCGCTGCGTAGGAATGTGGCCGCCGCTCTGCCATTGAGCGGCTGAACGGGCGGCTCAAGGCGCACCGGAAGCTGGACTTTCTGCGGCTCAGGGGCAGATTCAAGGTTGCGCTTCATGCTATGATGTCCATCGTGGTTTGTCAGGCTTTGGCCCTAGCGACGGGCTGCAGGGCCTCGGTGCGAAAGGTCGCCTAATACATTTTACGAAGTAAACCAAGTTCACCAAGTTGCCACTCTCTAAGCATTAGATGCAGCTACTCCCCAGAGAATAAATATGATGAACTGTGGGCCACGTGCTACACACGTTGAGCAGAAGGGTAAAATGGTCACAATGCTGGGTGTTTCTCCAGTAGTTCCCGAAGACCCAAACGTCAAGCGATTGATGGAGGGTCTTTCAGCATCTCAGAAGAAGCAACTTGATGACATAGGCAAGGCTTCTATGGGTATGCTCGCCCCATTACTAGTCGTTAACTCAAGGGATGAACTGACTCAACTAGTATCCCAATTGACTGGCACATTCCTTCGTTTGAAGGCAGAGACCCTGCAAGTGCTGGCGAGTGGTTCAATCGACCCTCAGTTTATTGCTGATTTCTTCAACTCCAGTTTTGACATGGTCGTTGGAGTACTGAAAACTAAGGCTGACCGTCTAGGACAAGACAATCTTGAACTGTTGTTAAGCATCTTGGAAAGTGCACAGACGCTTTTCATGCAGTCAATTGAGCTTTTGAAGCAAAGCGTATCGAAAATCCTCCAGCATCAAGTTCTTTTGCTTAGAGTTGGACCTCCGGTTGTCTCGGCAGATGTATGTATGTCGGCCCTACTGTTGGCGGCCTTTGATGAGAATAGTCGATGGACGCCGGCGGCTATTACTCTTCTAGTTCATACTGCTGATGACTACTTCACAGAAGTTGAAGATGCATTCCTAAGCGAGTACGCACCCCTGCTCTCCACAGATGAAGAAGACCCGGTTGATTATCATGTTTTGAAGGCAGCCCTTGGAGTCTAACGAAGACCCCCCCAAACTGTATACCCTCAAAGTTTAGAAGCGTGCTGCCAAACAGTATCAAGACCTTCTCAACGGACTCACTGATTCCGAATTAAAGGGCTTTCAAGAGGCTTTTGACCAGGTTCAGGTTAATCCATATCCTAAACCAGACCAAAATCCAGGCACCATTAAGCAACTAGATGGCCAGACATGGCGGTACAAACCTTGCTTTAGATATCGTTTCGTATATACCATCAAAGATACTACCGTTACAGTCAAATGGATTGGACACAGAAAGGACGCCTATAGACAGTTCTGACTTTAGTATCTGATACTCTTTGGGAAAGGGCGAAATATTTTACGCCCTTTCTTTTTGCCCTCGAATTATGAATAAAGCTCGTTATTGTAAGTAGCTCTGCCTATGCTATAATCCATGCCGAAGCCAAAGATGCTGCGGCCCATAGATTTCACTTGTCTGAAAAGCGAGGTCAGGAGGACTGGTTAATACCATGGCTTACATCATCACCGAACCATGCGTGGGAGTAAAAGACGCCGCCTGCGTGGACGTCTGTCCCGTGGACTGCATTTACACCCGGGACGCCGACGACCAGTATTACATTAACCCCGATGAGTGCATTGACTGCGCCGCCTGCGAGCCAGTGTGCCCGGTGACAGCCATCTTCTCCCAGGACGCGGTGCCCCCTCAGTGGAAGTCCTACATTGAGAAGAACGCCAACTACTTCAAGACCGGCGACCCCAAGACCCTGAAGCGCAAGTAGCCTGCCTGGCCCCTGCAGGCCCGCTAGGACGTGGGTCTCCACTTATTCCAGCACTTTGCGTGTGATGTCAGTAGAGGAGTCTTGAATATGCGGACCATTGAATCCACTCCGGAGATGGCCTCCGGCGTATATCAGCGCATGGAAAATGCCCTTAAGGCGGTGCGCAAGAACCGCAACCGCCCTATGGGCCTGGCCGACAAGGTGCTGCTGGGGCACCTGGACGACCCCGAGACCAAGGAACTGGAGCGGGGCAAGTCCTACATCTTCCTGCGCCCTGACCGGGTAATCCTGCAGGACGTGCTGGGCCAGACCGCCGTGTTGCAGTTCATGCAGACCGGCATGCCCGTCACTGCGGTGCCCACCTCCGTCCACTGTGACCACCTGATCCAGGCCCGGGTGGAGGGCCAGCAGGACTTGAAAGAGTCCATTGCGGAGAACCCGGAAGTGTACAGCTTCCTGCGCTCCGCCGCCGCCAAGTACGGCATGGGCTTCTGGGGTCCCGGCGCGGGCATCATCCACCAGGTGGCGCTGGAGCAGTACGCCTTCCCCGGCGAGATGTTCATCGGCACCGACTCCCATACCCCCAACGGCGGCGGCCTGGGGGCCTGCGCCGTGGGCGTGGGCGGCGCAGACGCCGTGGAGACCATGGCTGGGCTGCCCTGGGAGTTGCTCTATCCCAAATACATCGGCGTGTACCTCACCGGCCAGTTGAGCGGCTGGACTGCCCCCAAGGACGTGATCCTGCGCCTGGCCGGGGAGCTTCCTGTGGAGGGCGCAACCAACGCCATCATTGAATACTTTGGCCCCGGCGCCCGCAGCATCAGCGCCACGGGCAAGGCCACCATCTGCAACATGGGCGCGGAGCTGGGGGCCACCACCTCCATGTTCCCCTACGACGAGCGCATGGCCAAGTACCTGGCCGCCACCGGCCGGGGCGGGCTGGCCCAAGTGGCCGACCAATACAAGCACCTGCTGTCCGCCGACCGGGAGGTGGAGGCCAATCCCAAGGCTTACTTCGACCGGGTGGTGGAAATTGACCTGTCCAAGCTGGAACCCCACATCGTGGGGCCCCACTCGCCGGACCGGGCGCGCCCCATCTCCAAGCTGGCGGCGGAGGTCAAGGACGCCAACAACAAATTTGTGGACACCATCTCTTCCGCCCTCATCGGCAGCTGCACCAACTCCTCTTATGAGGACATGAGCCGCGCCGCCGACGTGGCGGAGCAGGCGGCGGCCAAGGGCGTCAAGGCGGCGGCGCCGCTGATGGTCACCCCCGGCTCAGAAATGATCCGCAACACCATGGAGCGGGACGGCCAGATGGCCTCTCTCAAGAAGATGAACGCCACGGTGCTGGCCAACGCCTGCGGCCCGTGCATCGGCCAGTGGCGCCGGGCCAAGGAAGCATCGGCCAAGCCCAACTCCATCCTCACCTCCTACAACCGCAACTTCCCGGCCCGCAACGACGGCCAGGCCGCCACCATGAACTTCATCGGCAGCCCGGAAATCGTCACGGCCATGGCTCTGGCGGGCAAGCTGTCCTTCAACCCCCTGACCGACACCCTGAAGGGGGCCGATGGCAAGCCCTTCAAGCTCAGTCCGCCCAAGGCCGCGCCGGAAGTTCCCGCCAAGAACTTTATCCTGACCAACCCCTACTACGTTGCGCCGCCGGAAGACGGCAGCAAGATTGAAATCAAGGTGGACCCCAACAGCACGCGCATTGAGCTGATGCGCCCCTGGTCCAAGTGGGACGGCAAGGACTTTGTGGACATGCCGGTGCTCATCAAAACCAAGGGCAAGACCACCACCGACCACATCTCTCCCGCCGGGCCGTGGCTGGCCTACCGGGGCCACCTGACCAAGTTCAGCGAGAACCTGTGCATGGGCGCAATCAACGCCTACACCGGCGAGGCCGGCAAGGTGCTGAATGTGGTAAGCGGCAAGAAAGGCGAGATGGTCTCCCACGCGGCCCGGGACTACCAGGCCAAGGGCATCAAGTGGGTCATTGTGGGCGACAGCAACTACGGCGAGGGCAGCAGCCGGGAGCACGCAGCCCTGATTCCCCGCCTGCTGGGCGGCGCGGCGGTCATCGTCCGCAGCTTTGCCCGCATCCACGAGAGCAACCTGAAGAAGCAGGGCTTGCTGGCCTTGACCTTCAGCGACCCCAAGGACTACGACCGCCTGCGGGAAGACGACCGCCTCAGCCTGGCGGGCCTCAAGGACCTGGCCCCTGGCAAGCCGGTGCGCTGCATCGTCAAGCACGCCGACGGCACCCAGGAGACCCTGAACCTGAAGCACACCTACAGCCAGTCGCAGCTGGAGTGGTTCACCGCCGGTTCGGCCCTGAACCTGTTCCGCAAGAACTAGCGGCTAGTTAACCCCAGCGCAAGCCAGGGGGCGTCCCTAAAAATGGGATGCCCCCTTTATGTTTAGCTATTCGCACTCTGTGCGGAAGTGTGGCAATCCCCGCTCGTGGTGAGCCTGTCGAACCATGAGCGGGTTGATGTCCGCCCATCCTTCGACTAGCTCAGGATGAGCGGATTACCCGCTGCTCGTGGTGAGCCTGTCGAACCACGGGCGGCAAGCCTTTTTGAACAAGCTTTAAGGGGAGGGAACTCTTGCATTTGAACGTAAATCTGCCTGCAATGGCATCCTTCGTCCCGATTGCATCGGGACGAAGAATCTAAAATGCAAGTCTCATAGGCTCCTATCGTAGATTATTGCCCAGTTTTCTAGATTCTTCGTCGTCCCGATGACATCGGGACTCCTCAGAATGACACTATTGAAGCAGGTCCCCCACAAGAGTGGGATGGCTTCGTCCCGACGAAATTGGGATTCGCAATGACAACTGAAAGACCCCCACCCTAACCCTCCCCCTTCTAAGGGGAGGGAACAGAACTCCCTTCCCCCTCATGAAGGGGAAAGGGTGGGATGGGGGTGCGCCGCGTCTAGCCAGCGTTGACGCCCCATCGCCCCAGGTGCTAGCATTCGGGGCAACGCAGGGTGGCATCTCCCGCCACCGAAGGAGGGGCGCTCATGGACTTTGGATTATTCACCACCTGGAACGCCGTCTATGTGGGGCACAAGGTGCCCTGGGACCCCGATTACCGGGGCGGCAAGCTGCTGGAAGAGGCAGCCTACGCCCAGAACTGGAAAGAAGTCCAGGCTGTGGAAGACATGGGCTGGGACTACATCTGGCTGGGCGGCGGCCACTTCTCCACCCAGGGCAGCATGGACCCCCAGCCGCTGATGCTGTCCGCCGCCATCGCCAGCCGCACCAAGCACCTCAAGATTGGCACCTCCATCCACCGCCCAATCCTGAAGCAGCCGGGGGACAAGGCTTCCCCACGGGCGCTGCCCCACGAGCGGTACGCCTTTGACAACCTGATGCTGGAAGACCCCTTGCAGGTGGCCGAGCAGGTATCCATTGTGGACCAGCTCAGCGAGGGCCGGTTCATCTACGGCGCGGGCGGGCGCACCCGGGGCAACGACCAGAAGCGGGAGCACTTCTTTGAGTTTCTGGAAGTGATGAAGCAGCTCTGGACGGAGGACCACTTCTCCGGCTTTGAGGGGAAGTACTACAAGTACCCCGCCTTCTACGACAAGTACCTGAACATCCCCAAGCCGGTGCAGAAGCCCTACCCGCCCATGCTGCTGCCCGTGGACAGCCAGGAGAGCTTTGTGCCCATGGGCGAAAAGGGCTACCGCATTGCCATCGGCGGCGGCACGTCGCCCCACAACCTTAGAGGATACGCGGTACTGAAGGAAGACGTGAAACGCTACCAGAAGGCCTGGAAGGCCGCGGGACACCCCGGGGAGCCTACCACGGTGGTGCGGATGCCTACGCTGGTGTGCGCCACCAAGACCGAGGCCGACCGCCAGACGGAGCAGCTGATGACCCTGGCCAAGCGGTACTACGCCGGGCGGCAGGGCATTGGCAGCACCGACGCAGGTTCCGCCAGCCCCGAGACCGCCGCGGACGCCAACTTGTTTGGCACGCCGGAAGAGGTGGTGGACCGGATACAGTTTATCCGGGATAACTTCAGCTGCGACGAGATTATGTTCGAGGTCAACTGGACGGCCTCGGTGCCGCGGGAGTCGGTGATGACCACCATGCGGCTAATTACCGACAAGGTAATCCCCGCGTTCAAGTAAGGCTGGGGGAGCTAGGGTTCATTCACTCTCCAAGAAGCGCCGGTCGAGTAGGCCCGATGCAATCGGGCCGTATCGAGACCAGACTAAGACATTGGTTTCGATACGTCCCGACGACCGTCGGGACTACTCAACCAGCTTGGCACATTCCAGTTTTCGAGAATGAAACCACCCAGGGGTAACACCGGGGGCCAAGGGAGAAACGCAAGAGGGGGCGCTGAAATGCGCCCCCTTGCTTTTTCCAGGACTGTGGCAACGTGATGACATGTTGATTCCTGGGCATGTCCCTATGACCGGCGCCCAGGGTGACGCTAAGCGGGTGGAAAAGGTAGTCATGCGACGGAATCAATACTTTTGGGGGGCTTTGCCCAAAAGTACGGCTTTCGACATTCAGAAGCGTTTTGCATACAATTAATGTCACCCTGAGCGCAGCGAAGGGTCTAAAATTCCGGAAATTTAGATTCTTCGTCCCGATTGCATCGAGACTCAGAATGACATTTGGAACAAGGCCTAGATGGGGGCAAGGATGAATATCCCGGTTGTGTTGACCGTGATAAGCGTTGGTTTGTTGGCCGTCTTCTTCTTCAGGGGAAGAAACGCCGTCTGGGGAGGCGATACTGCGGGATTGATAGTCGGAATTGTCCTTGGATTCATCATGGGAGATTTCCCAAACCGCCTCATGTGGGCATTTTCTGTCGGAACGTTCTGCGGCGTGGCTGCTGAGTTGATAGGAAAGTTAGGTGATCGTATGAGGCAATCTCGCTACTGATGCCATTTCTTATTTGCAACCCCAAAATTAAGTCGGTAAATTCCTAGCTCCTTCGCAGCCTAGCATATTCACTGCCGATGGGTGGCGGCAGGTTAAAGGGGGAGCAATACCCTCACCTCAGTCCTCTCCCACAAGGGGAGAGAGAGGGCCGGGGTGAGGGTGAGGCCCCCTTCACCCATTCTCCCGCACGGCGTAGGGCAGGTGGCGTATCTCCGGCTGGCCGCCGGAGGCCGGTATTTCCACCGCCACCAGGTCAATGCGCCAGGCCGCGCCGGACAGCCCCTGCTGCTCCAGGTAGTGCTGCCCCGTGGCCTTAAGCCGCCGGGCCTTGGCGGGCGTCAGCGACTCCTCAGGGCTGCCAAAGGTTGCGCCGCGACGGGTACGCACCTCCACAAACACAATCACCTCGCCCTGCCGCATCACCAGGTCCGCCTCGCCCCACCTGCACCGATACTTGGCGGCCAGGAACTGGCAGCCCTGGGCCTCCAGGTACTGCCGGGCCAATCCTTCGCCGTAGTCGCCCAGGCGGCTCCGCGCAGTGGCCACTGCTGCGCCTCAGCCGTTCCGGTCCAGCGCCGCCGCATCCAGGCAGAGCTGCTGCACCGGCGCATAAGAGCGGCGGTGGATGGGGCAAGGTCCCAGTTCCCGCAGGCGGGCCCGGTGGGCGGCGGTGGGATAACCCTTGTGCCGCGCAAAGCCGTAGCCGGGGTAACGGGCATCGGCCTCCAGCATCCAGCGGTCGCGGGTCACTTTGGCCACAATGGAGGCGGCGGCAATGGAATAGCTGAGGCTGTCGCCCTTCACCACCAGTTGGAAGGGCAGGCGGCACCGGCGCAAAGGGATGTAGTCCAGGAGCAGGTGCTGGGGCTGGGTTTGCAGGGCGGCCACGGCTTGCAGCATGGCCTGAATAGTGGCGGCCAGGATGCCCAGGCGGTCAATCTCCTCTGAACTGGCGGAACCCACGCCCACGGCCAGGGCGTGCTGCTGCACCAGGGCCAGGGCCTTCTCCCGCTGGGCTGGGGACAGCCGCTTGCTGTCATCCACCGCCGCCAGCCAGGATTCGTGGCCGGTCAAGGCCGGGTCCAGCACCACCGCGCCTGCCACCACGGGTCCCGCCAGGGGGCCGCGACCCGCTTCGTCCACGCCCGCCACCAGGCCAAAGCCCCGCTGCCGCAGCCCGTGCTCCAGGGAAAAGTCAGGCATGAACCGTCCTTGGACTCCGAAGATTTACCGCCGGGCACGCGGAGACCGCTGAGGCATTTAGAATGTCTAACAAAATGAAAGATGTCATTCTGAGGAGTCCCGATGACATCGGGATGACGAAGAATCTGGAGTAGGGCAAACGTCCACCACCCCAGACCCTTCGTCCTTCAGCCGCAGGACTCAGGGTGACAGCTTCGGCATTTATCAGTGGTTCTTAATGATTACTCTGAACCCTTGGCGTTCTCAGTGCGCTCAGCGGTTAATTGGCCAGGCGCTTAGTCCGGGGGCAAGGTGCCTTCGATGATGCCCCCGCCCAGCACCACGTCGCCCTGGTAAAATACCGCCGCCTGGCCGGGTGTGATGGCCCGCTGGGGCTGACTGAAGCTCAACAGCGCCCCCTGGGGCCTGGGGTGCAGCACCGCCGCCGCTTCCGAGGACTTGTAGCGAATCTTGACGCCCACCTCCACTGGACCGGCGGGAGGCTGGCCCAGGGTATAGCTGACCCGCCCGGCCCAAAGCTGGGTGTGAAACAGCGCCGATTCAGGCCCCACCACCACCCGGCGGGTTTCCGGCTCCACCCGCAGCACGTACAAGGGGTCTCCCTTGGCAAGCCCCAGCCCCCGCCGCTGGCCCACGGTAAAATACTCCACGCCCTGGTGGGTCCCCAGCACGTTGCCCTGCACGTCCGCAATCTCGCCAGGGACCGGCTTACTGCGGGCCTGCAAGAACTGGCGGTAGTCCCCAAAGGGGATAAAGCAGATGTCCTGGCTGTCGGGCTTGCCAGCGTTGGGGAAATCGTGCTCCCGGGCCATGCGCCGCACCTCGTCCTTGGGGTAATCCCCCACCGGCAGCAAGCTGCGGCCCAGCTCCTGTTGTCCCAGGCCAAACAGCACGTAGGACTGGTCCTTGCTGGCGTCGGCGGCCTTCTTGAGCAGCCAGCCCTGGGGACTGGCCTGGATGCGGGCGTAGTGGCCGGTCGCCAGGTAGTCCGCCTGGAGCACCCTGGCCCGCCCAGCCAGAAAGTTGAACTTGATTTTGTCGTTGCAGGCGATGCAGGGATGGGGCGTGCGGCCCTGCTGGTACTCGGCGCAGAAGTAGTCAATCACGTGGGCCTGAAACTCCTGCTGCACGTTCAGCACGTAGTGAGGCACGCCCAGCCGGTCGCAGACGCGGCGGGCATCCTCCACGTCGTCAATGGCGCAGCAGCCCCGGTAGCTGGCGGGCAAATCGCCCTGGGGCAGGCTGTAGAGCTTCATGGTAACGCCCACCACGTCGTACCCTTGCTGCTTCAGCAGCAGGGCCGCCACCGATGAATCTACGCCGCCGCTCATGGCGACCACTACCTTGTTGTTGGACATGGCAACCTCTACATCACAGCCTAGCACAGGGGTTGGCGGCCTTCAATCCCAAGTACTGGTTCAGTTTGAAACCCGTCGTTCCGGCGCAAGCCGGAACCCAGTGGCGCGTCTCAGTCATGTCCCTATCTGGGCACCCCGACAAGTTGGGGTGCGACGAGTTGAGTCCTTAAGCAAACTGATGCACTACTCAATCCCGGGTACTGGTTCAGTTTGTCTCGCAAATAAGGAAGAAGTTGCTCGTCGCACCGGCGGAAGCCGGTGCCCAGATACAGAATAGATACAGTTCTCTACTGGATTCCGGCTTCCGCCGGAATGACGGGTTTCAAACTGAACCAGTACCCAATCCCAGGTAGTGTATCAATTAGCCCTTCGTCGTTCCGGCGCAAGCCGGAACCCAGTGGCGCGTCTCAGCCATGTCCCTATCTGGGCACCCCGACAAGTCGGGGTGCGACGAGTTGAGTCCTTAAGCAAACTGATACACTACTCAATCCCGGCTTCAATTGACAGGCCAACTGCGCCTGGCTAAAATCCCCCATACCTCTTGGGAAAAATATAGTTTGGTTCATTGATAACCTGGCGCTCCCAATGGAAGGTTAGCCCCGGTGAGAAAACGAATCTTCCAGCCAATTGCTTCTTCAAAGGAAAAACGACCCCACGGGCAGCCGCACCTGGACGGATTGGCGAATATGAAATAACAGGCCCGTCAACTCGGGCAGAATTGGGGCAGTGGTTCAGTTTGCGGCGGCGGCAGGAAAGAGGTCTATCCGTCGCACCGGCGAAAGCCGGTGTCCAGATACGCGCCAGGTTGTCGCGGCCTGCTGGATTCCGGCTTGCGCCGGAATGACGAGATCCAAAATGAACCAGTGCTAGAATTTGCTAACACGGGCGGAAATACTGTTTGAGGAGGAGTCCCATGCCAGTGACTTTTGGCTGTTCACTCCCCAGCCGGGGGCCAATGGCCCAGCCCTGGGCGCTGCGAACCCTGGCGCAACGCGCCGAGAGCCTGGGGTTTGACTCCGTGTGGGTCAGCGACCATATCGTGCTGCCCTGCCAGGTGGACTCCTTCTACCCCTACTCCACCGACGGCGTGCCCTCCTTCCAGCCGGACCAGCCTTACTTTGAACCGCTATCTGTCCTGAACTTCCTGGCAGGCTGCACCAGCCGGGTCCGGCTGGGCACCCACGTGCTTATCCTCCCCTATCGCAACCCGCTGCTGGCCGCCAAAATTCTGGCCACGCTGGACGTGCTGTCGGAGGGCCGGGTCATCCTGGGCGCTGGCGTGGGCTGGATGGAGGAGGAGTTCCAGGCCCTGGGGTTGGACACTTTCCCCCACCGGGGCGCAGTCACCGACGAGTACATCCGCTTGTTCAAAGAGGTCTGGACTAAAGACGATCCTCAGTTTCAGGGCCAGTACTGTCAGACTTCAGGGGTTGGCTTTGAACCCAAGCCGGTGCAAAAACCCCATCCGCCCATCTGGATTGGCGGGCACACCGGCCCAGCCTTGCGCCGCGCCGCTGCCCTGGGGGACGGCTGGATGCCCATTGGCCTGCGGCCACCGGCGGTGCTGGAGCCGGAGGAACTGGCGGTAAAAATTGCCCGGCTGCGCCAGTTGACCAGGCAAGCGGGACGGCCGGAGGACGCGGTGGCCCTGTGCTTCAGCACGGAGGCGGCCTTTGACGCGCGCCCTGGCCCAGACCGCCGGATGATGACGGGCCGCGCAGAGCAGATTGCCGCCGATTTGCGCCAGTACCAGGACCTGGGCGTGAAGAACTTTGTGCTGAGCTTCCGCTCCCAGGGAGCTACCGGCCTGGCCGAGGCGATGGAGCAGTTCTCCAGGGAGGTCATGCCCTTGGTGCCGCAATGCTGACGCCCGCAGGGGCGCGTACTGCTTGATTTTAGACCTCGTCGTTCCGGCTTTCGCCGGAACCCAGTAAAGAATATGAATCTGTCGCATTCCTGGGCACCGGCTTCCGCCGGTGCGACAAATAAGCTTCTTGGCTCCTGCTACGGCGAACCGGACATTACGCGGGGGCCTTCCCACTGATCAAGCGGTTAGGCAGCCCAAAAAGTCCCCCAGGACCCCAAAAGCCTGTGTGAAACTGCCACCGGCATTGCCCGCTCATCCTGAGCTTGTCGAAGGATGGGCGGGACTCTGACCCGCTCATGGTTCGACTGGCTCACCACGAGCGGCTAAACAAGTTGTGCAAAGCCGGTTAGGCAGCCAAAAAAGTCCCCCAGAACCCCTCTCTACAGGGGGGACTTGTTTCAAAAGTAACGATTTCGCTGGGAGAATACAGTTTTCATCCAATTCTTGTCACCCTGAGTCCTTCGGCTGAAGGACGAAGGGTCTAAATTTCCGGAATTTAGATTCTTCGTCCCGATTGCATCGGGACTCAGCATGACATTTGGAACAAAGCCCTACAGGGGGGACTGGGGGACAAATTTTCCACCAAGTATTTGCAGCCGGCTTTTACCCCAGTTCGTCCAAGCACTCCCGCAGGGGCTTGTGGGCGCAGGTGAAAATGGGCGTGTCCCGCAGCGTGTAGGGCCGGGCTTCCGACTCCCGCAAGTCCATCACCAGGTCCAGGAAGCTGCCGGGGTCATCGGTCTCAAAGCCCAGCACAAACTCCTGGTCGTCCAGGCCAAAGGAGTAGGCAGTGCTAATCTTTATGTCGGGGTATTTGTGGCCGATGGCGAAATGCTCGTCCATCATCCGCTGCCGGTCTTCCTTGGGAAGCTGGTACCACTCGTGGGTCTTGACGAAGGGATAGATAAACAGGTACTTGCGTCCCAGCACTCGCATGGTGGTGCTGGTCCCTTCCTGGCCTGCGTGCTGGTGGTGGGCCACGTAGGGCGACTTGCGGGTCATGGCCAGGTAGGAGTGGGGCATACTAACGTATTGTCCCAGTTGAGTCCGGTGGAGCTGGGACATCATGCCGGAAATGGTCTCCAGCTCCCGGCTGATGTTCCAAATCATGAAGTCCGCGTCGCCGCGCGTGCCGACCGTGGAGTAGGCAGCAGTCACCATGCGGTCGGAAAATTCTTCCACCACGCTGGCAAACTCGGCCTTGCCGCGGTCCCGCTGGGCCTGGGGTAGCCCGCGCCATTGGGGGGCTACCTTGAAAAAAGAGTACTTGACGAAATCGCGCCTGCCTTCTTGGGTCATGCTATTCACCTTGAGGGGCGTCCCGGCAAAGCGGAGCGCCTGATTCCGTTCCATCATAGCAAGCCATCACAGCTAGTGGCAACGTCAGAACCTGCCGCCGGGCAATGGCAGCTTATTCGTGCGCAGACGAAAATCCTCCCTGGCCCCCCTTTGCGGCCTTGTTTCAAAAGTAATGATTTCGCTGTGAGAATACGATTTTCATCCAATTCTTGTCACCCTGAGTCCTTCGGCTGAAGGACGAAGGGTCTAAAATTCCGGAAATTTAGATTCTTCGTCCCGATGCAATCGGGACTCAGAATGACATTTGGAACACGGCCCCCCTTTGCAAAGGCAGGTTGGGGGTATTTCTCCACATCGCGGCTTACCACGTGATTGTCTCCGATACCATCCCGGTAGTGGCTCAGTTTGCGGCGGCGACAGGAAAGAGGTCTATCCGTCGCACCGGCGAAAGCCGGTGTCCAGATACGCACCAGGTTGTCGCAGCCTGCTGGATTCCGGCTTCCGCCGGAATGACGAGACCCAAGAGGTCTATCCGTCGCACCGGCGAAAGCCGGTGTCCAGATACGCACCAGATTGTCGCAGCCTGCTGGATTCCGGCTTCCGCCGGAATGACGAGACCCAACATGAACCAGCGCCACCATCCCCCTCACCTTGCATTCGGTGCGGCAGGTGCTACAATCTGCAAGTGCGCTCCGGCCAGCAGATGGACCGCCGGGGCATGAATATGCGCTGAGGTGGCTTATGGTTGCGCTGGGCACTTCCAGATTCACTTTTGATGTGGTGGAAAACTGGGCCAAACTTCCCACGGGCTGGACATTCAAAGAATGCGCCGCCGTGGGCGTGGACAGCAAAGACAACGTTTACGTCTTTAACCGGGGCTCCCACCCCATGATGGTCTTTGACCGCACCGGCAAGTTTCTGCGCTCCTGGGGCGAGGGAATTTTTCCCCGCGCCCACGGCCTGACTTTTGGCCCCGATGACACCATGTTCTGCACCGACGACGGCGACCACACGGTGCGGAAGTGCACCCTGGACGGCAAGGTGCTGCTGACCCTGGGAACCAGCGGCAAGCCCGCTCCCTTCATGAGCGGCAAGCCCTTCAATCGCTGCACCCACGTGGCCATTGACCCCCGCAACGGCGACTTTTATGTCTCCGACGGCTACGGCAACGCCCGCGTCCACAAGTACAACCCCAGCGGCAAGCTGCTGTTTTCCTGGGGCGAGTCGGGCACGGAGCCGGGCCAGTTCAACATTGTGCACAACATCGGCACCGACAAGGATGGCTGGGTTTACGTGGCGGACCGGGAGAACCAGCGGGTGCAGGTCTTTGACGCCAACGGCAAGTTTGAGACCCAGTGGGTGAACATGGCCCGCCCCTGCGGGCTGTACGTGGACCAGGCCAAGTCCCTGGTTTACGTGGGTGAACTGGGCGTGGCCATTGGCTCCAACCGCGACGCAAAAAACCTGGGGCCGCGAGTGAGCGTCTATGATACTGAAGGCAACGTGCTGGCCCGCCTGGGGGAGCGCGGCCCCGGAGAAGAAGCTGGGCAGTTCATAGCCCCCCACGGCGTCTGCATTGACTCTCGTGGAGACATTTACGTGGCGGAGGTCTCCTGGACGGACACGGGCAGCAAGCTGAACCCGCCCAGGGAGATGCGCTCTCTGCAAAAGCTGGTCCACAAGGGGTAAGCGTCTAACCGCCGACTCCACCCTCGCCCTCCCCTTAACAAGGGGGAAGGTCAGGATGGGGATAAGTCAAGGCGCAGGAAGGAGCTTGCAGGAAGGAGCTTGCAGGAAGGAGCTTGATGGAAATCCGGTTAGGCAGCCTGGTGCGTGACGCCAGGGAAGCCCAGGGCACCGTCATAGTCATAGACGTGTTCCGGGCTTTCACCACGGCCGCCATTGCCTTTCAGCGGGGCGCAAAGGAAATTGTGCTGGTGGCGGAGGTGGCGGAAGCCCTGGCGCTGCGGCAGCGGGGCATCGGTGACGTGCTGATGGGAGAGGAGGATGGCAAGCGGCCCGCAGGCTTCGACTACGGTAATTCGCCTTACGAGGTCTCCCACGCCGGGGTTGCGGGCAAGACCATTGTCCAGTCCACCCGGGCGGGCACCGTGGGCGTAGCGGCGGCAGGCGGCGGCCAGGCGTCCCAAATTTATCTTGGCTCCTTTGCGGTGGCGGAGGCTACGGTGGCGTCCATCCTCAGGGAGCAGCCGCCGCTGGTGAGCATCATCAGCATGGGCGACCAGGGCCGGGTAAAGTCGGACGAGGACGAGCAGTGCGCCCTGTACCTACGGAACCGGCTGGAGGGACGCCAGCCCAACCTGGACGCAGTGCGCAGCCTGATAATGACCGGGGG
>VGZV01000056.1 GCA_016872385.1 SAR202 cluster bacterium | reverse complement strand
GGGAATTGTCACACACCCTCTTAGAGGTTGTCTAAAAAGATTGTCTCTGGTCATTGCGAGTGAAGCGAAGCAATCTTGTCCTGGGCACGCGATTGCTTCGGGGCTACGCCCCTCGCAATGACTTTTTGGACACCCTCTAAGAAAGAGGCCCCGGAAGAATTAGTTTCCAGGGCCTCCAGGTTTGCTAATTCAAGGGCCAGGGCAAGCTTCAGCGCTGGCGCACGTACTTGTCCACGCTCTTGGCGCCCGTCAATGCCAGGTACACATCGCCTCTAGAGTCGGTCCAAAGGCCGTGGGCTGACCGGCATTCCCACGCCGACAGCACCTTGCCTTGCCGGTCCCTGACGCTGATTCGCGGCTTGGACCCCTGAAAAGAGGATTCTGCAACGTAAAAGTTGCCGTCCTTGCCTTCAGAAATATCGTTGGGACGAGTCATGTCGGTCCACATGGTCGTGAACTCGCCATCGCCGGTGAAAATCTGGATGCGGTTATTCTCCCGGTCGCAGACATAGAGCAGGGTCTCTTGGTCCACCAAAATGCTGTGGGGCAGATGGAACTGTCCAGGCCCGCGCTTGCCGGGGACACCCCAGGAGGCGATGAGCTGCCCGTCGGGGGAGAAACGGTGAATGCGGGCATTGCGGTAGCCGTCCGAGACGTAAAGGTCGCCGGTGGGGGAAGGGAACATCTCGGTGGGAAAGTTGAAGGGACCGGACGCCTGGGGCACCAGATCGCCAGCCTTCTCACATCCCGTATTCGAGTGAACGCCCCGCTGCCCCAAAATCTGGAGCGGCTTGCCGTCCAACGTGTATTTAAGGCAGACCGAGTCTTCCCGGTCTGTCAGGTACACCAGGTCATTCACGATGTTGAAGCCGTGGGGCACGTTGATGGCCCCATTGCCCCAAGAACCAATGTAATTGCCATCCGGGTCAAAAATGACGATGGGCGGGTCCTTCCGCTGAAAAACGTACACGCGGTCTTGGGAATCGGTGGCCAAAGAACTGACCACCCCAAATGTCTCCCCTTCCGGGAGTTTGGCCCAGTCCTGAATGAAACTGTAGGTATATCGGCCTGCACCAACAGTGGTCATGCCTTGCCGCCTCCTGTCTAGAGCTTGCAATGCCATGAATAGCTCCGGGGCATCACCCATTGGGGGATGGCCCTTGTCACCTTGGCCTAATCCCAGGGAAAATAAGTCCAATGGAACATCCCTGGGTCAGGCCAAGAGCTATTCTGGTTGCAGGCGAGTATAGTTTCGGTATTCACCAGCGTCAATCTTATATAACATTTGAGAAGGTGTTTAATTAAGAACCCCTAACAAAATTCCGAAGCTGTCACCCTGAGTCCTTCGGCTGAAGGACGAAGGGTCCGGGTGGTGGGTATTTGGCCCACCCCAGATTCTTCGTCTTCCCGATGTCATCGGGACTCCTCAGAATGACACCCTTCATTTTGCTAGGCCTTCAAAATGTCTTGCCCCGCATGTGCTCACCATGAGCGGTGTTTTGGGATGGGTTCATACTTCGCCGCATGGGAACTTCCCGATTGCACATTGCGACCCTGACGTCCTAAATCAAGGATTCCACAATGGAGGCTTGAAACACCATGAAAATGCGGACTAAAGCCTCGGTGCTCATCAACGCGCCCCAGGAGGCAATCTGGGATTATGTCACCACTCCCGATAATTTCCCAAACTATTTCTGGGGATGGGGCCCCATTCCGGGTGTGGAAAAAATTGAAGTAACCAGCAATCACCGGTCTATTGCCGGGGGCTTGGAGCAGCGAGTGGCGACCACCGACGGCCGAATTGCGGAAGAGCGCGTTCTGAGTGTGCGCAAACCGGAGTTTTTTGAATATGAGGTCTTGAGCGGCTTTGACTTTCCCTTCGGCTTATTTGTGCGGAAGGGGGCGCTGCCTGGACCATTTTGCCGGAGGGCACAGGGAACCGGATTACCTGGAGCTACTACTTTGAACTCACTACGCCGCTGATAAGCCTGGTGGGAGCGCTACTGGTGAAGTTCTTCTTTAAACACGCCATGGCCGACGCCCTGAAACGGATGAAGGAGCAACTTGAGGCCCAACCCTGACTCCCACGTAAGGGCTTGGTTCCTCATCGAGGACTTCCCGCACGTTAAGCACTAACTGGTCAGGCAAGAAGGGCTTGGTCAACAACTGGGGCCAATGGACTTTATCTTATCCATATCTACGCCCTCGGCATAGCCGGACATAAACAGAATGGGAAGGTCCGGGCGCTGGCTGCGCACCTGGTTCGCCAGCTCGACGCCCCCCATTTGAGGCATCACAATATCGGTGATGAGGAGATCAATGCCATCGTTGCGGTCTTGGCCGTTCAGGCATTGATTGAATACCGTCAGTGCTTCCGCTCCGTTCATAGCTTGAATAACCTGGTACCCGTGTTCTTGCAGCACCTGGCTCACCAGACTGCGGATATTGGCTTCGTCTTCAGCTACTAAAATGGTCTCACTCCCGCGGGGCAAATCATCCCGCGCCCCTTCTGTTTCCACATGGCCCGCCACCATTTCCTTTTTGGGCAGAAAAGCGCGCATGGTGGTGCCTGCCCCCACGGCGCTCTCCACGGTCATAAAGCCGCCTGCCTGGGCAACTATGCCGTAGCATGAGGAAAGCCCCAGCCCAGTCCCCTGACCCACTCCTTTGGTGGTAAAGAAGGGTTCAAAGATATGCGATTTAATCTCGTCAGGGATTCCCACTCCGGTGTCTTGCACAGCAAGCAACACGTACTCTCCCGGCGCCACTTCCGGGAATGCCGATGCATCTGACTGGCTCAAGACAAGATTCCCCGCAGATACGGTGAGCTTGCCGCCATGGGACATGGCGTCCCGCGCATTCACCACCAGGTTCATTACTACCCTTTCAATTTCTCTGCGGTCAGCCCAAGTAGTCCACAAGTCAGACCCCGGCAGAATAACCAGCTCCACGCTCTCGCTGATTACCCTCCTCAGCAGGGGGGCCATACCGAGCAAAAGCTCGTTGAGGTTGATGGCTTCGGGGTTGACTAACTGCCGCCGGGAAAAGGCAAGCAATTGCTTGGTCAGGTTAGCCGCCCGCTGGGCCGCCGTGTGGATACCTTCAAGACAGTTGTCCAGTTTGCCAGGATTATCCTGGAAGGAACGCGCCATTTCCGCATAACCCAGCATGACGGTCAGCAGGTTATTAAAATCGTGGGCAACCCCTCCAGCCAGCCTCCCAACGGTCTCCATTTTCTGGGCTTGCTGCAATTGCTGGTCCAGGCGGCGGCTCACTTCCATTTCCCCGCGCAGCTGCTTGGCGGCGGCTTCCAGCTGGCCAGTCCTCTCTTTGACCTTTTCTTCCAGCTCCACCCTGGCGTTGCGCAGGTCCACCTCAACCAACTGGCGCTCTTTGATTTCGGCGGTGAGCTTTGCGTTCAGCGCATCCACCATCGCCTTTTCGCCAGTCAAAGTCGCCAGCAAATCTGCATTGGCAAACCGCAATTGCAGGGATGACACCATGACCTTGTTAAATTTCCAGGCGGTGAGGGCCATTAGGCCGGTGAACAACACAGCCATGCCGGCCATTGCAGGGGCGGCGCCACCGCCAATGGTGAGGAGCCGCAAGGCTATGGGCAGCGCGGCGGGAACAGTAAAGCCCAGGAACACCCCCAGTCGGGGGCCCATTAGCCCCACAGCCCCCGCGATCATGCCAGCCAAGACCAATGCCAAAAAGACCTGATGGGCTGTTGAAGACTCTGGAAACAGGAAGAATCCCGCAGCTCCCCAGCCGATGCCCGACAGGACCGCCCCAGCACCAAAAAGGTTCCCCCAGACAGCAATGCGTTCCGGGCCAGGCTGGACCCTGTGAAATTTCCTGACCAGGGCCAGGCGCAGGCCAGTAAAGGCAAGAGTAGAGACCAGCCACAACACAATGATGGTTTGCGAGGATACCGCCCACAATACCAGGGCCAGCAAGACCGCGTTAAACGCTGTGGCCAAGTACCCAAAGCTGGCGCTGGAGTACAGGAGCCGGACTTGCTCTACCTGGATTGCAGTGGCTGGTTTGCGGAAGTGCAGAATGGGATTCATCTTTGCAGAAATACACCTGGCTCCCGTTGACTCAGGAGCAGTCAGTGAGTTTACTCGGAGACAAATTCCTCGGTGTCCTGGCCTGCTTTAACAAGAGCAGGCGCTGGATGGCTACCTGGGAAACATCTTTCGCACAAAATCGTTGGCGAACAGTCCTTCGGGATCGTATTTTTCCATCACCTGCTTGAATTCCCGGTACCCGTCGCCGTACACCTGCTGAAGGTACTCGGGAGTCACCCCCACCAGGTCTTTGCCCAAGTGAGGGCGTCCCTGGAACTCTTCCATTATTAGCTTGGCAAACATGGCGAAGTAGCGGTCAGCGTCCCGGCCCTGGATGCTGTTGCCGCCAATGTAGGCCATGTCTTGCTTATAACTTGGGCTCATGTAATTTTCATCGGCCGGGGCAAAGCGCAGTTCCACGGCAAAGTTGATTTTGAGGCCGTTGTCCTCGATGAGTTTCCGGACGGCCAAGAAGGAGCGGGGGGCGTCGTTCATCGCCACGCCGTACTCGATTTCCTCGTGGGGCTTGAGCAGTTGCCCAACTCCATTGGCGAAGCGGCGGAAGCTGAGGTCAACGGTCTTTCCCTGGCGGTAGAGATAGGTGAGGCCAAGAATCCGGTTGGAGAAGGGCACAAAGGATGGGAAGGCATGTCCTATGCCAGTCAGCCGGTCCACAAACCAGATTTCCACGCCTGAGACAGCCCGGGGCTCCAACCTTTCCCGGGAAGGTTTCTGGTCCGTAGGCCGCAGGATGGACACCTGGGCCTGGTTAGTATGGGGCATCCACCGAAACCGGATGCGGGGGTTTTCCGCAATAAGCTTGGGCATGTCTGCCAGTACCTGGTCAAAGGGAGGCGCGGTAATGGTCTCCTCAATATAGAATTTGGGCTGGACTTTGAACGTCAGGCTGGTGACGATGCCAATGGCGCCCAAACCTACGCACGCCGCCCGGAACAGTTTGGGATCATCCTGGGGCAAGTTCATCAACCGGCCATCGGCAGTAAGCAGCTGCATGGCCACTATCGAGGAAGCGGAGTTGCCCCCGGTGCCGCTGCCGTGGGTGGCGGTCTGAGAGGCCCCCGCCATGCTCTGCTCGGCCACCTCTCCCATATTGCCCAAAGCAAAGCCCTTTTCCCACAGCGTGCGGTTAACCTGCTTGAGCCGGGCTCCTGCTCCTAACTTGACGGTCCAGCCGTCGGCAGTCTGTACCGGTTCCTCAACGTGGTTCAGGTGGTCCAAGTTAATCATGTAGCCATCGGTCAATGCCATACTGCTGAAGGAATGGCCCGCGCCAATGACCTTCACAGTCTTCTTTTCCCGCCGGGCCATGGCCAGAATGGCCTGGAGTTCCTCCACGTTCTGCGGCTGGAAGAAGGTGGCGTCCGCGGAAAACCTGGCGCAAAAGGTGCTGATGCGGCGGGGCGCTCCGGCTGGCGCATTGGTTGACGCGGGAGTAGTAGTGGTCATATGTCAAATTCCCTAACCGTCAGACTTTGGAATGGCAATCACTGGGTCTTCAGGTGCTCAATCAGGGCTGCTTTTTCCGCGGGCGATAGTTCGGCGCCGTATGTGTGCCCCCCATTGCCGTTGCCCGTGACCGAGGTGTCGTACCTGAAGCCGCCCCGCTCCGCCTCCGGCCCGCTGGTGATAAAGCCCACCTTGGCCGGATCGTAAACGTTGTAGCCGCGGTAGAACAGCTTGGGCCGCTGTTCCGGCGGGGTAAGCAGGTCTTGCAGCGAAGGCACGGAGCCATTGTGCAGGTAGGGCGCCCGCGCCCACACCCCATCCAGCGGCATGGAAACATACCCAACCCTTTTGCCAATGGTCACAAACTCGAACTCGTCGTATTCCTCCGCCAGTTTAATCCAGGCCTTGACCTCCCCTTCGGTCCACGCATCCGTCCGGTGCCGGTCCGTGCCAATTTCATCAATGGGAATGACTGTGCCCGTCCTTGTTCCGCCAAAGGCATGGCAGGCGGAACAATGCTTGGCATAGACCTGGCTGCCCTGGGCTGCCAGGGCCTGGTCCACCGGGAAGGGGAAGGCTGGCGGCGACACCTCTTGCAAATAGGCTTCCACGCGATGCAGGGAATCAAAGTCCAGGGCGTCGCCAACGGCGCCGTCACCAATGGCCGAGTTGATGGCAATCTCCCAAAAGGTCCCCAGCAAGCCATCCCAGTGCAAGGACATGCCTATGCGGGGCCGCTGGTTCCAAATGGGTGGTATGTCGGAATTACCTACCGACCCGTCTTCTGGGAGTTTGAAGGTCTGGAATTTCATGGGGTTAAAGGGGTCCAGCCTGCCCGGCCCCCAGGGAGGCCGGTGTTCTGTCCAGGCAAACAACTCTTTCTGTTCCAGCAAGGCCTGCTTGGTCCTGGGGATGATGATGTAGCGGTAGAACAGCTTCTCCACCCAAGACAGCTCATGGACCTTGGCAATTTCGTTGAGGATGTTGTCTGAGTTGAACCTGGGATCGCTGGCGGCGGCAATCATAAAGAGTTGATAGCCCTGGGAGTCCAGCTCATTGGATGGGCCGCCCAGGATGAGCCGGTGTTCGCTTTCCGGCGAAGTGCGGTACCGGGTTATGTGGCACGTGCTGCAATTGATGGCCACCCGGGGAAAGCCTATGGTCTCTTTAGTAAACCCAAGGGGCATTTCCTTGCCAGCCCCCCACTTGAGTCCCAGGGAAGCATAACCGCCCGGCCCCGGCAGTTTGTCCGGAAATATGGAGGCAGCACCAGCCATATGTAGTAAGGGATGCCGGTGGCTTCCTCGGCCCCAATGGAGCCATATTTGAAGTGTTCCTCTGGGGATGCGTAATACGTGGGCACTTGCCTGAACAAGTGATACCAGCCCACTACTCCCACCACAACTACCAAAACCAGAACGGCGGTGAGGGCCGCCGCAATCACTATTACCTTTCTTCTGGAGAGACCCATGACCCGCTTACCCTCGAGGCTACTTGTTCATCTGGATTACGCCGTTGAATCATTGAGGATGGTTTCGGGAAGGGGCCTGCCGGGCTGCCCCACGGGCAGAGTGCCTAACAAAATGAAGGATGTCATTCTGAGGAGTCCCAATGACATCGGGACGACGGAGAATCTTCCTCAGAGCCACTTGCTTACCTGACGCAGCGCGCCCGGCTGGATGCCCATCTCCTGGAGCAGGCTTTAGCCGCCGGGGCATCACTGCGGGAAGGCCACACCGTCACCCAGGTAGAAGTCCATCCCAGGACCGTGGCGGTCAAGGCTGGCGGCGAACACTTTCAGACCCGCATTCTGATTATTGCCGATGGCGTGAACGGCGTAGCTGCCCGGCTGGCTGGAATAGCCGTTCCCCGCACATTGGGCATAGCCCTGGAGGGGAACATCGCCATGCCTCCGGACGCACTCCAGGAGTGGCGCGCAGCCCTGGGCGTGGATTCTGCCCTGCGCCCCCTGGCGGGCCGCCGCCGCGGGCAGTCCAGCGACCATTTCTGATGGAAATGCCTCAGTTGTGCAATGTTAGTAAGGAGGGCCAGCCATGACCAAGCCCAAACTCTCCGTAGCCATTGTGGGCGCCGGGATTGGCGGCCTTACTGCTGCGGCTGCACTGCGGCAAGTTGGCATTGAAGTCCAAGTCTATGAGCAGGCCAGGCAGTTTGGCCGGGTGGGCGCGGGCATCCAGATGATGCCCAACTCCATGAAAGTGTTGCGGGGCCTGGGAGTAGAAGCTTCTCTGCGCCAGGCCGCCTTTGCCCCATTCTCACACCTGAACCGCCACGCCAATACCGGCGAGGTGGTCAATGAACTGCCCATGCCTGAAGGACGCTACGGCGCACCATATCTTTGTATGCACCGCACCACCTTACATGCCGCCCTGGCTGACGCAGTCCCCGCCTGGTGCGTTCACCTGGGACACCGGTTGACGGGCCTGGAGCAGACGGCTGACCGCGTGGTGCTGACCTTCGCCAATGGCGGCAGGGCGGAAGCCGATGCGGTGGTGGGGGCCGATGGCGTGCATTCAGTGGTGCGGGACATTATTCTGGGGCCGGAGCAGCGGCCATATAATCGTGGCAGGGTGGCCTACCGGGCCGTGTTTTCTGCATCTTTGCTGCACGGGCGGGACCTGGGCAAGTCCCGCACCAAGTGGTGGGGCGCTGACCGGCACATCGTAATTTACTACACCACCGCGGCCCGCGATGAAGTGTATTTCGTCACCAGCTTGCCGGAGCCGCCTGAGTGGATGACACCCGAGTCCTGGTCAACCACCGGCGACATCAACGTGCTGCGGCAAGCATATCAGGACTTCCACCCTGACGTGCAGGCGGTGCTGGACGCGTGCCAATCGTGCCACAAGTGGGCCATTCTGGAGCGGGAGCCTTTCTCCCGCTGGAGTCAGGGCCGGGTGGCGCTGCTGGGCGACGACTGCCACCCCATGACTCCGTACATGGCCCAGGGAGCGGCCACCTCCATTGAGGATGCGGCAGTGCTGGCGCGCTGCCTGGCGGACGCCGGCGGCCAGGACGTGGAGGGAGCTTTCCAGAGGTACGAAGCCCACCGCAAACCGCGGACCTCGCGCATTCAGGCCATCTCCAGCGCCAACACCTGGATGCGGACGGCTGAACCGAATACGGACTGGCTCTACGGGTACGACGCATGGAACGTGACCTTGGAGTGACCGGCCCCGGTTTGAAAGGAAGCGAGTCCAGCCTGGGGCAGTGGGTCAGCTTGCTGTGGCAGAAAGCCAGGGCTCTAACCATCACACCGCGAAACGCCTGCCCCGTACTTGATACGGGGCCAGTGTCCAAGTACGGTAGTGTATCAATTAGCCCTTCGTCGTTCCGGCGCAAGCGGGAACCTAGGAAGATCCTAAATCATGCAAGTATCTGGGCACCCCGACAAGTCGGGGTGCGACGAGTTGAGTCCTTAAGCAAACTGATACACTACTCCAAGTACAGATATAGCAAAGGCGTACCGCTGTTCCGCCTTGCGCTGGAATAACGAAAGGCTGGTTGACCCGATACCGGCTATTCAGTAAATGACCTGCTCTTCCACCAGAGCTTCCACCTCCGGCTGCGGTATACCCAACAGTTCCTCAAAAACGTAGGCGTTATGCTCCCCGCGCACCGGCTGGGCGGTCATACTACCGCCCCCCTCGCCGTCCAGCCGCCAGGGGGTGGCGGGCAGTTCCCTGGACTTGCCATCCTGGCCCTGGTAGGTCTGGAAGAAACCGCGCTGCCGCAGGTGCGGGCTGCGCCAGAGCTGGTCCACCGACATGGCCGGGCCAGCGGGCACTCCCGCTTTCTGGAGGCGCTCCATCAGCTCCAACCCGTCCTGCTGGCGGGTGACGCCAGCCAGCAGAGAGTCCAGGGCGTCCTGGTTCCGCCAGCGGGAAAGGGCATCGGTAAAACGCGGGTCAGGCAGCAGCACAGCCAGCCCCAGGGTATGGCACAGGGCCTGCCACTGGGCATCACTGGTCACGGCAATGCCAATCCACTGGTCCTCTCCCCGGCAGGGGTAATTGCCGTGGGGCGCATAAGCTGGGTGGTGGTTGCCCAGGGGTTCCTGCACCCGCTGGTTCATGGAATAGTCCAGCGCCGCCTCGGGCAGCAACATGGTGGTGGCTTCCGCCATGGACAGGTCAATGTACTGCCCCTGGCCCGACTGCCAGCACCTGTGCAGGGCGGCGTTAATCAGAAAGACCTCCAGCATCCCCACCACCGGGTCCGTCCAGATGCCGCCAATGTCCGGCTCATGGCCGGGGTAGCCCTGCTGGGCGCTCCAACCGGTAAAACATTGAATCAGCGTGCCGTAAGCCACCTGCTTGTAATCCGGGCCAGAGTGGCCCAGCCCAGCGGAAGAAAGCATGATAATCTCCGGCTTGACCTGCCGCAGCTCCTGGTAGCCTAGCCCCAAACGCTCAATGACGCCGGGGGCGAAGTTCTCAATGACCACGTCGCTGAGGCCAATAAGGCGCTGGGCCAGTTCCAGACCTTTGGGATGGCCCAGGTTGAGGGTGATGCTCTTCTTGGACTGGTTGATAAAGTGGCTGATGCTGCGCTCCCGGTACGGGTCGGGGCGTCGGTTGCTCTCGATGCGGATGACCTCGGCGCCCATTATGCCCAGGTAGCGGGTGCAGGTGGGGCCGGCGATCTGCCAGCTGAAATCGGCAATGCGCACGCCATCCAGAGGAAGTTTGTCCATGATTGAAACCTCGCTGTGCATTCATGGATTCAGATTGGTGTGGCCTTATTCACCGTGCCTGCTGCAATTGCCGCACGTCTTTGTAGGCCAAGAAGGAGTACGTAGCCAAAATCAGACTGATTATCCCCACCACCGTCACGGTCAGACTGGCGGTGGTGAACTCAGCCATCAGGCCCACCAGCAAACTGGCAAAGGGAGTAAAGCCGTGGTCCAGGTGGTAAATAGCCATGACCCGGCCCCGGAGACCGTCGGCTATCTCCATTTGCAGCAGGGTGTTGTTGTTAATCTGGAAAGCGATGCGGAATAAGCCCAGCAAGAACATGAGTGCGATGGAGGCATATAGCCAGGAAGAAATGCCGATACTTATCACTACGAGGGAAAGCAAAAGCAGTGCCAGCATCCCCAGGATTCCCTTGGTGGAAGTACGCCCCATGGACGCAAAAATCATGGTGCCGATTATGCCTCCCACTCCCATGGCCAGCACCAGAAAGCCGTAAACCTGGGACTTGCCGCCCAACACTTCGTCGGCAATTACCGGCATGATCTGGATTACTGGGGCCACAAACAGGGCCGGGATGTAACTGAGCAGCAACAGGTGCAAGATCCGGCGCTCAGTCATTACGTAGGCAAACCCCTGCTTCAGGTTGGCGGTCACGGTGGCTTTCTTGGCGGTAACTTCTTCACGATAGGGCAGCGTCATGGGAACAACGGCCAGGGCCATCAGTACGTAGAGCACACCCTCTATGGTGAAGTTCACTGCCGGACCCAGCCAGGCAATGAGCACGCCGCCCAGTCCGGGGCCTACCACCCGGGCCACGTTGCCTGCGATGGAATTAAGGGCAATGGCGTTCCACAGGTCTTTGCGTGGCACGGTATTGGCCACCATGGCCTGGCGCACCGGCTGGATGAGGGAGTGCAGCGTCCCCCCAATAAAGGTAAAAATCAGGGCGTAGGCCACTCCCGTGCTGCCAACAACATACCCTTTGTACACGCCCAGGGCAAAGAGGAATACCACGCAGGCAAGGCAGGACTGGACGATAATCACCATTTTGCGCCGGTCGAACCGGTCGGCAAACACCCCAGCCAGGGGGCCAATGAACAGGAAGGGCAGGGAACGCATCCCACCTGCTACCCCAACCCAGAAAGGAGAATGGGAGATTATCCAGACCACCCAGGGAACAGTAATCTGTTCAAACCAACTGGCGGATGCGTTACAAAGGTTGGAGAGCCACAGGAACATGAAGTCCCGGTGGCGCAGGGATGAAAAGGTCTGGAAGCGGCCCGATGACCCCCCTCTGCCTCCAGAGGCTTGGGGCGCGCTGGCGTGCGTGGAATCAGCAGCAGACGCGGGTGCATGATGGTGAGCAGGCAATTCAGGCACCCGGCCGGTACACAGGCCGGACCAATTCAAAGACGTGGTCAGTGTGACAGTACATGTTACCGGCCAGCCGTCCTGTGGGGCGCAGCTTCTGGTGGTTGATGCGGTGGCCGCTGATGATGTCGTCACGAATGTGCAGCAGCACAATCTCGCCAATGACCAGGCCGTGCTGGCGCCTGCCCTGGCCAATGGGCACCACCTGGTTCAGGCGGCACTCCATGTTCACCGGCGACTCCGCCACCCTAGGCGGCCGCACCAGTTCCGAGGGCACGGGCGTCAGGCCCACCACTTCAAACTCGTTGACTTCCGTTGGGAACTCAGCAGCGGTCTTGTTCATGGCCTCGGCAATGTCGTCCACCACCACGTTGACCACGAACTCGCCCGTCTCCTGAATGTGGGCCAGGGTGTCCTTCTTTTTGTCCGGCCAGCCCGCGGCATAAACGGAGCAGGAGAACACCAGGGTGGGCGGGTCATAGGCCACGGCATTGAAAAAAGAGTAAGGCGACAGGTTGACCTGCCCGGCGGCGGACATGGTGGAGACAAAGGCAATGGGCCGGGGCACCACCACGCCGGTGAGCACCCGGTTGAACCCTTCAAAGTGGCGCGGGTCTATTTTCAATGGGAAGCCCTCCTATGCATCTACCCCCACCCCTGCCCTCCTCCTTACAATGGGGAGGGTGAGTTCCTTCCCCCTTAACAAGGGGCAAGGTCAGGATGGGGGTAAACTTCAAATAACGTTCTGCGCCCGCAGGGACACCAGTTCCTCCGGAGTCAGCCCCAGGCCATCAGGCCCCAGTACGCCAGAGTTGTCCTGGCCCAGCAGGGGCGCAGGAGCCAATTCCAGCTTTTTACCGGAGGCCAACTGGATGGGCCAGCCGGGGTAGCGCAGCGGTCCGGCAGCGGGGTGCTCCACCTCCTGGAAGAACTCCCGCGCCCGGAACTGGGCGGAAGTAAACAGGTCGGCGGCAGTGTTCAGCGGGAAGGATGGGATATGGTGTCCCTGGGCATTGCGGTAAACTTCTTCCTTGGTGAAGCCGCTGGTCCAGGCCGCCAGGCGCGGTTCCAAGTCGTCCCAGTTGGCCAGGCGGCTTTCCCGCGTGGCAAACTTGGGGTCCTTGGCCCATTCTGGGCTGCCCAGCATTTCCACGCAGCGTTCCCACTGGTCCTGCTGGCGGGGTGAGATGCCCACGTAGCCGTCTTTGCAGGGCAGCAGGGCCAGCAGCGACTGCCGCCCGGCCACGTCTTTGTGACGGCCCTTGGGACGCCGGCCAAAGGCAAAGTCCGCCAGAGTGGTCTGCGGCAGCAGGGCCAGAGCCTCCATGCCTGATACATCCACGTGGCTGCCTTCACCCGTCAGCCGCCGCCGGTTCAGGGCCAGCACCGAGGCCGTGGCCCCGGCCAGTCCCGCCACAAACTGGGTTTGCTGGGCCGCCAGTTGCAGCGGCGGCTGGGATTCCAGATCATCCACCGGGCCGGGGTGCTCGCGGGAGTGGCCGCTGAGGTTGGAGATTATCAGGTTAGTGGCCTGGTAATTGGCCCAGGGGCCGGTCTGCCCGAAGGGCGTGACGGAGGTGACCACCAGCCGGGGGTTGCGGCGGTGCAGGGTCTCGCAGTCCAGGCCCAGGCCGGGCAAATAAGACGGCGGGTAACTTTCGATGAGCAGGTCAGCGCCATCCACCAGCTGGAGCAGCAACTCCCGCCCCGACGCCGACTCCAAGTTCAGGGTAACGCCCAGCTTGTTGGTGTTCAGGGCCAGGAACAGGCCGCTGCGCTCCGGGTCCGGGGCGTCGCCAGGGAACGGCCCCAGCTGGCGGGCAGCGTCGCCCTGGGGCGGCTCCACCTTCACCACCCGCGCGCCCAGGTCAGCAAACATTTTGGCGCAGAAGGGGCCGCTGATGCCCTGGCCCAGGTCCAGTACATTCAACCCATCGAAGAAATCAAAGGCCATACCGCACGCTCCGCCAGAGGCAGTGCCCAAGTGCCACTGGATGATTCCCTGTTTATATACCCCAATCCGGCGGCTGGCAAGGGGTAAGTCCCAGGGTAATCACATTCTCAAACATCCGTTGGTCGAGTAGTCCCGACACCGTCGGGACGTATCGAGACCAGGTGGCATGCTGATTTCGATACGTCCCGATTTCATCGAGACTACTCAATCAGCAGTGCCCGGCACACACGGCTGGAATATGCGATTGCCCTGGAATATTGCTGCCTTTGACATTCTCTTCGGGCACTGCTATCTTGAAACACGATTTTTGTTGGGAGACGACCCCCACTCCAACTCTCCCCCTTGACAGGGGGGAGAGGGAAATGCTCCTTCCCTCTTCAGAAGGGGGAAGGCCAGGATGGGGGTACGAAGGAAAGCCATGAACTGGGCCGAGACTATTGTTGAATCCCTGAAAAAGTGGAACACCTCGCTCATTGCCTACGTGCCGGACATCTCCATTCATCAGGTGACCAGCCTGATTGACAATGACCCCTACTTCCACCTGGTGTCCGCCACCCGGGAGGAGGAGGCCATCGGCATCGCCGCCGGGGCCTACGCCGTGGGGCGCAACGCCGCGGTGTTCATGCAGTCCAGCGGCTTTGGCAACAGCATCAACGCCATCGCCAGCATGTGCATCCCCTACCGGATGCCCATACCCATGTTTATCAACCTGCGGGGCGGTCCGGGCGAGTTTAACATCGCCCAGGTGCCCATGGGCCGCAGCACCCGGCCCATCCTGGACCTGCTGGGACTGGTGCACTTTACCCTGGACGACGACTACAAGATGGACAAAATTGTGGACGGCGCCATGAAGCTGTGCTACGCCAACCGCCAGCCCGTGGCCATCTGCCTGACTCAGCTGCTGCACGGAGGCAAACTTGCTTAGGTTTGAAGCCACCCAGATGATTTTGCGCCATGCTGGCGACCGGCCCATCGTGGCTAACCTGGGCCCCACCACCGACGAGTTGTGGCACGCCGGGCACCGGGACCGCAACTTTTACACCTACGGCAACATGGGGCTGTGTTCCTCCCTGGCCCTGGGCATGGCCCTGTCCACCCCGGAGAAGGTGGTGTCCCTGGACGGCGACGGCTCCCTGCTGATGAACCTGGGGGCTATTGCCAGCATTGGGCGGGAGCAGCCCAAGAACCTGGTGGTGATTGTGTGGGACAACCAGCAGTGGGGCCAGACCGGCCACCAGCCCAGCCACACCGCCTGCGGCACCGACCTGGAGCAGGTGGCCCGCAGTTGCAGCATTAGCCACACCGCCACGGTGCGGGACCTGGAGACTTTGGAGCAGGTGTTCTGCCAGGCGCTGGAAGAAGACGGCCCCTGGTTCATTGTGGCGAAGATTGAGGAGGCGGGGTACATGCCCGTGTCGCCCATTGAGCCGGAGATGACCCTGTACCGGTTCAGGAACTCGTTTCTGAAGAAATAGCCGTACTCCAACCCATACTTCCGGCAAATGCTTAGGGGCGGGTTTGAAACCCGCCCCTAAGCATTTGCCAGGTTGGAGGGTAATGGTCTACCGGCGGCGCGCCCCGCCCGCGGAGCGGCCCGCCGCAGCGGTCCGGCCAGAGGCAGAACCCTTGACATGCTTGTCAAACCAGCCGATGGTGCGGGTCCAGGCGTCGTCGGCGGCAGCCTTGTTGTAGCTGGACCGCTCGTCGCAGTTAAAGCCGTGGCCCGCCTGGGGGTAGCTCTTGAAGTCGTAGGTGGCCTTGGCCTTCTTCAGTTCGGCCTCAATCTTGGCTACGTCGGCGGGGCTGGGGTTCTGGTCCTGGCCGCCAAAGTTGCCCATGACCGGAACCTTAATCTGACTGGTCAGCTCGATGGGGGCCTTGTTGCCTTCCCCGAAGGGGATGAGGACCCGGCCGGGGTAGTAGCACACCGCGGCGCTGACGCCGGGGCAGCTGGTGGCCGCCAGGTAGGCGATGCGCCCGCCCACGCAAAAGCCCACAATGCCAATCTTTTGGCCCTGGGTGCGCGGGTACATATGTTGCAGGTAGTCCACGGTGTAGTTGACGTCGGTGATGATTTCGTTGTCCTTAAGAGCGCCCATGAACTTGTTGCGGGCGGGCACGTCGGCATCGCCATAGCCCAGCTTGGGGTTGGGTTGGGACCGGTGGAAGAAAGCCGGGGCGATGGCTACGTAGCCCGCCTGGGCGAACTTGTCGCAGACCTTCTGGATGTGCGCGTTCACGCCGAAGGCTTCCTGCACTACGATGATGGCCGGGAAGGTGGTTCCGGCGCTGGGCAGGGGATGGCTCACGTAGGCGTCCATGTGCAGGCCCTGGTGGCCCGCATAAGGACCTTCCCCGCCGGGAATCATAATTAGTTCCCAAAAGTTTGGCATACTCTCCTCCTCCTGAAAGCCGAACCTGGTCCTTCCAGAGGAAGGACTGGCCAGATTTTAACAAAGGCGGGACTGACATACAAGCTCCCGTGTTGCGTCAATAGAAACTGTTACCGAAGGGACTTGGTTGCCTCAGATGAAACTGTTACCGAACGTCCCTTGCTGGGCTGAGTGTCAGCCATGTCCCACAGCCTCTGGAGTTCTTGGTCTATCTG
>VGZV01000055.1 GCA_016872385.1 SAR202 cluster bacterium | reverse complement strand
CTGCTACAACCTGGTGCGTATCTGGACACCGGCTTTCGCCGGTGTGACGGATAGACCTCTTTTCTGCCGTCACCGCAAATTGAACCACTACCGCTATTTTCGGGACTCCCGCAGGACTAATGCGAAGCGCCGGATTGCGTTAGAAGGGTGACTTCCCTACAATGGGCAACATGACAATATGGTGACGGCCGCACGAATTTCCCGGACCGCGGCCTTCAGCCAGCGCACTGCGGAGGACCTTCATGCATTTCCGGCCACTGCTCCTGGCAGCCCTTGCCACTCTGGTGCTGGCATCCTGCTCAGGCCCCAAGCCATCTTCCGCACCGTCTCCCACATCCGTGCCTTCCACCTCACTCCAGCAGGAAGCCGCCAAACCCCGGGGCGGCAGGCTGGTTAGGCTGGGTTCAGACCCCACCACCCTGGATCCCCAGAAGGCCAGCGACACTACTGCCGCAGCCATTCTTGTGGAGGTCTTTGGCGGGCTGGTCACCATTGACCCGGACCTGAACATCGTCCCGGACCTGGCGGAGCGCTGGGACATCAGCCCCGACGGGTTGGTGTACACTTTCCATCTAAATCCCAAAGCCAAGTTCCACGATGGCCGCACCGTTGCCGCCGAGGACGTGCGCTACTCCCTGGACCGGGCCGCCGACCCCAAGACCCAGTCTCCGGTGGTGGATACTTACCTGGGAGACATCGTGGGCGTTAAGGAACGGCTGAGGGGCAAGGCTCAAACGGTCTCCGGGTTACAGGTGCTGGACAATCAGACCATCCGGATCACCATTGACGCGCCCAAATCTTACTTTCTCGCCAAGCTCACTTACCCCACCGCCTTTGTGGTGGACCGCAAAAACGTGGAGTCCAACCCGCAAGGTTGGTTCCTGCGCCCCAACGGCACCGGGCCGTTCAAGCTGGCGGAGTACAAATTGGGCGACACGCTACTTCTGAAAGCCAATGCGGACTACCATTTGGGCGCGCCCTACCTGGACGAGGCTGAATTCATCCTGGGCGGCGGCAGCGCCATGCTCATGTACGAAAATGACGAAATTCACGTGACCGGCGTGGGCCTTGCGGACCTGGAGCGGGTGAAAGACCCCAGCAATCCCCTGAATAAGGAGTTGCAGCGCGCGGGACCGCAGTTTGAAATTGGATACCTTGGGTTTAACGTAAAGGACCCGCCCTTTGACGACCCCAAGGTGCGCATGGCCATGAACCTGGCCTTTGACCGCCAGAAGATTGCCAGCAAAGTGCTTTCAGACCTGGTGATTCCCGCCAAAGGAATCCTGCCGCCGGGTTTCCCAGGGTACAACTCGGCGGTGCAGGGGTATGCATATAATCCGGATAAGGCCCGCCAACTACTGAAGGAGTCCAAGTACGGCGCTAACCTGGCCCAGCTGCCGCCCATTACCCTGACCATGCCCGGCAATCTGGGGGCCAGCGTCGGGCTGGACCTCGAGGTCATACTACAGGCTTGGAAGCAAGAGCTGGGCATCAATGTGGAAATCCAGCAGACCGAGTGGGCCATTTTCCTGGAGGACGTGAATCGGCGGCGGTTCCAGATGTATGAGCTGGGCTGGATTGCCGATTACCCGGACCCTCAAGACTTTCTGGATGTGCTGTTCCATAGCCAGAGCAGCAACAACCATAGCAATTACAGCAACCCGCAAGTGGACCAACTCCTGGAACAGGCCAGGGTCGAACCTGACCAAGCCAAGCGCTACGCCCTGTACCACCAGGTGGAGCAGCTGGTCCTGGAAGACGCGCCGTGGGTGCTCCTGTGGCATGGCAGCGAGCGGTACGTGCTTATCAAGCCCGAAGTCCAGGGCTACTACCTGCTGCCCTTGATTATTCCGCGCCTGCGCTACATCTATTTAACGGAACAGTAGCCGGCTCAGGACAACCTGAAGTATGTGGGCCTATATCCTGCGGCGATTAATCTGGCTGCCCTTCTTGCTGCTGTTCGTGTCCTCCATAACTTTTGCCCTGGGCCGGTACGGCCCCGGCGACCCGGTGCAGGTGCTGCTGGGCCAGCACTATAGCCCAGAAGTGGAGCAGCGAATCCGCGCCCAGCTGGGTCTGGACCGGAATGTGGCGGTCCAATATGGCATCTACATGCGCGACGCCCTGCGGGGTGACTTTGGCGAGAGCTATAAGTACCGGGGACGCTCGGTCAGCGAGCTGCTGGTAAAGCGCATACCGGTCTCCGCCCAGCTAGGACTGGCGGCGCTGGTAATCTCCGTGGGGCTAGGCATACCCGTGGGACTGTTCGCCGCTCTGAAACAAGGTACAGTGTGGGACACGGTCGCCGTGGCAGGGGCCCTGGCAGGCCAGTCCCTCCCCGTGTTTCTAACGGCCCCAGTGCTGCTGCTCATCTTTGCCCTGAAGCTGAAACTGCTGCCCACCCACGGCTGGGGCGGCTTTTTCGATTCTAGAATCATCATGCCGGCCCTGGTGCTGGGCATTCCAGGAATTGCCATAATCGCCCGCCTCACCCGCGCCAGCGTGCTGGACGTGGTGGGGCAAGACTACATTCGCACGGCGCGGGCCAAGGGGCTTCCGGAGCGCCTGGTGCGCGTCCGGCACATCTTGCGCAACGCGTTGGTGCCCGTGGTCACCACTCTGGGTTTCGCCCTGGCCGGCCTGGCCAGCGGATCCTTCATCGTGGAAGGGTTCTTTGGCATTCCGGGCGTAGGACTGCTGACAGTAGAATCACTGTTCGCCAGAGACTACCCAGTCATTATGGCCGTGACGCTCATCGGCACCACCCTGTTCGTCCTGGCAAACCTGCTGGTGGACCTAGCATACCCCTTCCTGGACCCCCGGGTACGCCTGGGAGGCGGAATAGTTGCGCGGTGAAGTAAACCCAGCCCTGGCTGCGACCAGCGACCAGATTTCCCAAGGCTACTGGGCCGTCTCCCTGCGGCGGCTATGGCGCAAGAAAGTGGCGGTTGCTTGCCTGGCAGTAATCCTTGTTATGTACGGCGCCGGCCTGCTGGCCCCCCTGGTTACCTCCTACGGCTACAACGACCAGGACCTGGCCCAGGCGCGGCAAGGGCCCAGCTGGGACCACCCCTTTGGCACCGACCGGCTGGGAAGGGACCAATTAACCCGCATTATTTACAGCCTGCGCACCACTGTGATTATCACTTTAATATCCCTGCTTACCGGCAACCTGGCCCTGGGCATCCTGCTGGGGCTGATGGCGGGCTATTTTGGCGGGCTGATAGACGCCATCATCATGCGCGTTGGGGAAGTCACCTCATCCTTTCCCGATATCTTCCTGGTGCTGATTATTGTGGCCACCGTCAAGCCCAGACTGGTGGCCTGGGTCAAGGGGGTAGAAGCCGCCACCGGCATTACCGGCATTGTGCGCCTGGGGACAGTGGACTACCTGGTCATTGCCCTGGCCCTGGCGGCCTTCTCATGGTTTGGCATGGCCCGCCTGGTCAGGGGGCAGGTATTGCAGGCCAGGGAGAACCAGTACGTAGAAGCCGCGCGGGCAGTTGGAGCCTCCACGCCCCGCATTTTGTGGGTGCATTTGCTGCCCAACGTCATTAGCCCGGTTATTGTATCTGTATCCGCAGGCCTGGCGTCCTTTGCCGGGGCCGAGGTTATCCTGAGCTGGCTTGGCATTGGCATCCAGCCGCCCACGCCCAGCCTGGGCCTGATGCTTTTTGACAACGGCAACATCTCTGTGCTGCGCACTGATCCGCACCTGCTGCTGTTTCCGGTGGGAGCGCTGACAGTGCTGCTTTTTGCCTTTAACCTGCTGGGCGACGGAGTGGCCGACGCCTTTAACCCCAGGTCCCGTTAGTCACGGGCTGCGCGCAGCCTTACTGCCGATATTCCCAGGACCAGGCCCAGCAGGCCCAGCCACGCCAGGTCAGGGGCCGACCCGTTGCAACCCGCCGCGCCGGGCTGGGCAGGCGCAGATGCGGGCCTGCCGGTGGCGTCAGGCGCCGCTGCCACAGGCGTTGCTGCTGGGGTTGAACCAGCAGGGAGTGTGGCCGAGGGCGGCACCGCCGTGGCCCTGGGTGGCAGCGCCGTCAAGCCCACCGATTTGCGCCACTGGGAATCCAAGCCGTACTGGTCAAACCCGTAAACCCTTTGTAAGGCCTGGTCAATATCCAGAGTGCTCTGAACCGCCAGAAACAGCTCTGCCATTTTGGCCTGGCCGTAGGTATCAAGCAGGTGCTGCACCACGGCGCTGCCCTGCCCATAAAATACTATGATGTCCTGGGGCGTCCCGCTGAAGGTGCTGAGGTGCCACAACGGTTTGACCCTGTCATCCTGAACGGCCCGGCGCAAGGCAGAATCATAGCTGGGCACGGGCACCGGATTGGCGTACTCCGCTAGCCCTTCATTGAGCCACGAAGGCACGAAGGCGATGGACGAACCAGCCGCCTCAGCCACCAGCAGGTGGGCAAATTCGTGCTCGGCGACGCCATCAGAATTAGCGCCGGAGGCCAGCACCAGCAGCACCCGCTCCTCGGAGAAGGCCTGACCTTCAGTCACCAGTTGCTGTTCCACTGCCTTGGCGCGGAAGGGCAAAGCGCCGCTCATGTCAGAGTAATTGCTGTAAGCCACAATGCGCATTGGCTTGGCTGGCGCTACGCCCAGTACCGGCCCCATGCGCTTCAAAGTATCTTCCGCCGCCTTCAGAATGGCGGTGGCATTGGCCTCCCCCTGGGCGCCATAATAATAAACTGTGACCAGGCCGGAGGTGACGCTCTGCCATGAAAGCCGGCTGTCCATATATACAAAAGGCTGAGAAGCCCCACGCAGCACTGAGCCAGCCCGGTCCCGCACCTCAAAGTAGTATTCAAACTCGGTGCCTGGTGGAATGTAGGCATCACCTAGGCCGGTGCGAAGAACCGATTCACCAGTGATATTGGTGCCTGGCGTGAACTGCACTGTGCGGTAGGCTGAACCGGCTGACCGGCCCGACCGCTTAAAGTAAACCCGTACTTCATTGATTTCATTGGGACTGCGGGCGGTCAAGTAAAATCGCATGTCGTCAGGAAAGTGACTTTCTGCCCGCTGGCTGGTAATTTGTATGCCGCCGGCCTGGCCAGCCAAGGCAGCGAAAGCCGGGGCTACGCCGATGGAGGCCAGCAATATGAACGTGACTATGAAAAGTCGCAACTCATCCTCCTAAACTGTCAGCGGCGCGCACCTGGCTTGTCAGGTTTCTGGCTTTTTGCTACCATACCTTAGCTGGGCTAGATCAGCCTGGCTTTGCCCCAAACCAGACTTTGGCTGGGCTTTGGGGTAACGTGGCGAGCGTGGCCAAGAGGTCAAGGCGCCTGGCTGTGGCCCAGGAGATCATGGGTTCGATCCCCATCGCTCGCCCCAAGGCACCACTAAAACCCCGCTGGCGCCTGTAGCTCAATGGATAGAGCACTGGGCTTCGGACCCAGGGGTTGCGGGTTCGAGTCCTGCCAGGCGCGCCAAAACCCCTTATCTGACCGCAACAAATTAGCCGCACACCGGGCTTCTGCCCATTCAGTGGGAAGCAGATGCATCCGAAGTCTTGTCCCCAGACATGGCGCTGCCGGTCGGGCCATGCCTATCCAGCATTTCCCGCACCTTTCTGGCCAGATCAGCCGGTAAGAAAGGCTTCTGGATAAAATCACTGCTGGCATGACCCGCAACCTCAGAATGTATGACAGGGCTTTCAGTATAGCCCGAAGAAAACAGGACCTTGCCCCGGGGAAATTGTCTTTTGAACCCTTCGGCTAACTCCATGCCTCCCATCCGGGGCATTACCATGTCAGTGAATAACAGGTCCATCTGCAATCCCTGGCGCTGGCGGATTAGCTGCAGGGCTTCCATCCCATCTGAGGCTTCCAGCACAGCATAACCGTGCTGCCGCAGCACCTCTACAACCATGGCCCGCAGTCTCGGCTCATCTTCTGCCACCAGTACTGTTTCGTTGCCAGAATCGCCATTTCCATGTTCCGCTTCTTCCTCAACTTCCTCTTCAACGGCGACGGCAGGCAGATACACCTTGAAATTGGTGCCTTTTCCTGGCTGGCTTTCTACCTCAATATGCCCCCCGCTGCGGCGCACAATAGAATAGCAAGTGGACAAACCCAACCCGGTCCCTTGGCCCATGGGCTTTGTGGTAAAGAAAGGCTCAAACAGGTGGGCTTTCACTTCATCGCTCATGCCAATGCCAGTATCGGCTACTGACAACATCACATAGATCTGCTCTGCATCTTCCCAGCCTTTATCGGTTCCTTGACCGCCATCCACCGTTGCGGTGCTAATGGTAATTTTTCCGCCCTGGGGCATAGCGTCTCTGGCGTTAATCACCAGATTCATGACCACCTGGTGCAAGTTTGCCGGATCGGCCTTGACCGACGGCAAATACTGGCCAGGCAACACAACCAGCTCAATCTCTTTGCCAATGAACTGGCGCAACATCTTGTCCGTGTCAAAGACGACCCTGTTCAAGTCAACTACCGTCGGTTCCACTACCTGGTGCCTCGAGAACGACAACAGTTGATTCGTTAGAAATGCAGCGCGCTGCGCCGCTTTCTCCGCCTCTCCCAAATAATTGGCAACGGGATTGGTGGACAGCACTTGCTCCCGGCTCATCTGAATATACCCGAGAATGAGGGTGAGCAGGTTGTTAAAATCGTGGCACACACCCCCCGCCAGCCTGCCTACCGAGTCCATTTTTTGAGACTGCACCAGGTGAGCTTCCAGCCGTTTGCGTTCGGTAATATCGCTGGCCGCGCCGGAGTAGAACCGGCGGTTGCCCATTGGGGTCGGGTTGACTTGCAGCTCCAGGGCAAATGTAGAACCGCCCTTTTTCAGGCCCTCTATTTCCAGACGCTTGCCAATGTTTCGATTGCTGGGAACACTGGGCTGGGCGGTGAAATCCGGGAGATGGGACGTGCGGTATGGCTCCGCCACCAACTCCCGCAAATGCATGCCAATCATCTCGTCCTGGGAGTAACCCCAGATGCGCTGCGCCTCAGGGTTTACCATGAGCACGATTCCGTTGGCGTCGGTGGTGAATATGCCTTCACCCACCGTATCCAGCACCGCCTTCAGTTCCTCTTGGGCTTGGGCCCGCGCCTGCTCGGGCATCTCCCGCTCCGCCTGGGATTTCTGCAAAGCGTCCAGCATGTGATTGATGCCGCTAGCTAACTGATGCACTTCGTCCCTGCCCGAGCTATATACACGGGAACCGATGTCGTTGCTTTCAGCAATCCTGTGAACATTGGCGTTCAGGCGCGCCAGTCTGCTGAGCACCACTTTGCTTAACAGCGCCAAAACAACAACGCCAAAAACAACACCCACCACAACCACTACCACCACCAGGTAGGCTAAAGTGGTGCGTCCCTGGGCGTAAATTTCACGGGGCAACTCCACTCGCAATATCAGCGCGGGGGTGCCGTAGGCGTCTCGAACTAGGGTGTAGCCAGCCACCTGGTCCTCGTTCAAGGGATGAACCACAATAGAATCCCCCGAGTCCCCATTGGCAAGCGCCGATGCCGCTTGAACAAAATCGGCTGGGAGATCCGGGGACTGGAACGGCATAATGCTCAAAGAGAGTTGGGTCCGTGCCGCCAGGGATTCCACCACCTGGGGTGTCAAGTATCGCGCCCAAATAAGGGTGCCGCCCACGGGGCCTTCCCCATCACTGGTTAACACTGGCTGGGCGGACACCAGCATAGCTCCTTCGGAAACCACCAGGATTCCCGTGGAGGCTGCGCCCTTTCCGGCAGCTTGCAGCAAAGGCCCTTGCTGTGAAAGGTGGTCCGCGATTCCATCGGGCAGAGGGGCTTCTTGCCGCTTCTCCAGGTCAAAGCCACGGCCAAAAACCAATTGACCCGAAGGTCTAACAAACAGCATCGAGTTTACGCGGTTGTTGATGAAACTCATGTCCGCCAGGGTGGAATCAATGTAGGCCTGGTTCCGGTCACGAATAAAGTAGTAGGTGTCGTCCCAAACAGCCCAGTCCCTGGTGGTCGCCTCCAGATTGTTCAAATCGTCATTCAAGGCGTTCAGCGCCCGTTCCACATTTAGGCAGGTATCATTCTTTTCCAGCTTGGCAAAGCCGCCCAGCAGCACGGTGCGTGAGCCAAGGAACAGGAACAATGCCAGGCCTAGCAGGGTGGCAGCCAGCAGCAAAACGGTTTTTTGCCTAAGCAACATTCCTACAATCTTCAAAGAAAAAGAGCTGCTGGCCTTTGCTCAGGCTGACGCCCAAAACAGCGCATCCTGTCAGGCATAACGGTGATGCTGAGCAAATAATCAAGTTAACTAGCGATGAAAGTTCAACCCCATAGGCTATCCGGTTCTGTTCATTTTGGGTCTCGTCATTCCAGCTTGCGCCGGAATCCGGTAAAGTACGTCAAGCTGGAGCATTCCTGGACCCTGACTCGCCGGGGTGACGAATGGCCCTCTTATTTCCTACGATGGCAAACTGAACCACTACTGGCTATTCATATGTACAACCAGGCTTTGCCCAAAATGTCATTCTGAGTCCCAATCGCATCGGGACGAAGAATCTAAAATCCTGGCATTTTAGACCCTTCGTGCTTCAGCCGAAGGACTCAGGGTGACAATAATTGTATTCAAAACGTTACTAATTATCGAAATCCATACTTTTTGGGCAAGGCCTGTACAACTAACAAAATACAGATAATCCCACATGAATCCATGTGCGACCAATTTAGCGTAACAATGCCGGTTCCCAAACTACAAGGGGAGCGCCACCCCGTTTTGCCCGCATATACGGGGACAGAAGGGGAACGGGAATGTACCTTAATTTATGTTTCGCTATTTTCGGGTACAGATCCAGGCGTCTGGCGTGAAGCTAGGGGTTGGATGACCGGCCGCATTGGATGCCAGAGCAGGGAGAATACTCCAGTATGGCGACCTTGGGGTTGGCCCCCTTGCGGCTCAACTGGAAGTTTATCCAGGCGAAGTTGTTGGTCTCGTCTATCTCCAGCCAATGGTTATCGGAGTCCCCCTGGTGGGTAAGGTAGTAGATTCCTTCTGGGGCGCCGGTTATGTCCAGTTCCTGGCCCGGCGTGGACTGGTGGTAGGCATCTCCCCATCCCACGGAAAGGCCTTGCAGGTCGCCGTTGCACTCAAAATAGCCGCGGGTGTTCTTCTTCTTCACCCAGTCGGTGGCTTCCACGTCCACCAGGCAAAAGGTGACCTTATTCCCCGCAACCACCAGACCGCCTTCCAGCGTTCCCGACCTGACTTCAAACCTGGCTGCGTCATTCTGGTGCCAGTGGTTATGCTCAGGATGGAACACCGCTGCGCCCGCGCCATTAGTCAACACCACATTGCCATCAGCATCCAGAACCTCCTGCGTAGCAACGGTGCACTGCGCGTAATCCACGCTGTCTATGGTGCGGGGCTGCACCTGGCCGCCGCCCCGGATTTGCAGAGGCCCGTCGCCTATATTGATGTGGGTGGTGGAAAACCGCAGCATCTCGCGCTGGTGCTCGTTCTGAATCTGGAGGTGGGAAATGTCCTCCACAATATCAGGGTACAGCGGCGCGGTAGACTGACCTTGGATAGTCTCAGGCAATAAGAAAAGAGATAAAAGAATGACCAATGCGATGGACGCTGGTATTGTGCTCCGCAAATTCATTATTACCTCACAAATCCCGCTTGCTGTAAATTGAACCACAAGGGGATTGAACATTATATGCCATTATACGACTGCCAAGCCCAATGTCCCAAATTTTGCCGAGCATCTTGCAAAATCCCCAGGGCTGGCCCTTTGTTGAAAATCCCCATAGGCTATGCTACCGTTATCCAGCGCTAATGCGGCGGACGGGCGCTGCTACATCATCTACGCTGAATGTCACAGGCCCCAGGAAATGGGAGAACTTGAGTGAGTACCCCTGTCCCAAGACAAGGGATCGGCAGCCCCGGCCAGGCCACGGTGGCCTGGCTGCCTTGGGGCAAGGAGGCCTTTGCCCGCGCCCAGGCTGAGGACAAGCCGGTGCTGCTCTCCATTGGCGCAGTATGGTGTCATTGGTGCCATTACATGGACCAGAACTCCTACACCGACCCGAAGCTGGCCGATTTCATTAACCGGAACTTCATAGCCATTCGGGTGGATACGGAGCATCAGCCCCATATCAACGTGCGCTACAACGTTGGGGGCTGGCCGACCACCGCGTTCCTGACCGCCCACGGCGGGCTGATTGGCGGAGCAACCTACCTGCCCGCTGACCAGCTTCTTGCAATGCTCATGGACGCACGCCGCGCCTACGGAGAGCACAAGGCCAGCCTTTACGACCAGGCATTGCAGAGCCAGCGGCAGCGCCAGGAGCGGGCGGACCGGGTTTCAGGCGACGCAGAACTTTCCGCAGGGCTAGTGGACCGCATTGCCCGGCGTGTGGCTGGCACCTATGACGTGCGCCACGGGGGCTTTGGTGAGGAACCCAAGTTTCCCGCCGCCGCAGTGCTGCGGCTCCTGCTGCACCTCTTCCGCACCACTGGCGAGGAGTTCTACCGGGTGATGCTGGCCAAGACCCTGGACCAGATGGCCCGTTCCCCCTTGTGGGACAGTCTGGAAGGAGGTTTTTTCAGGTACTCCTCCAGTCCCGACTGGTCCAGCCCCCAGTACGAGAAACTGCTGGAAGACAACCTGGCGCTGCTGCGCGTGTATGCGGACGCGGCGCTGTTGCTGCATCAGGAAGAATACCGCCGCATCGCCAGCCGCATTGTGGACTTCTTGCTGGAGCGGCTGCTGGACTCCCGCCTGCCGGGGTTTCGGGGCAGCCAGGGCGCCCACTCCGCGTACTTTGGCCTGCCGCCAGCCGCGCGGCGGGAACTGCCAGCCCCGCCGGTGGACCAGTTCAGCTACACCCACTGGAACACCCTGGCGGTTTCGGTCCTGCTGGAAGCCTCCTGGAAGCTCAACAGGCCTGAACTATCTACCCTGGCCCTCCAGGTGCTGCACGGCCTGGACGCCGCTGTTTACCGGGGGCGCCTGCGCCACGTTCTGCCAGCAGAGGGCAGCGCAGTCCAGGATACCGAGTTGCTGGCTGACCGGGCCGGGCTGCTGAATGCCTGCATGGACGCTAACTGGCACACTGGAGATGAGCAGTACCTTCAGTCCGCCCGGGACAGTGCTGAAAAACTCTTGGACCGGTTCTTTGACCAGAGCAAGGGCGGGTTCTTCGACATCGAGAGCGACGCCGATCCTCTGGGTCTCCTAAAGATTCGGGAGAAGCCTCTGCCTGAAAATATGGCGGCAGTCCAGGGCCTGATGAAACTGCACTATGCTACCCAAGACGAGGGTTACCGGCAGGCCGCCCAGCGCACCCTGAGCGCCTTTGCCGAGGCCAACCGGGACTATGGGGAGTTCGCCGCCAGTTATGCCCTTGCTCTGGACATGTGCCTGAACAAGCCCCTGGAAGTGGTTGTGGAAGGCTCCTGGCCCAAGAGCGACACCGCCGCCATGCTGCGGGCGGCCGCCCAGCTCAAGTCCGCCCACCTGGTTTTAAAATTGTCCCGCAGCCAGGAAGCTACTAGCCCGGCCCGCGCCCACGTGTGCCTGGATGCGGCCTGCCTGCCCCCGGTGACTGACCCCAGCCGCCTGGCTGCTCTAGTGGAGGAAATGGCTGTCCCCCACAATGCTAGTCCCTTTGCAAATATCATGGATCGCTTCCCCGGTTTGTAGGACTGTCCAGGGCCGGGCCAAATTTGTGCCAGCACTGTTGCTCCAACTGCCTATCTGTGACTAATTATTGAAATCAGGGAGATTGTGCGTGCTGAAAAGCGCAAACTGTGGCGACATTCGGGAGAGCCACATTGGGACCAGTCCAACCCTGGCGGGCTGGGTAGCCCGCCGCCGCGACCACGGAGGAATCATCTTTCTGGACTTGCGGGACCGCTCCGGCGTGGTGCAGGTGGTATTCAATCCGGAGCGCTCACCTGAGGCATACCGCATTGCCGAGCAGCTTCGCAGCGAATGGGTAGTGCAGCTTACCGGCCCGGTATCGCGGCGGCCGGCGGGCAGCGAAAACCCGGCCATGCCCACCGGCAACGTGGAGGTGTACGCTGAGTCCGCCCAGGTGCTGAACCAGTGCCTGACGCCCCCTTTCTACATTACCGATGATGTGGAAGTGGACGAAAGCCTGCGCCTGCGCTACCGCTACCTGGACTTGCGCCGCCCCCTCATGCTGCGCAACCTGGAACTGCGGCACAAGGTAGTGAAGTTTATCCGGGACTTCCTGGACGCCCGCGGCTTCTTGGAAATCGAGACGCCCATCCTGATTAAAAGCACTCCCGAAGGGGCGCGGGATTTCCTGGTGCCCAGCCGCCTGCAGCGGGGCAGCTTTTACGCCCTGCCCCAATCACCCCAGCAGCTTAAGCAGCTTCTGATGGTGTCTGGGGTGGAAAAGTACTTCCAAATTGCCCGTTGTTTCCGGGACGAGGACCTGCGGGCAGACCGCCAGCCCGAATTCACCCAGCTGGACCTGGAGATGAGCTTTGTTGACCAGGATGACATCCTGGCTCTGGCGGAAGCGCTTTATACCCAGATGGTGGCAACGGTCACTCCGGAAAAACGGTTAATCAGCCCCTTCCCGCGGCTAACCTACGACGAGGCCATGCGCCGCTTTGGCAGCGACAAGCCTGACCTGCGCTTCGGCCTGGAGATGACCGACGTAACTGACCTGGCTAAAGAGACCCAGTTCCGGGTGTTTCATACCACCATTGAAAAAGGCGGCATTATCAAAGGCTTTGTGGTGCCCGGCGGCGGGAGTTATGTAACTCAACAAGTGCGGGACCTGGAGCAGGCGGCCCGCGATGCCGGTGCAGCAGGCCTGAGCCACCTGCGGCTGCGGGGCAGCGGCCTGCTGGGCAACCTTAAGGAAGAGGATGTGGTGATTTCCGCAGGCCTGCGGATGCCCATCGAATGGACCCGGCGGCTGGCCGAACGCATGGGAGCGCGGCCCGGCGATATGATTCTGCTGATGGCAGGGCCGTCCAAACAGTGCAACCAGTGGTTGAGCACCCTGCGCAACCAGATGGGACAGAAACTGGGCCTGGCCGACCCAAACCTGCTGGCCTTCGCCTTTGTCACCGGCTTTCCGCTGTTTGAGTGGAACGAGGAGACCAAACGCTGGGACTCAGCCCACCATCCCTTCACCGCCCCGGCCACCGGCGAGGAGCCGCTGCTGGAGGGCAATGACATGGAACGCATCCGCTCCAAGGCCTACGACCTGGTGTGCAACGGCATGGAACTGGCCAGTGGCAGCATCCGCATCCACCGGCCGGAGCTTCAGGAAAAGATTTTTGCCATCCTTGGCTACAACAAGGAACAGGTACAGGCCAGGTTCGGCCATCTGCTGGAGGCCTTCCAGTACGGCGCGCCGCCCCACGGCGGCATCGCGCCCGGCATTGACCGGCTGGTGACTATCCTGACAGGCGCTTCGTCCATCCGCGACGTCATAGCCTTCCCCAAGACTCAGAGCGGGGCCGACTTGCTGTTTGGGGCGCCCTCGCCGGTGGACGCGCACCAGCTCCGGGAACTGGGCATCCGGCTGACGGAGTGAGCCCGCCCAACACATATTGTTTTCAGGCTCTGGTGCAGATACACTAGCCAGGTCAAACAAACCGAAGGCATGATAAGCCATTCATCCCAGGAGGACTAGAAATGCCAGGCCCCCAGCCTTTCAACTACGACAAACTGTTTGCTAAAAACGCCCAGGTCAACACGCGCGCGCCTTCCCGCCACGCCAAGTATGACTTCGCAGTGGCCTACCCGGACCCGGACAACCTGCCCCTGGAAGGCCTGGCGGACTCCCTGCGCACCGCCCTGGAGCGGGAGGGCCGCGACCTGGCCTACTACCCGGAAGTCACCGGCCTGCCCTCCCTGCGCCAGTGGGTAGCCGACAAGCTGGCCCGGGATCGCAACATGAAACTTACCGCCGATGATGTAATCTTGACTGCCGGTTCCGGCGAGGCCATCGCCATGGTCATCCAGGCCCTCACCGACCCCGGCGACGTGTGCCTGACCGAGGAATACGTGTACCTGGGCACCATGCGCCAGATGAAGCGCTTCGGCTCGGAAGTGGTGGGCGTCAAGTGCGACGGCGAGGGCTTCGTGGGGTCGGAGCTGCGGGCTGCCCTGAAGCGCCTGACCAACCAGGGCAAAAAGATCAAGTACGTTTACACCATCCCCAGCTTCCAGAACCCCCTGGGCTGGAGCATGAGCCTGGCCCGGCGCAAGGAACTGTTGAGCATCACCCGCGAGTACAGCGTGCCCGTGTTTGAAGATGACTGCTATTGGGACCTGCGCTTTGAGGGCGAGGACATCACTTCTATCCACTCACTGGATACCACCGGCCAGGTTATCTACTGCGGCTCCTTCTCCAAGATCCTGGCCCCCGGCATGAGGCTGGGCTACCTGGTGGCCCCCAAGCCAGTGCTGGAGCGGGCGCTGAGCTTCAAGGCCGGTGGCGGCGTTAACCAGTTTGCGGCCCTGGCCATTGACGAGTACGTGCGCCACCATCTGAAAGAGCACGTGGACGACCAGAACCAGGCCCTGCGGGCCAAGCGGGACGCCATGCTGGCAGCCCTGGGGGAGAACTTTGGCGGCATTGCCACCTGGAGCGTGCCCAAGGGCGGGCTGTATATCTGGGTGACCTTCCCCGAGGGCACGGACATGGCGGCCTTGCAGGAGACTGCCTTCAATGAGGGTGTGGGCTACTACCACGGGGCGCAGTTCTCACCCGAGGGCAAGGGCAAGAACTGCGTGCGGCTGTGCTTTGGCCACCCGGACGCCAAGACCAACTACGACGGCGTGACCGAGCTGGCGCGGATTATGGAGCGGCACGGGGTGCTGCCCGCATAACCCGCTCCCACCCGGTTAAGGAGAACGAAAGGGGGCAGGCTTGAGACCTGCCCCTACTTTTTTGCAACCACAAAAGAAGGCCCGCGGCATTTGAGCCACGGGCCTTTACGTTGGTCCATTCTTGTTCAGGGACTGGCTTACTTCCTGCCGCGCCCTGAAGACCGTGCCGGCGCCTTGGCCTTGGGTCCGTGACCGTTGACGCCGTTGCGGAAGGTGAACTTCTCCACCAGGTTGGTGATGCTGGTGCGGAAGCCGCTGTACTCCAGCTCGCCGTAGGGCAGCATGGCCGCGCCGGACCAGCCCTGGGACCGCATCTGGATGCCCTTTTCCTGGGCCAGGTTGCGCACGTAGTCCCAGGCCGGGTTGTCAAAAAAGTCGCTGGAGGAGTCAGAGAACTTGCCCTGGGCGTTCAGGGAGAAGCCCACGCAGGACACCAGAGGCAGGCAGTACATGCCCGTCACTGCGGTGTTGATGGGCACCGGCATCAGGGGCATCACGTGGGAGCCGCGGGCGTCGCCGCCGATGTAGTGGGCCTTGGCAAAGGGCGAAATCAACTCTTCCGGCGCCGGGAACACGCCCTGGTTGCGCACAATGGCCACCGGGTCGTCCTTGCCGGTGTAGGTGCCCGCAATGTTGTGCAGGCGCGTGGCCGACACCGCCGCAGCCGTCTGGCCGGTGTGGCGGGAGACGATGGAGTCAATGCCGAACCGTTCATTGTCCCGCAGCAATACCGTAATCTTGTAGTAGTCCTCCGGGGCGTTCAGGGAGATGATGCTGTCGCCCTCGGTGTTGTCCATGTCAATGATATTGAAGGTGAAGCCCTCGCTCAGGCGGGGCAGCATCAAACCGCCGCAGTACATGGGGTCGGCAAACCCCAGAAACAAGGGCAGGTTGTAAGCGCCGGGGCCGCACTTGTCCGCTGCCAGCACCATGAAAGACTCGGCAGGCCGCACCCGGTTGGTCTTCACCGGGTCGTGGTCAAACTCTATTTCGGCCACCGCCGGACCAGCGCCGCGCAGGTTGCCCGAGGGAGCATCCACCAGCAGGTCCTGGCCCGCGCCGTAGAGACCATATTCCCGGGCGATGCCGGTGGCGTGGATGAAGGCATCCCAGGCAAACTGGTGCACCTGGGTATTGCCAGGGCCGTGGGTGTGTGTACAAGTGATGCAGATGTCGTCGCCGGTGTGGCCCACATAATAATCTATCAGCAACCCCTGCCGAACCGCAGCGGCGCAGTCGGCTTTGACGGCGTCCATCATCCGCTGGGACGGACGGGTGTGGCCGCCGATGGAACCGACGTCTGCTTTCAGGATGGAGATGGTGAGCTTCATGACTACTCCTTAGTTCCTAAAGTGAATGCTCCCGGTCACAGGACTGAGATAATGATGCCGGGATTAGCGCTTACAATCAAGCCATTTCTCAAGGGCATTATACGAGGCACCCAGCTAGCACACAAGCCCCCGTATTCACTCACCTAAAATGTTACCCAAAGGGGTATGGTTCCCTCAGCTAGAAATGTTACCGAGGGAATCATGGCGAGTGAAGAGAAGATGACCGTGGATGAACGGCGCAAGTACCTGAAATTGAT
>VGZV01000054.1 GCA_016872385.1 SAR202 cluster bacterium | reverse complement strand
TTGGGATAGAGACGGGGCGACCATGCTGAGCTACGGTCTTCCAACCCAGGGTGAATCGGTCTACCCCGCCTCTGATGAAACCTTCGCTTGATTCTAATCTCCCGCTGGCAAGATACAAGGGTGAGCGGCTTTCGGCTGAAGGACCGCTCGTGGTGAGCCTGTCGAACCACGAGCGCCTAGCCTTTTTAGACACATTCTTAGAGCTTGTGTGACAATTCCCGCTCGTGGTGAGCTTGTCGAACCATGAGCGGGCTAAAAGCTACTCATCCTTCGACAAGCTCAGGATGAGCGGGCTGGGTAGACGGCATTTCTCACACACGCCCTAAGTTGCCGCGCCCTACTGGATTCCGGCTTCCGCCGGAATGACGAGGCCCAAAATGAACCAGCACCGACTTTTAACACACCCTCTTAGGGTAGGGCCAAATCTAGCCCTGATGGCTGACAAAGGGGTGGGGGGTCACTTCCCTTTGAACCGGCCCGGGTCCAGGTGGGCTGCGCCGGGCACCTGGGTACGGCCCTCCAGCATCAGGTCCACCAGTACCTGGCTCATGCCCGTGCTCCACAAGATGCCCTTGCGGCCCGCGCCGGTGCCCATGTAAAGATTGTCCCAACCAGGCACCTGCCCCACAATAGGCATACCATCGGAGGACAGGGGCCGCAGGCAGGCCGTCTGCCGCACCAACTGGGCATCCACTAGGGCCGGGACCATGTCCAGCAGGTCTTTCATTATCTTGTCCCGCGCCGCCGGCGTAGGGTCCTCGTTGAAGCCCACCCGCTCTTCCGTGGTGCCCGCCCAGACTAATCCGTCGGGCTTCAACGCCATGTAGCTGCCGCCGTGGTGCATGGTGTTGGACATGGCGAAGTTATCCAGTTTAAGCCGCAGGATCTGGCCCTTCAGGGGGACAACCGGCGCTTGGTAGCCGCACCAGGCCCCAGCTTCAGCCGACCAGGGCCCCATGGCCAGCAGCACCTGCCCTGCCTGCACCTGGCCGCCTTCGTAGGCCACCCCCAGGCATCGCTGGCCCTGGGTAATGAGGCCCGTGGCCCGCCGCAGCACAATCTGCACGCCCCGGCGCTCCGCTGCCTGCGCAGCAGATAAAGTGTAGCGGTAGGGCTCCAGGGACGCGGAACGCTGTACGTACACTGCGCCGTGGCTGCGAGGGTTGGCCTGGGGTTCCACCCGCACCACTTCCTCTGGTTCCAGCCACTGCACCGTAAAGTCTTTCACCTTTTGCTGCCAGTGCAGGTGGCTTTTAAAAGTCCGCACGGCCGCCTGGTCAAAGGCCAGCATCAGCCGGTTGCAGTATTGGAACTGGTGGTCAATGCCGGTGCTGGCCTTCAGTTCCTCTGCCAAGGTGGCGTGGCGGCGGAAGCTCCACACAGTGAAATCCAGCAAGGGGTCCGGCAGTCCCGCCCCTTCCAGTGCCCCCAATTCCCCAAAGGCAAAGCCCGAGGCATGGCTGCCCACGGAATGGGACTCCAGCAGCGTCACCTTCTTGCCCTGGCCGGCCAGCAGATAGGCGGTAAGACAGCCCACGATGCCGCCGCCCACTACTATTACGTCTCGAGTCATGGTGGTCATGCTTCTCATCTCCCAACGGCCCAGGCCAGTCCAAAGCTGGCTGAAAGCTTACCAAGGCAGGAACAGAATGGCAATATTAGAGGGTGCAAGCGCCCACTCACAATTGCCATTGAAGCATCCCCCATTCCCAGGCGGAAAGCTGCATTTACTCTGGAACACGCACATTGTCGCTTGTGGATTTCCGTGGAGTTTCCGGCTTGCCCTCCAGCGGAGTGGCGCACAGCCCACAGTTGATGTAAAATCCTAGGCCGAGGCTAGGCACCAGGGGTGAGAACACCGGCGTGAGGGCATTGGGTGCCAGCCGTGCCGCTGCGGAGGGTTGCGCGGCACAGGTGCATCCGGCAACGGCAAGGGTTATGCCGGCCCGGTGGTTCTCATACTGGCAACGGCTGCACAGGAGGTGACACAACCCAGGGCCTAAATTATTCCAACGACACTACTGAGTACTCAGCCATTGAACTAACAAGGAGGAAATCATGCTCCGAACTGGCAAGGAACGTCTCCAGTGGCTCCTGAGCGTCATCGCCATGATCGCCTTCATCGCCGGCTACGTGCTGGCAATCATCGGCGGCATCTGGGTGCCTAGCAACCAGGCAATAATTCTGCTCCTGGTAATCTTGGGCCTGATAGTTGGCCTGCTGAACGTCACGGGTAAGGAAATCATTCCGTACATCATCGCCGCCATCGCGCTGATTATCGTGGGCAACTTTGACGCCTTCAGCCCGCTGAACCGGGTGTGGGCAGGTTTTGGCGACAAGCTGAACGACATTGTGGGAATGATGGCCATCTTCAGCGCGCCCGCCGCGGTGATCCAGGCCATTCGCGCCGGTGTTGTGCTGGCCCGCCCCGACGACAAGAACGCCTAGCTTACTGACATGCGGCGTTGCGGGTGCCTGGGCTGCGGTTTGCTGGTGTGCTTGCTGGCCGTGCTGTTTATAGTGGTATGCCGGACTGTGGGGTTGCCAGTGTGATCGCAGCGCAGAGGGGCCACTATTGGCAGCCAAATTAGGCCTCGCCCGCGCTGACCATTCCCCCAACAGCACGAACTCGCATTATCCGTGGTATAAATTACGGGGGAAGGTCAGCGCCAATAGCCGGAAACGGCGGAGCGGACTCCCAATCTGAAGGGGGTCCGCTCCCGTGTTTTTCCCTCACTTGCTATCCTCTCCCAGACGTTGCCTCAAAAGTTCCTGAATGCACTTTCGTCGTTCCGGCGGAAGCCGGAATCCAGATATAGCCGCAGCCCCGCAGAGGGCCTGGACACCGGCTTTCGCCGGTGTGACGACGATTTTTCGTGCAAAGCTGGGGGAAGGCTGGGATGGGGTCATGCCCTCACGCCCGCCCATTCAGCCCGCCATCCACATACACCGGCTGGCCGGTGACGTAGTCGCAGACTTCGGAACACAGGTACACCAACAGGGGGGCAATGTCCCGGGGGCGCCCCCGCCGCCGCAGCGGGATGTAGCGCACCAACTGCTCTTGCTGCTGCACCTCTGGGGGCGTGTCCTGGGGGCTGCTCCAGCCCGTGCCCAGGGCGTTGATCCGCACGTTGTGAGGCCCCCACTCCAGGGCCAAGGCGCGGGTCAGAGCCAGGACGGAGGCCTGGCTGGCGCAGTAGGCTGCGCCGTTTATCAAGCCCCGCTCCGCCAATCCGGAGCTTATGTTAACAATACGCCCATACCCTCGCCGCACCATGACCGCGCCCAGGGCCTGGCATAATAGGAAGACGGCGCGGGAGTTGCGGGCCTGCACTGCCTCCCATTCCGCCAGGCTGATTTGGGATGCAGGCTTGGCGAAAAAGCTGCGGGCATCGTTGACCAGGATATCCACCGGCCAATGGCCGCCGCTCTCCAGGGCAGCCATCACTTGGGAAACGCCCTGGGGTGTGGTCACGTCGGCCACCATGCTGGTAACTCCCGTAGGGGCAGGCCTATGTGTCTGCCCTGGGCCGACACGCAGGTCGGCCCCTACGGAGAGGCCGTTCCCTTCTCCCCTTTCGTAAAGGCCCCGCCCTGAGCTTGTCGAAGGGGGAGCCAAGGGAGATTTACGGGACACCACCACCACGCTGGCCCCCGCCTCGGCCAGAGCCTGGGCAAGGATTGGAGCCTCGTCGCCCCCCGCGGTATAGAGCAGGGCGCGGCGGCCCGCCAGGTTAAATTCAGGAAGAATGGGCATGGATAGCTCTCAGTAATCAGCCGTCAGTAATCAGCCGTCAGTAATCAGCCCCCACCACCCCCGGCAAGGGGGCGGCGTCTGAGAGCTGACGGCTGAAAGCTGATTGCTCATTCCTACGGTTCCAATTCCACCACCGGCGCATAGCCCGTGGGGGCCAGCCCCCCAGCCAGGCCGCCGCCGTCGGCGATGAACATTTCCCCGGTCATGTAGTCCGAGGCGTCAGAAGCCAGGAAAACCGCCAGCGGCCCCAGGTCCTCCGGGCGGCCCAGCTTGCCCACGGGCAGAAAGGCCCCGGAGCGGGGCAAGCTCTCCCGAATATCCGCCTGGGTGGCCTCGGTGGGAATGAAGCCCGGCACTATGGTGTTGGCGGTGATGCCGTGGCGGGCGAGACTAAAGGCCAGGGTGCGGGTGAGCTGAATTATGCCGCCCTTGGAAATGCAGTACATGTAAATATCGCGGCCGCCCCGCAGGCCAAAACCCGAAGCCACGTTGATAATCTTGCCCTTGCCCCGTTCCGACATGGGCTTGGCGACGGAGCGGGCGCAGTAAAATGCGCCGGTCAGGTTCACGTCCATGACCTGACGCCACTCCTGGTCGGTAATCTCCCAGATGGGCTTGACCACGTTTTCCCGTACCGCGCCGGCGTTGTTAATCAGCACGTCTATGCGGCCAAAGTGCTTCAGCGCCGCCACGACCATGCCCTCCACCTGCACCGAGTCGGTAACGTCGGTGGAGATGGCCAGGGCCTGCCTACCCAGGGCCGTCACCTCCTGGGCTGCTTCTTCAATCGGCCCCGCGCGCCTTGCGGCAATAACCAGGTTTGCCCCCGCCCGGGCCAGGGCGCGGGTCATGGCCAGGCCCAGGCCGGTGCCGCCGCCGGTAATCAACACTACTTTGCCGTCAAGACTAAGTCGGTCAAGCATACGGCTGGCAGCTACTCCTCACCTCGGTCCTCTCCCGCAAGGGGTGTTGCCTTAAAACACCTGCGCCTGACTGAAATTGTCATCCTGAGTCCCGCTTGCATGGGGACGAAGGATCTAAAATGCAAGTCGTATAGGCACATATCGTAGATTATTACCCAGTTTTCTCGATTCTTCGTCGTCCCGATGTCATCGGGACTCCTCAGAATGACACTTTTGAGGCAAGCCCCGCCTTGGGAGAGGGCTGGCGTGCGGGAAATCCTGCCCGCTTAAGGTAACATCCCCTGCCGTCACAGTTACCACCTGGCCATCGTCCTGGCGCAGCAGCAGGTTGCCCAGGTCATCCACGTCTTCAGCCAATCCTTCCAGGCGCTGGCCCGCAGCAATAACCGACACTCGCTGGCCCAATGTGTCCAGCAGTTCGCGCCATTGGGCCATGACCTTCCCGCCCTCCTGGCCCAATTCCAGATGCAGCCGGTCCAGTTCCTCCAGCAGGCTCCGCAGCAGGGCGTCCCTGGCTACTTCCCGGCCTGCAACAGCGTTAAGGCTGGTGGCGTGGGGGAGTAGGCCCCCCATTCCAGCCTTCCCCCTTGGCACGGGGGAAGGGGCAGCCGGTCCCTCCCCTTGGCAAGGGGAGGGATCGGGTGGGGTCGTCCCTTCCCCCCTTTCGTAAAGGCGGAGCCCTGAGCCTGTCGAAGGGGCAGGCAGGCGGGATTTCGGGGGGTCAGGGGAGATTTCTTCCACCTCCAAACTCACGTTGATGCCAATGCCCAGCACCGCGTAGCTCACCTGCTCCCCCTGGATGGCGCTTTCCACCAGGATGCCCGCAACTTTCTTGACGTCCAGCAGCACGTCGTTGGGCCACTTGAGGCGCGGGGTGAGGCCTGGGTTAACACCGCCCACCGCGCGGATGGCCCGCACCACCGCCACCGCGCCCAGGGAAGAAAGCAAGGGCAGCGTTGCCAAGCTGGGCCGGAACACCACCGACAAGTAAAGATTGCCGGGCTGGGAAACCCAAACACGGCCCAGCCTGCCCCGGCTGGCGGTCTGGGTCTCTGCCACCACCACCGTGCCCTCCGGCGCGCCTGCCTGGGCCAGCCGGGCCGCCTCGTCCATGGTGGAAGGCAACTGCCCGAAGTAGCGCACCTGGCGGCCCACAATTCGGGTGAAAAGCCCGCCCCGCAGGGTTTGCGCTACCAGGTTGGTGGGCACAGAACACCCAGTGTCACAATTCCTCCCATTCCTCTTCGGAGATACCGGCCTGACGCAGAATTGACCGCAGCACGTAGACAGGAACGTCGCCAGGGTGTATGGGCACAGTCGCTCGCCGACCTTCCAAATTGGAGAATCGGGCATGGCCTCCACGCTGGCGTACCCTTCGGAATCCCGCCCGCTGCAACTTTTGCACTACTTCACGGGCTGGCAGGGGCTTAAGCGGCATTCAGAGGATAAGGCACCTTAAGATACAGGCCTCGATGCGACCTTTTCTCTCTGGGTATGGGCTGTCCTTCCGCCAGCAAGCACTCCAGGTGAAAAACCACCATCCTTTGTAAGCGATGCAGGGCCTGCTGACTATCCAGGCCATAGTCGGCGATGCCAAGGGTGGGGATTTCCGCCACTACTTGTCCCGTCTCCTTGTCTTTAAGGAGCCGAACCCGGTACTCGAATAGCGTATCAGATGCCATTGGCTCCTACCACCCGTGCTCCACCTTATCCTGCAATACCGGAACCAATTCTGCCACGGGCAGGCGCACCTGGGCCATGCTGTCCCGGTCGCGGATGGTCACGCAGTGGTCGTCCAGGGTGTCGAAGTCCACGGTGACGCAGTAGGGCGTGCCAATCTCGTCCTGGCGGCGGTAGCGGCGGCCAATGCTCTGGGCGTCGTCGTACTGGGTAGTGAACCGCCGCCGGAGCTGCTGGTAGATGCCCTGGGCCGTGGGAGCCAGGCGGGCGTTGCGGCTCAGGGGCAGCACCGCCACCGTCACCGGCGCCAGCTGGCGGTGCAGGTGCAGCACCACCCGGGTCTCCTCTTTATCTTGCTCCTCGTCATAGGAGTCCAGCCAGAAGGCCAGGGTGGCCCGGTCCACGCCGCCCGACGGCTCAATGACGTAGGGAACGTACCGCTCCTTGGTCTCCTCGTCGAAGTAGCTCAAGTCTTGGCCGCTGGCCTGGGCATGGGCCTTCAGGTCAAAGTCGGTGCGGTCGGCGATGCCCTCCAACTCGGCCCAGCCCCAGGGGAAGCGGTACTCGATGTCGTAGCAGTCCTTGGCGTAGTGGGCCAGCTCGTCGGCGGCGTGGCGGCGCAGGCGCAGGTTCTCCCGGCGGATGCCGTGGTCCACGTACCACTGGAAGCGCGCGTCCCGCCATTTTTGCAGCCACTCTTCGTCAGTGCCGGGCTTGACGAAGAACTCCACCTCCATCTGCTCGAACTCCCGGGTGCGGAAGGTGAAGTTGCCGGGGGTGATTTCGTTGCGGAAGGCCTTGCCAATCTGGCCGATGCCGAAGGGCAGCTTTTTGCGGCTGGAGTCCAGCACGTTCTTGAAGTTGACAAAGATGCCCTGGGCGGTCTCCGGGCGCAGGTAGACCACGCTGGCGGTGTCCTCCACCGGCCCCATGAAGGTCTTGAACATGAGGTTGAAAACGCGAGTGTCAGTAAGTTTGCCAACCATTTTGCAGAACGGGCAGGGTATATTGCTGCTGCCACCCATCAACTGGTGCAAAGTACCTGCAAAAATGGGCAATTGTCTGTATTCTCCCGGTGCAGTGGGCAGCAAGACGCTTGCCCTTCTTGAGGCCTCCTCTTGATCAAGGGCGCTGGCGTACCCCAGGAATCTACCGTTCTGTGTGACCTCGTATATGAAGAGATGGTCTGGCCGGAACCGCTGGTTACAGTTCGTGCACTCCACCAGGGGGTCAGTGAAGTTCTGCACGTGGCCGGAAGCCACCCAGGTCTGGGGGGCCATGAGGATGGCGGCGTCCAGGCCCACCATGTCGTCCCGCCCCAGGATGACCGAGCGCCACCAGGCTTCTTTAACGTGGCGCTTTAGCTCCACTCCCAGGGGGCCGTAGTCCCAGGTGGAGGCCAGGCCGCCGTAGATTTCGCTGCTCTGAAACACAAAGCCCCGGCGCTTGGACAGGGAGAGAATCTTGTCCATATCCGGGGTCTGCAAGGTTCGGGCCAAGGGTTAACCTCCTATAAGCGCCTCTTGGGGGGTGAGAACGATGATACCATGCCCATGCTGCCCAAGCTGCTGCCGGTCCCAGGTCACCAGTGGAAGGGCCAGCCGGTGAGCCATGGCCACGTACAGGGCGTCGGCGCCTTTCAACCTGCGGTCGGCAGCAATCTGAGCGCCTAACTGGACGAGGCCGTCTTCCATAGGCATGAGTCTTGAATAAGGTACGCGTTGGGTCAGTGAGGCTGCTTCTGTTCCTTCAGCAGGGTTATTAGTGCGGCGGGCCACTGCACCTGCTGCTTCCACCACTAGGATGGCCGGAGCCACCGCCATTTCTCCCAGTGCGAATTGGTCTTCCAGCCATTTTAGGCTCGGCAGGTGGAACACATCGGTTAAACTGAACCGGCTAACCCATACGCTGGCATCTACCACACACATTACAGTTCCCGCCGCTGCTCCGCCACCGCTTCCGCAGCAGACACCCCCTTGGGCCAATGGGCGCTGATTTTTTTTGCTAACTCATCCATCTCCGCCCAGACCTTCCGGAACTCCTCTTGCTGGCTCTCGGCGTCTTCCACCGGCACTAGCTTGGCGATGGCCCGCCCCCGGTGAGTGATGGTGATGGTCTCTTTTTCTTCCCGCACCTTGCGCAGAATGCTGCTGGCGTTTTGCTTTAGCTCGCGGATGCCCACTTCAACCATTGGGCGCCTCCATGTAGTCACTTGAGTATCTACATTATACCCCAGCCCTATCCCCCCGTAACCTTCCGCGCCAGGGCCAGCATCTGCTGGGCGCTCAGGGCTGCGGGCTGTTCCCCGGTGGGGGCGTGCAGGCGCACCGCCTGGGCCAGGCTTTCACCCCGCAGGTCGTCCAACTTCAAGTAAGCCGCCCCCATAGCCTCGGCGATGGGCTTGACTAACCCCAGCTTGATAAAGTCCAATTCTGTGTCAATGACCAGGGCCGGAATGCGCTGCTCCCGCACCACCGAGGCCATTCCCACGACCTCCTGGTCTTTGCCTGGCGTCACGGCGTTGCCGCCCAGGCCCACGTTGGCCCGGCCATCGGACAGCAGCACCAACAGGGGCAGCACCTGGCGGTCTTTCATGCGTTCTTGCTCCACTACTTCAAGGGCCGCCCGCAGGCCAGCCGAGAGGGGAGTGCGCCCGCCGGTGGGCATCTCCTGGAGCTGCACCTGGGCCAGGTCCACGCTGTTGGTGGGAGGCAGTAACAACTGTGCGCCCTGGCCGCGGAAGCATACCAGGCCCACCCGGTCCCGCCGCTGGTAAGCGTCCAGCAGCAGCGACAGGATGGCTCCCTTCACCGCCACCATGCGCCGTTGCGCGCCCATAGACCCGCTGGCGTCCACCACAAACAACACCAGGCTGCCCGTTTGGGTTTCCCGCACCTTTTCCCGCAAGTCCCAGGGTTCCAGGAGGAGGGCGGGGCCAATTCCTCCCCTTACTAAGGGGAGGTCAGGAAGGATTGTACCACCCCCCTCTAATCCCCCCTTACTATGGGGGGAAGAAATCCCCCCCGACCCTCCTTTTTCAAAGGGGGGAACTTCTTGACCCCCTTTCGTAAGGGCACCGCCCTGAGCTTGTCGAAGGGGGAGTTGGGGGGATTTCCGTCGCTGCTGCTGCTGGGGCGCGGCGGCCCGCAAAGTGGCGTCCAGGGCCAGGTCGGTGACTTTGCCCTGGGGAACCCTGGCGCCGGTGTAGCGGCCTGCCGAGGTGCCGCTGACCGATTTCGCGCGTCTGCCGCTGGCGCGGCGGGCACGGTGGTCCGGCGGTTGAAGCTGGAGGGAGCGCACTGAGAAGGGATCGCCGGTCTCAAACCACTGGTCTTGGGGGCCCTGGTCTCCAGCGCCTGGGTCGTCGGGGGGCGATTCGGGCGGGTCTAAGTCAGAAGGATCATCGTCCCCTTGCTCCGGCTGGCTGGCCGAGTCCTGCGGCTCCCGGTCGTGGGAACGGCTCTGGAACTCTTCTATCATCTGGTCAAGCTGCTCAGTGACCAGGTGGGGCTGCTGGAAGGGCTGGCGGCGCTGGCGGTGCAGCAGGGCCATCTGGGCAGCCTCCCGCACGTCCTCGGCAGTGACCTGGGTGCGGCCTTCGTAGGCGGCGATGGTGCCCGCGGTCTTGTACATCACAATGTCGCCCCGCAGGCCGTCCACCTGGTATTCGGCGCAGATGTCAGTTATCAGCTCAAGGATGTCGTCGCTCAACTGCACCTGCGGAAGCAGTCGCTGGCTTTTGAGCAAACGCTGGCGCTCCTGGGCCTCAGCCTGCTGCCACTGGGCCATAAAGGCAAAAGGGTCAGCTTCATAGGCAATGCGCCGCCGCACTACTTCCCGCCGTTCCGCCGCCTCCAAGGCGCCGCCCACCTCCACTGCCAGGCCAAAGCGGTCCAGCAACTGGGGGCGCAGGTCCCCCTCCTCCGGGTTCATGGTGCCCACCAGAATGAACTCGGCGGCATGGGTGACGGAGATGCCTTCCCGCTCCACGTAGTTACGGCCCATGGCCGCGGCATCCAGCAGCACATCCACCAGGTGGTCGTTCAGCAGGTTAACTTCATCAATGTAAAGGATGCCCCGGTGGGCGGCGGCAATGAGGCCCGGCTCAAAGCTGCGGCTGCCGGTCTTGATGGCGGTCTCAATGTCCAGGGAACCCACCAGCCGGTCTTCGGTGGCGCCCACCGGCAAATCTACGATGCGCACCTGGCGCGTGATTAAAGGGGCGTCATCGGTTGCACTGGGCTGGCACCACTGGCACAGACCCTGACGGGCCTCTGGCGGGCAGCTGTAAGGGCAGCCGCGCACCACCGCTACTTCGGGCAGCAGTCCCGCCAGGGAGCGCACCGCGGTGGACTTGGCGGTGCCCTTCTTGCCCCTAATTAATACTCCGCCAATCTTGGGATTGACGGCGTTGAGCAACAATGCCCGCTTCATGGCAGTTTGGCCCACAATGGCGGTGAAGGGGAAGCGCGGCTCGGAACGTGGCTGCAAATCAGTGACTCCTATGTACTAGGTTTCCACAACTCCTTCGGCCGGTTGGAAGAGAGTGGCAAGAGGACCGCGCTTACCCACTAACGTGCGGGCTGGACGCCCTGGCCTCCAGGCGAAGCCGCCGTGGGCGCAGGGGTGCGCATGTACCACCGCACCACCAGGCCTACGCCCAGCCCCAGCAGCAGCCACAGCAGGAAGTGGCCCACTACGCTAAGGGTCCGGAACTTCTGCAGCAGTTCTGGCGAGGTATTGACTGGGTCAGGGTTGTTGGGCAACGCGACATACAGGACGGCCAGGAGCACAGCGTAACCCGCCACGAGCAAAAGGTAAAACTGGTTGCGGCGGGGTTCCAGCACGCGGCGGTTAACCTGCTCCCATCCGAAAAGCAGGCCAGCCACGCCCGCCGCCGAAAGCAGGAACAGAGCGGTCTGGAAGCTCTGCCGGAAGACAAGGGTGCCGGGATCGCCCACCCCAGGCGGATTAAGCGGGTACTTGAAGAATGGGAAGAGCGAAAAGGCCCAGAAGCCCAAGAGGCCGGTCCCCAGACCTACCGCCAGAGGTTTCCAGGCGGGGAAGGCTCGCCGCAGCAAGTGAAAACCGCCAGTGTAGACCAGCCCCACGACCAGCCCCAGCAAGGTAGCGCCCACTACCAAGCCAATGCTTTGCGCCCCCAGGGAAACCAGGGGAGGCTCTTCCTCCATGGCCATGCCCTGGGCCTTGGCCTCTGCGGCGGCGTGCTCTTCTTCCAAGGCAATGGCCTGCTCAATGACCGGCACCGTGAAGAAAAAGTGGAACCCGCCCACCAGCAGGCCCGCCGCCAGGCCCAGAATCAACGCTATAGGCATAATGCGAGGCATGGATCTACCTCCTCAGAGATGGGTAGAGGGATATCATAACTTTCCGCAGTATTATCGCTGCGGTGATGACTTCAGGGGCCCCTTTGCCCAAGGAAGAGCCAGGGCTAAATCAGGCAGCCCGCCCTGGTCTCCCTTGGCAAAGGGAGGACTGGCTACCCTTCCCCAGGTCAGGGAAGGAAGCCGTGGAGCGCACGTGCGCTTAGTGGCACATGAAGGCGACGTGCCGGGCGTGGTGGAAGAACTCGTGGACGTAGTTCAGCCGGAGACCGGCATCGCCCAGAATTGCGCCGTGAACGCTGCCATCTACGTAGCCGATGAAATAGAGCAGAGCAGTGGCGGCTATGGCCCAAGGCATCCAGACCGGAGTTGACTTCTGAGAAATTGCATTGCGCACGAACGAGACCATATTTGCTCCTTTCCGATGACCAGTCTGTTTGTTCACCATCCGGGGATATCCAGCCAGGGCAGAAAGCTCGGGCTCTCACCTCCTTAGCTGTCAGCTAGGGATTATACTCCACATGGCAAGCCGTTGCATCCGCTTCGGGAAAACACTACTACTGCGTCTTGGCGGGTTGCGCCGGCCGCTGGACGAACTTGATCCCTTCCCGGTCCACATAGCGGTCCCGCATGTCCAGGAATGCCTGGAGCTTCTCTTCCTGCAGGGGGGTGCGTTTGTGGTTCTCATCCAGGTAAGGGCTGGGGAAGTAACACCGGGCCAGCGTCTCTTCCCAGCCCTTGGAGAAGCGTACGTAGTAGGACTTCATGTTGCCGTGGCTCTCGGCCTCCACAAACTGGACGCCGTCTATGGAGTCCAGTTTGATGTGAAAGTGCCAGTTGGTGGCGCCGATGGTCACGTAGCCGCCGCTGACCTCCGGCTCCTTTATGCCCTTGGAATCGTTCTCGCTGACCACCTCGCCGCCGCCCACCACCCACATCATATTTTCATTTCGGGACAGCTCCCGGATTAGCTCCAGTGCCACTTCCATACCCGGCCTCCTTGGGCCTGTTTGGGGAGATTATACGCCCTGGGACAAGCTTGTTCTCGGTCTGCCCCTTGTTAAGTGGGAGAGGCCAGTCCCTTCCCCCTTACCAGGGGGAAGGTCAGGATGGGGGTATTACCCCCTCCCTCCTTCCTGCCTTGTCTCCAGGTCGGTTTCCAGCTCCAGGTAAAGCTCCTGCAACTTTTGCAGCATCTCCGGCGGCGGGTTTTCCCACAGGCCCCGCTGCACCGCCTCCAGCAGCCGCTCCACAATGGCGCGCATGGCCCAGGGGTTGCTTTGCCGGAAGAACTGCTGCATTTCAGGATCAAGGACGTAGCTCTCGGTTACGTCCTCGTACATCCAGTCGTCCACCACCTGGGCGGTGGCGTCGTAGCCGTACATGTAGTCCACGGTGGCGGCCAACTCAAAGGCCCCCTTGTAGCCGTGGCGCTTCATGGACTCAATCCACTTGGGGTTGACCACCCGGCTGCGGAACACCCGCCGCGCCTCGTCCTGCAGGTCCCGCACCCTGGCCCGGGAAGGGTCCGAACTGTCGCCGAAGAACTGGCGGGGGCTGCGGCCCGTCAGCGAGCGCACTGTGGCAATCATGCCGCCGTGGTACTGCAAGTAGTCGTCGCTGTCGAAAACGTCGTGCTCCCGGTTGTCCTGATTCTTGGCGGCGATGACTATCTGGCTGAAGCGGCGGCGGAACTGGGGCCGCGCGTTGACTCCAAAGCTCTGCTGGGTGTAAGCATAACCGCCCCAGGCTGTGTAAACCTCCGCCAGGTCATGCACCGATTCCCAATTGCGTTCATCCAGAACCGGCAGGATGCCCGCGCCGTAGCTGCCGGGCTTGCTGCCGAAGATGCGGTACAGGGCAGTGGCGCGGGTAGGCTGCTCTTCCGGCCCCCCTTTACTCCCCCCTTGGTAAGGCGGGACGGAGGAGGTCGCTTCCATATCCTCTTTCAGGTGTTTGACCACGTAGTTGTTGTCTGGCGATTCCTCCAGGGAGGCCGCCAGTTCCACCGCCTGGTCAATGAGATAGACAATGTTGGGAAAGGCATCCCGGAAGAACCCGCTAATCCGCACCGTCACGTCAATACGGGGGCGGCCCAGCTCCGCCAGGGGAATGACTTCCAGGCCCATGACCCGGCGGCTCTCCGCCTGCCACACGGGGCGGACGCCCAGCAGATAGAGAATCTGGGCCACGTCATCGCCGTGGGTGCGCATGGCGGAGGTGCCCCAGACCACGATGCCCACCATCTCCGGATAAGCCCCTTCCTCGGCCAGGTACTTCTCCAATAGAGCATCGCCCAGGTTCTTGCCCACCTCCCAGGCGGCGGGCGAAGGCATGGTCTTGGGGTCCACCGAATAGAAGTTGCGTCCGGTGGGCAAGACATTGGCCATGCCCCGGGTGGGCGCGCCGCTGGGGCCGGGCGGGACAAAGCGGCCTTCCAGGCCCCGCAGCAGGTTGTCAATTTCGTCGGTGGTGCGCAACAGGGCTGGGTAGATGGCCTGGGCCGCGTAGCGCAACACCCTTTCGGTGGCGGCATCGGTCTTGCCCAGCAGCCCAGCGGCCACCGGAGACACCTGCTCCGGCTGAAAGCCTCCAGCGATGAGCTGGCTGTAGGCCCGGCGGCACATCTGCTCCAGCCGCTCCAGGGCATCGCCCTGCGTGCGCACTGGCGAGTCCGGGTCCAGAGCCAGCAATTGGGCCGGGACCCGGTCGCTGCCCAGGGGCGCGCCAGGCTCGGCTTGCAGGGCGGCATAGTCCAACCCCAGGGCCTCCGCCAGAGAGCGGCGCAGGCTGGGGATGCCGCCCACGTCCAGCCGGGTCAGCGCGCACAGCAGGCCCACCATCTGCTCTTCTGTCGGCACCTGGCCCAGGATGTGCAGGCCACTCTTAATCTGGGCGTCCTTGATTTCGCAGATGTAGCCGTCCATGTGCAGCAAAAAGCCGCCAAAGTCGTCGGGCTTGGCGTCCACACCCAGGTCCCGGTGCAGCTCCGCCTTTTCCACAATCTGCCAGATTTGCTGCTCCAGCAGGGGCAGCTTGGCTGGGTCCAGTGTGGAGCACTGGTAGTGCTCGTCCATGAGTTGCTCCAGCCGCTGGATGTCGCCGTAGCTGTCGGCGGTGGTCATGGGCGGGATAAGGTGGTCAACAATGGTGGCGTGGGCGCGGCGTTTGGCCTGGGTGCCTTCGCCAGGGTTGTTGATGATGAAGGGGTAGAAGAGGGGCACGTCCTCCAGCGCCACCTCCGGGTAGCAGGCGCTGGACAGGCCGATGCCCTTGCCCGGCAACCACTCCAGGGTGCCGTGCTTGCCGATGTGAATCATGGCGTCGGCCTTGAACACGTCCCGCAGCCAGCGGTAGTAGGCGATGTAGTGGTGGGTGGGCGCCAGGTCCGGGCTGTGGTAGATGGAGATGGGGTGCTCGCCAAAGCCCCGGGGAGGCTGCAACCCCACAAAAACGTTGCCCAGTTCCAGCCCGGCAATGGCTAGCTGGTCGCCGGTGCGGTACACCTGGCCCGGCGGGTCGCCCCAGCTTTCCTGCATCTGGCCCTGCACCGGCTCCGGAAACTTCTGAAACCAGCCCCGGTATTGGCGGGCGGAGACGTGGCCCGCGGCCAGCTTGAGCTGCTCTTCAGTCAGAGTGTCCCGGTCGTTGCTGCACCGGGCGATGATGCTGTGCACCAGGGCGTCGCCGCTTTCCGGAATGTCCTTTACCTGGTAGCCCGCGGCCTTCAGGGCATGGAGGATGCGCACCGCCGAGGCCGGGGTGTCCAGGCCCACGGCGTTGCCGATGCGGGCGTCCTTGGTAGGATAGTTGCTCAGGATGATGGCGATGCGCTTCTGGGCGTTGGGTTTCAGAGCCAGGCCGGCCCACTTCACAGCCAGCCGGGCCAGGTAGTCCACCCGGTCGGGCTGGGGCACGTACTGCTGGAGGCGCGCCGACACCTGGCGGTGGCCGTTGCCCCCTTCGGGAGAGGCCTGCTCCTTGAAGGTGAAAGGCACCGAGATGATGCGGCCATCGAATTCCGGCAGGGCCACGTTCATGGCGGTGTCAATGGGGCCCAAGCCCAGGGAGCTGTCCTGCCACTGCTGGCGCGTGCCGGTGCTGACAATGCCTTGAATGATGGGCACGTTGAGCTGGTCCAGGTACTCCACCGACCAGCCTGAGGCGATGGTGGGGCCTTCCTTGCTCAACTCGCTCATGGCTAGGCCCATGGTGTTGACGATGCAGTGCACGCGCGGAGCGCCGCCGGGCCCGGCCATAAACTGGGTGAGGGCGCGCCCGGCCTTGGCCTCGCCTTCGGCTTCTTCATCTTCCGGGCTATGCTTCAGGCTGTAGGAAAACACGGGCAGCGCGTTGGCCCCCAGTTCTTCCAGGCGGCGCACCAGGGCGTCAATGAACCCGGTGTTGCCGCTCATCCAGTGGGCGCGGTAGAACAGCAGGCCGACAGCGGGGCGTCCAGGCCGGAACTTTTGGGCGATGTACGCTTCGGGGGTTAGGGTCTCCGCCACGGAGAAGTCCGGGTGATAGATGCCCTCCCAGGGTACCGGAGCAGGGGCCTCGTGGCCGTAATCGCTGCCCAGGTAAGTATCGCTGAGAAACAGGAACAAATTCTGCAGATTCTGGACGCCGCCCCGCAGCAGGTAGGCAAAGACGGCTTCTACCTCTGCCACCGGCGCCGAGCAGGCCGCCACCAGGTCCTCGTCCCACTCCTGGTGGCCGGGGCACGCAATCAGCGGGATGCCCTGGGCGCGGCACAGGGACACCAGGGCATCAAAGGACTCCGGCATGGCCCGCTTGCCGCCCAGCAGCCGCAGCACCACCACCCCCGCCTGACCGGCGGCATCCAGCAACTCCTGGCGGGATTCGGCGGTTTCCACGGCAGCGGGATTGAAGGCCCGCACCTGGGGAAACCCGGCGTGGGAGATGCCCCGCACGGCCCGGTCTGCCGCCAATATGTCCGTATCGGCGGTGGTTACCAGCAGGATGGTCTTGGTCTGAGTGGTGGGATTATCCGTCAATTGTCTGGAGTCCTCCATTAGCTCTCAGTCATCAGCTTTCAGCAATCAGCGGTTACACCCCCAAGCTTTGGGGCTGGGAGGGGCTGATCGCTGACGGCTGATTGCTGGAAGCTACTTCATAAACACCATGATGGACAGGTCACTGAAGTCCTTATCCTCAAATTGGCGCGCCAGTTCTGCCAGGCTGCCGCGCCAGCTCTTCTCCCCTTCCAGGGACAGGCGCTGGTACACAATGACCTCGCGGCCCGTGGGCAGTCCGGAATCCAGAAGCTGCCGGGCAATGGCGGCAGGCATCAGGTCAAAGGGCCGTGGGATGAGAATGACGTGGCGGCGGCCTTCTTTCAGGTAGTGGACCAGCTCTTCCAGGGGACCTGCGGCGTCCTCCCGGCGGTGCAGGGTGATGAACACCGCCTCTTCCAGGTAGATGCCGGAGCGCATGCAGGCCACCTGCACCGAACTGATGCCCGGCACCAGTTCCACCCTGTCCACCCGCTGGCTGACCCGCTCCCGCAGTTCCTTGGCGGAGACGTTCAGGTCGCCCCAGGCGCAGACCACGCACTTCTTGCCCTGGCGGGCCTGCTGGGCGGCGTAGTCCAGCACGGCGTCCTGGTCACGATAGGACATGGGGCAGACTTCGGCCTCGGTGGTCCAGGGCGCAACCACGTCCAGGACAGTCTTGAAACCCGCCACCAGATCAGCGGACTCCAGCAGTTCCCGGCCGCGCTGGGTAAGCAGGCGGGGGTCGCCGGGGCCGATGCCCATGACCGTCATAGTGACGGGCGGGGCCGGTGTTTCTTTGTTCCTGGCTGCTCTATTTTGAGGCCGGGTGGTCAATGGTTCCTCGTTTCATCATCCTCTCCCTTGAAGGGAGCGGGCTGGGATGATCCCGATTTCATCGGGACTCCCCTTAATCCTCTCCCACAAGGGGAGAGGAGACTCTTTCCTTCCCACTTAAGTAAGGGGGAAAGTCAGGATGGGGGTTATGCGCACCCAACAAAAAACCCCTGGCGCCTGCGCCGCCAGGGGCATGTCCGGGAAGTTGACTGGGGCTGCTGCCGCCAGGGAACCGCCTCTGTATAGCGCAGAGCGTAGCTCCACCGCCTGGGCAGGTCTCCTGGCTCACGGGTCACTGCCTGGCTGACGCCTTCCCCCAGCTATCTGGGGTGGCATAGTGTCAACCTGCTACCCGTTTACAGTGGCGCAACCGCGGCGGACTTGCACCGCCTTCCCTATTAAGCCTTACCGGCGCCTGGGGGTGTTGTAAGTTTTAAAGGATGCAGCAACCGCGAAACCCGGCGCTGCAAGTGAGGGTACTTTAGCCCGCTGGGGTTAGCTTGTCAAGCGGCACTAAATCACGCCCCAGGCCCCAGGCTTGGCGACACTTGCACATCAGCCTTTTTCCAGTTACTGTATTGGTATGGGCATTTCCTTGAACGAGCAGAACCAGGGACGCATCCGGCGAAAATTGGCGTCCGGCCAGTATGGCTCTCCCGATGAAGTCGT
>VGZV01000053.1 GCA_016872385.1 SAR202 cluster bacterium | reverse complement strand
GGGATCCCGACCAGGTCGGGGCTTGTCGAACCATGAGCGGGCTAAAAGCTACTCGTCCTTCGACAAGCTCAGGATGAGCGGGCTGGGTAGACGGCATTTCTCACACACGCTTTAAGAGGTTGTCTAAAAAGATTGTCTCTGGTCATTGCGAGTGAAGCGAAGCAATCTTGTCCTGGGCACGCGATCGCTTCGGGACTACGCCCCTCGCAATGACTTTTTAGACACCCTCTAAGAAACGGAGGCACAGGGTGGCAAGTCTGGAAGAGCGCATCACCATAGACCCCGAACAGTGCGGTAGCAGACCTTGCGTGCGTGGCATGCGGATCAGGGTAATTGATGTTCTGGACCTGCTAGCCAACGGTCTCACCACAGAGCAGGTCTTGGGGGAACTCCCAGACCTCGAACCTGAGGACATTCGGGCTTGTCTTCGCTTTGCCAGCCGAAGACTCGATCATCCTGTGGTGGCAGCTTGATTCTCTGGATAGATGCCCAACTGGCCTTGCCCAAAAAGTGTGGATTTCGATAGTTAGTAACGTTTTGCATACAATTATTGTCACCCTGAGTCCCGATGCAATCGGGACTCAGAATGACATTTTGGGCAAAGCCATGCCCAACTATCTCCAAATTTGGCTTACTGGATTACTATGACATTTGGGGTAGAGGCATATCCTGTCAGAAATATGGGTTTGCGCAACGCCAGAGACCGGGACATATTCTTGGCAGCACGGGAAGCACCTGTTGTCATCATGACCAAAGATAGCGACTTCATTCAGCTTTTAGATCGCTCGGAAGGACGTTTTTTGTTCTCTGGAGGCCCTTTATGCCCGCCAACAACACTGACCTGTGCTACCTGACCATTGCCGAAGCTGCCCCCCTGCTGCGGGACAAGATGGGCACTGTTATACTCTAGCTCATGGAGTTTGAGTGGGATTCCAGCAAGGCCGCACAGAATGTCACAAAACATGAACTTTCATTCCATGAAGCCGCCACAATATTTGGCGATCCATTGTCCATGACCTTCCCTGACCCAGACCACTCCATTACAGAAAGCAGATATATCACTGTTGGGTTAACCTAACGTGGCAGGTTAGCAGTGGTAGCCCACACTGACCGCGTTGGCCGTATCCGGATCATCAGCGCACGGGAGGCTACTCGCAGAGAAAGGAGATTTTATGAAGAAGGAAGAATGCCATGAAGCCCCCGATGAACTTCGTGAAGAATATGATTTCTCCCAACTCCCTGGGGGCATCCGAGGCAAGTACGCCCAGCAATACCGGGCTGGTACAAACCTGGTGCTCTTGGAGCCAGATGTGGCTAAGGCCTTCCCCGATGACCAGTCCGTGAACGATGCGTTGCGGCTGTTGATGAAGATTGCCCTCCGCCAACAGGCCTGAGGACCTAAAGCCTGGACCTGCGACTATGCTCCACCCTGGGAGGCCCTTTATGCCCGCCAACAACACTGACCTGTGCTACCTGACAATTGCCGAAGCTGCCCCGCTGCTGCGGGACCGCCAGCTTTCGCCCGTGGAGTTGACCCGCGCCTATTTGGAGCGCATTCAGGCCCTGGACAGCCGGCTCCACGCCTACGTCACCCTGCTGCCGGAGCAGGCCCTGGCCCAGGCCCGCAGCGCCGAGGCGGAGATTCTGCGGGGCCACTACCGGGGGCCGCTGCACGGCGTGCCCATTGGGCTGAAAGACCTGTACGATACCAAGGGCATCCGCACCACCGCCATGTCCCGGGTTACGCCGGACCGGATTCCCCAGGAGGACGCCGCCTGCACGGTGCGGCTGCGGGAGGCAGGAACCATCCTGCTGGGCAAGCTGGCCATGCACGAGTTTGCCCTGGGCGGCCCGGACCCCACCAGCCTCTTCCCGCCTGCCCGCAACCCGTGGGACCTGGCCCGCATACCCGGCGGCTCCAGCAGCGGCTCCGGCGCGGCGGTGGCCGCGGGTCTGTGCATGGGTTCGCTAGGCTCCGACACCGGCGGCTCCATCCGGGGGCCAGCCTCGTTATGCAGCATTGTCGGCCTCAAGCCCACTTACGGCCGTGTCAGCGCCTACGGGGTGGTGCCCCTGTCCTGGTCCCAGGACCATTGTGGCCCTATGACCTGGACCGTCACCGATACCGCGCTGATGCTCCAGGCCATTGCCGGGCCGGACCCCAAAGACCCCACCACGGCCGCTGCGCCGGTGCCGGACTACAGTCAGGCGTTACAGGCGGGCATCCGCGGCATGACCATTGGCGTGCCCCGCCAATACTTTTACGAGTCAGGCCCCGACGTGGAACCCCAGACCCTGGCCGCCATTGAGACCGCCCTGGATTTGATGCGGGAACTGGGCGCAGAGGTGCGGGACGTGGAGATCCCCCACATTGAGTATGCCCGGGCGGCCAACCAGGCCATTATGATGGGCGAGGCATTTGCTTTCCATGAACACAACTTGCAGACCCGGCGGCAGGATTACGGGGACATGGTGCGGGTGCGGTTCCTGCTGGGCGGCCTGATAAGTTCTTCGGATTACTTGCAGGCCCAGCGGGTGCGCCGCCTGATTAAGCGGGAGATGGCCCAGGCCCTGCAGGAAGTGGACGTGTTGGTGACACCCACGTCACCCAAGCCTGCTGCATTGCTGGAGGGCTACGATGCCACGGTGACGCTGACGGGACGGAGCTTCACCAGCCCCTTCAATGTGGCCGGACTGCCCGCCATCTCCATTCCCGGCGGCTTCACCAGGGAGGGTCTGCCCATCGGCTTACAGATTGCCGGCAAGCCCTTTGACGAGCCCACGGTCCTGCGGGTGGCCTGCGGATACGAGCAGGCAGCCCGCTGGTTTGAACGCAGGCCGCCTGTTTAATGCCTGATCTGCAAGACCGCAGAGATTTTGGTGAACCTTAGTTCGATATAGTGAAGGTAGTGGCAGACCGGAGCCTGCCCTGAGACAACCGAAGGGCGTCTGCCACTGTCATTGAGTCACCTGCCCAGGGCGCACACGCAGGTGCGCTCCTACCAGCCTTGCCGCAATAAGCGACCGTTGTCAGGCCCCTCTCCGAAGGGCCTTCAGTGCATGAGGCCTAGGCCCTATGGCCAACCCAAACACTTCTTCTTCAGACAAAGGCCACTGTCCGCCCCGGCTGCCTGGAACTGATGTTGGTGTAGCAGCCTACTGGCGTGCAGCCAAACCACCATTTCGCCAAACCGCCGCCCTGGGCAGGCCCGGTGACCTATTCCAAAAGGCATGAAGGCGTTGCTGGCGGCTGGTGCGGGCGAGCCATCTTCCTGGAGTAGGAAACGGTCTGGGTTGATCAAGTCCAAGCCGGGGCGAGACCTGGCGCCTTTAATCAAGGCTCCCAGAATGCGATTCCGAACTTCCACCTTTCTTTTCGCCTCATTGACGGTGCTGTTGGGGAACACCCTTAACCACGGCACATAGTCCGTCAAATTAGCGGCGCTGGCGTTGCGGAAGACCCAGAAAATCAACTCCAGGAGTTCGTTCCGGTTTCTTGCGAACTCTCCAGTTTCGCCTTCGCTGCCGCCAAATATGGCCCGGAACATTATCATGGCGTTAGTACGCCCCAGCATTTCCAGGGGATGCATCAATAATCCGGCGTCACTCCCCTGGCCAACCTCTGCCACCAGGTTGTTCACCACCTCTTCCACATGCTGTTCACGTATTTGCTGGAGGCGGCGCAGCGAAAGCAGTTCGCGGTTAGCAAATCGCTGCAACTGCCGCCAGTGTTCGCCGTAGGGAGCCAGGGCCAGGTCCTTCCCATAGTGGGACAGGATACCCATGACCTCGCCCACCCAGCGGTCGGCTAATTCCGTTTTGTCGAAGGCTTCTTTAAGCAAGTCCGGGTGGCTGATTACCACCGTCGGCACGCTGCCGAAGGGTATGGAGCAGATGTCGCCGTACTGTTTGGCAATGCGGTGAACGGCTAGATGGGGCTGGCTGCGAAGCTTTAGCAAGGAACCGAAAACAGGCAGCCCTTTGGTCCAGGAAGAGCCTTGGCGGAGCTGGAAGTGTCTAATGCCATTGCAGGCCCCTTAGAGCTTGTGTGAGAAATGCCGTCTACCCAGCCCGCTCATCCTGAGCTTGTCGAAGGATGAGTAGCTTTTGGCCCGCTCATGGTTCTACAGGCTCACCACGAGCCGGAAAAACCGCTCACCCTGAGCTTGTCGAAGGGTGAGCGCTCGTAGTGCACAGCACTTTTTAAACACCCTCTTATAGAGAAGGCTTTAGCAGGCGCCATTGGCGGAGGAATCTAGAAGCCTGGCGAAGCGCGGAATTTGGCTGGGGATCCAGGATTCGAACCTGGGCTATCTGATCCAGAGTCAGACGTACTACCGCTATACTAATCCCCACTGGAGACCAAGCCAGGACATAAGTGCGGGCCTGGGCAGATTTATCGTAGTTACCCAGCCGCCGCCTGTCAAGCCATTGCTGGCATCCTCTGTAAGTCCCTGTCTGCTCCTGAAGCCGTGGCTGCGCCGGCCAGAGTAAAGCCGCGCCCCCTGGAGTTTCCAGAGGGCGCACCCCGGACAACCATTGCCGCCAAGGGATATTACTTGAACTTCATGGTGTTAACCCGCAGCCGCGGCGAGTAAAGGGGTTCCCAGTCCACGTTTTTCCCCAAGCCGTACACCATCTGGTTGTGGAAGAAGGGGATGAAGTAGGCTTCGTCGTAGGCGATGTCGGCTACTTCGGTCAGCAAGCGGGCCCGCTCCGGGCCTACGGGGGCCGCCGATGCAATATCTATCTTCTTCTGCAGGTCAGCGTAGCACGCGCGGGAGTTGATGTTGAAGCAGCCCAGCCGACGGTTGCCCTGAGTGGACATGTCCAGAATCTCGTTGGAGGTGGCGGTGGTATAAACGTGGGAGGTTGTGGAGAGGGGTGCCGGCGGGACGCGGGCGGCACAGTCCAGGGCCTCTTTGTAACCCGCCACGTTGGTGAACTTGCCGCAGCCGGAACTGCGGATGTCGGTGTAGCGGGCCAGTTCCAGGGCGAAGAACTCGGTGGTGACACCCGCTTCCTTCCAGTACCGGGCCACCGCCTCCATGAACTCCACGTCCTTGAACACCCGGTTGGCCTGGACGTAAATGTTGACCTTGTTGGCCGGGTCGTAGCCCGCTTCCTTAAGCAGTTGCTTGGCCAGGGTGGGGTTATACTCCCTGGGCTTGGAGTTGCGGTCGGTGATGCCCACGGTGCCCTTCACGGAGATGCTGCCCAGGCAGGGCACCACACCCTTGTACAGGGCCTTGGCGATGGCCTCGCAGTCCACGGCGTGGATCAGGGCCAGGCGCACCTTTTGCTTCTTAAGCTCCGGGTGCCACATGGTGTCGAAGATGCCCGCAAAGACCTCGGTGGTGCCGGAGGCCTTGGCGACGGGAACCTGAGTCTGGTTCTCAAAGCCGATGTCCTCCGCCCAGTCGCCTTCGCCGGAGCGAAGCATGGCGGAACGCACCAGGGCCTCGCCCCGCCAGACCTGGGTGAAGGTCTTGATGTTGGGCGCCTGGGCGTCGAAGGCCTTGCTGGGCAGATAGTCCTTGTTGGCCTCGAACTTGATGTCAATGCCGCTGCGCCACTCCACCAGCTTGTACGGCCCCAAGCTGATGACTTTGCGGGCGCGCTCTTCTGGGGAGGCAGCCTTGTACCAGGCGGGGGCCTGGAACTTGCTAAAGAGCATCCCCCGGGCCAGGATGGGGCAGGCGGACTTGCACACGATGTCCACGGTGTAAGGGTCTACCACCTGGGCGCTCATGGCGCCCGAATAGCTGAAACTGTCCAAGCCGTTGGCTGAGTCGCCGTTGTAGTCCAGGTTCACCTTGGCGGTTTCGGCGTTCCACTCCTCCCCGTTGTGGAACTTCACGCCTTTGCGCAGAGCGAATCGCCAGCGGGCAGGCTCAATCTGCTCCCACTTGTCCACTGTGGACAAGGGCACTACCTCATAGGTCTTGCTGTCAATCCAGGTGAACGGCTCGTTGCCGGTGTCTACGCAGGAGAAATGGATCAAGTTGGAGGCGCACTTGGTGGTCCAGCCGTCCAGACTCAACGGCTCCTGGCTGCTGACCAGGATAATGTTGTCCCTGGCCGGTGTGGCAGGTTGGGCCGGGACTGCCGTGGGTTTGGGCAGCGTGGTGGGGGCTGCCGGAGCGGTAGGCTTGAAAATATCGGCGCTTATGGGGGTGGGAGTGGCCACGGGCGATGCCGGCGCCCCCGGGGTAGCGGTGGCTGCTGTCCCGCAGGCCGCCAGGAACACGACGACGAAAACCGCAACAATGTGGAGCAGGATTCGTATATTATATTTGCACTTTATGCGGTTATACATATAATCTCCTTCCTTACTCAACCATTAGCTGACATCATTAGCCCATAATGAGCAACAAAGTGACAAGCTATTCCATTGAGTTAGGCAGTACTTTAAATAAACATTATTGTTCTTGTCAAGGGGTAATGGAGCAAGCCGCAGTCCATATTTGCTTGGATAAGCAACGAGACAGGGCTGGCCTGGCTGTACTCCAATTCTCGGACGAAGTTTTATGCCAGGCCCGCCAGTGGCGGCGCGCCATTGTGCACAAAAAATCGCGAGTCCCGCCAGCCGCCCTTTGCAGAACGGCACTGGCGGGACTCCTAACCCGCACTTGGCAAGCAAGCGAGCACGTTATTTCAGGACGATGCCGTGAATGTTGGAGGGGTAGAATGCCAGCGGGAACGGCTGCCACTCCTTGACCTGTGGGCCAACCGCCCAGGGTATGTTGATATATCCAATGCCCAATTCGTGAGTCTCCTCCCTGGCGCGTTTGCTCAGGGTGTTGAAAGCCTTCTCCCTCTCCGCTGGGTCGGTCACCGCCAGGGTTGACTGCACCAGCTCAAATATCTCTGGATTTTCGTGAAGCCGGGAGCCGTGGGTTGGAGACCCATGTGTTCAAGATCACCTTGCCAAAACCCTGGCCGCCGGGGTATCCGGCTTGTGCCAGAAGCTGGCGGGCTTTGTCGGGGTCATAAGGGAAGGGGTCCAGATCCGGACTGTAGCCAATGGAACTGGGGGTAGTGTGGGCCCAACCCTTGGTCTGAAACACCTCAGGGCCGCCATACAGCTGGTCCCGGATTACGGTCTTGTCTATGGCGTAGTCCAGCGCCTGCCGCACTTCCTTCTTGCTGCAGGGGAACTCTGACCTGAAGCAGCCGTACACACCACCCGCATGTAAATCCCTTCTGGGCCGAAGATCAGGCAGCCGCCGCCAGCCTCTATCTGGTTCTTGGTAGCCAGGCTCGCCGGAGCAATGTCCGCTTCCCCGCTGCGGATAGCCGCCACTCGCGTAGCCTCCTCGGGCACCAGACGCAGCTCCAATTGCTGGACCTGGGCGTGGCCTTCCGCCGGTGCGACTATGGAGTTTTGAGGCAAGCCCCGCAATGCGGTGGGAAGAAAGGGGGTAAGGGCTAAAAGAGTGCGTGCCGAGGGGCGCTTTGCCTGTTCAGGTGGTTGATTTCAACCGAGCTAATGCCTAACAACATGAAGGGTGTCATTCTGAGAAGTCCCGATGGCATCGGGACAACAAAGAATCTGGGGTGGGGCAAACGCCCATCACCCCAGGCCCTTCGCTTCGCTCAGGGTGACAGCTAGCACTGGTTATTTTGGGTCTCGTCATTCCGGCGCAAGCCGGAATCCAGCAGGCCGCGACAACCTGGTGCGTATCTGGACACCGGCTTTCGCCGGTGCGACGGATAGACCTCTTTCCTGCCGCCGCCGCAAACTGAACCACTGCCTGACAGCTTCGGCATTTTGTTAGAGCTTATGCCAAAAGTAGACTGCTCATGGTTTGACAAGCCCCGACCTGGTCGGGATCCCGATACGTCGGGACTCACCACGAGCGGAGGAAAGCGCTCGCCCCTTCGGCTGGCTCAGGGCAGAGTCTGAGCCCGTCGGAGGGTGGGCAACAGCTATGCCACGACCTTTTGACACAAGCTCTGAGAGCCTGTGTGAGAAATGCCGTCTACCCAGCCCGCTCATCCTGAGCTTGTCGAAGGATGCGTAGCTTTTAGCCCGCTTTTGGTTCGACAAGCCCCGACCTGGCCGGGATCCCGATACGTCGGGACTCACCACGAGCGGGAATTGTCACACAAGCTCTGAGACAAACGAGACCGCCCCGAGGTTTTACTTCGGGGCGGTCTGTATTGCGAGGAAACGGGGGAGATGTTGTGTTACTTCAACACAATGGTATGCAACGCCGAAGGATAGAAAGCCATGGGCTGGGGCTTCCAGTCCAGGATGCGCGGCCCTACGCCCCAGGGGGCGTTGACGTAGCCCAGAGAGATTTCATAAGCGTCATCCCGCAAGCGACGATGCAGTTGGTTCCACACCTTGATGCGTTCCGCGGGTTCAAACACGCTGATGGCCTTGGCCGCCTGGTCGAAAATCTCCGGGTCGTTGTGGCGGCGGCCTGGATTGTCGGCGGTGAAATATGCGCTGCGGAAGCTGGAAGTGCTCTCCACCGAAGTCTCGTTTTCCCGCAGCAGCAACTCACCATAGGCTTCAACGCCGGCGTTGGTAATCCTCTTCAAAGCCGTTTCGTCCCCCACGTACACCTCCACGTTCAGGCCCAGTTCCCGTTTCCAGTAGTCAGCCACCAACTGAGCCGCTTCGGGCATGTTGGGCACGGCCCTGGATGGCCAGGTATTTAGCTTTATTTTGGGGTAGCCCTGACCACTGGGATAACCGGCCTTGGCCAGGAGCTGGCGGGCCTTTTCAGGGTCGTAAGGAAAGGGGTCCAGTTCAGAGCTGTAGCCGATGGCGCTGGGACTGACGTACAACCACCCCCGGGGCGAGTGGATGTCCGTGCCCCAGAGTTGGTTTTGCAGAGTCTTCAGGTCTATGGCATAGGCCAGGGCCTGGCGCACTTCTTTAATGGAGTGCGGGGCCTTGGTCCACGCACCCATGTGCCGGATAAACAGGTAAGTAGCTTCTTGCCCAAAGATAATGCGCCCGCCGCCGGCTTCTACCTGATTTCGGGTAGCCTGGCTCACCGGGGCGATATCCGCCTCGCCAGCCCGCAGCGCCGCCGCACGGGTAGCCTCCTCAGGGACTTTGCGCAAGTCGTAGCTGCGCATGGGGAGCATGCGCTCAATATCAAAGTACTGGTCGTACCGCTCAAAGGCCATCAGTTCCTCAGTTGTATGTTTGACCATTTTCATTGGCCCTGCGGCAACAGGGTTCCGGTCGTAGGCTTCCATCAAGGCGGCATCGTGCAATTTGCTCAGAGGGTCAAGACCCCACAGATGGCGCGGCAGCACCATGCCCTGGCATGCACCGCTGGTGTCGGAGATAAACCCAGCAAAACCTACATCAGGTTTCTTGTGAGTTATGCTCACCTGGTTGGCGGAGACTAGCTCAATCTTCTCCGTGTTGCGGGCCATGTTCAAAGCGCTGGAACTGGTGGAAAAGTTCAAAGAGTTAGGCCCCCAGGACTGCAGCCAGGTGAAGTAAACGTCCTCAATGGTAAGAGGCCTGCCATCGTGGAAGGCGACGCCGTCCCGGATGGTTATGGTCCAGGTCTTGCCATCAGCGCTGATCTCCCACCGGGTGGCAACGCTGGGGATGAAGGAACGGTCGTGGTCCCGGCTCCGTATCAAGTAGCCGTGCATGTTGACGTCGTAAACGTGGCAGTTGGTGCCGTGAGCCGGGGCAAACCGGCCGCCCCAGCCGCCTACCATGACTGTTACTTTGCCTGGGTGGACTACTGGCTGGACGTTTATTGGGTTGGGCACCGCCGGCGCCTGTGGCACAGCGGCAGCGGCAGGTGCTGGGGTGGCGGGTTTGGCCGCGGGTGTGGCTGTGGCAGCGGCGCCGCAGGCTACGGCCAACAGCAATGACAAGACCAAGAAGGCCGAGGTCAGAACCTTGAAGTTCCACATTTGCAAGTACTTCATAACGCACCTCCCCAGATTCGGGCATTCAGGCAGGGATCTGATATGTCATGATTCGTACTATGAAAAGTTACACACTTAACCTCCTTTTCGGTAGTAAATCCTGAATGAATTTCAATATCTAATTTGTAAATATGGTAATATATCTATATTTAAGATATTTAAGCGCTATTGATTAGTGAAATATCTGAAATATAAATTATCATCTCATGCGATGTCAATAGTACCAAAATTGCCAGCGCCCCGATGATGCGCATCATCGGGGCGCTGGCATGAGCGGGCCATAGACGGCCAAGGGCTCTAGCGCTGGGCTACTACCAGTCCTTCATCTTCCAAGGCATCCATAATCTGGTCCGCTTTGCGGGAACCAACCTTTAACCTGCGCTCCAACAATGAAGAGGACAATCGCGGGTTGCGCAAGGCCAACTCCCTGGCCTGCTCCAGGGTGCGTTCGTCCACATCGTCACCCTCTTTCTCCTCTTCTTCTGGGTCATCAATGGGAATAATGGGCAGGGGCGGGCCTTTCTGCTCCAGCCAGAATTTGACCACTTCATCAATCTCCTCATCCAGCACCAGGGCGCCCTGGACCCGCCGCGGCTTGGGAGAGTCGTTGCTCAGCAGCAGCATATCGCCCTTACCCAGCAGCTTCTCGGCGCCGACAGTGTCCAGAATGACCCTGGAGTCCACCTGGGAGGCTACCGCGAAGGCCACCCGGGCGGCAATGTTGGCCTTGAGCAAGCCGGTTACTACGTTCACCGAGGGCCGCTGGGTGGCCAGCACCAGGTGAATGCCGGTGGCGCGGCCCAACTGGGCCAGCCGCACCAGATTTTGTTCAATCTCAAAACCGCCGGTCATCATAAGGTCGGCCAGTTCGTCCACGATGACCACCAGGTAGGGCATCCGGTCCTTGGCCTTGGCATTGTAGCCAACAATGTTCCGGGTGCCCACCTCTTCCATCTGCTTGTAGCGGCGGAACATCTCCCGCATCACTGCCCGCAGGGCGGGGTTTACTTCGTCCACTTCAACGATGACTGGCGCTATTAGATGGGGAATCCGGTTGAAGGGCGTAAGCTCCACCCGCTTGGGGTCCACCATGAGCATCCGCACCTGGTCCGGCGGGCGGGTGAGCAGTAAGGACGCCACAATGGAGTTGATACACACGCTTTTGCCGCTGCCCGTGGCCCCGGCAATGAGCACATGGGGCAAGGCGGCCAGGTCCAGGGCGACCGGCGTGCCAGCGGTATCCTGACCCAGGGCCAGGGGCAGGCTGCTACCCTTGGCCGCCAGCTTTCTAAAGGCCTGGTTATCCATCACGGCCCGCAGGGGCACCTTGCTGGGCAGCGGGTTGGGCACTTCCAGGCCCACTAGAGCCTCGCCGGGCACCGGAGCCTCAATCCGCAGGTAGGGGGTCTTCAGCGCCAGGGCCAGGTCCTTTTCCCGGGTGAGGATGGCCTGGACTTTGACGCGACTGCGCTCCATTTGGGGCTGGCCGCCTTCCCCGCGGGCTCCCTCCCCCTTGCGGTTAATCCAGCCAGGCACCAGGCCAAAGCGCACCACTCTGGGACCGGCCTTGATATCCTTCACCTCCACAATGACGCCGTGCTCCGACATGGTGCTTTCTATGAGGCGGGCCATCTGCTGCAACGGCGCTTGGGGCACGTTGTGGGGTTCCGGCGGCGCCAGTATGGACGTTGCGGGAGGAAGCTTCCACTTGGACTTGATATGCACAGGCTTGGCTGCTTCTTTGCCGGAATCACCCCCAGTATCTTTGATTACGGGGACCGGTGTGGTATCCAACTGTGGGATGGTCCCAGGGGCAACTTGGTCCCACAAGCCTGCGGATTCTTTGGAGAAGCCAGCCTTTGCTGCCGCCGGTCCTTCGTCCTCCGGAAGCAGTTCCACTGCCTGTTCTGCAGGCCGGGACGCTGGAAGCTGCACCTTGCGGCCGAACCATCCGGACAAAAGACCCCAGACCCACCGGAGCCAGTACCGCCAGAACCGCCGTTTGCTGAGCAGCTTCAGGCGGCGGCTCAAGGGCCGGGTCCGCCGGCGCTGGGAACCTGCCACTCGGAGGGTTGAAGACCTGAGCGTTGCACCCACGTGGTGCATAGCGCCAAGGTAGGCCAGACCAATCCGTCGCGGGTAAAGCACTGCGGGGGTGATGAACACCAGAGCGGCCAAGCGCGCCAGGCCCAGCGCGGGAGGCGTTCCAATCATCTGGTTGCCCCAGCGGCCTCCCAGGCTGGTATCAGACATAGGACCCTGGTTGGGGTAGAAATAGGCCAGCACCATGATGGATGCAGCTACCGCAGTCGCGGACAAAAGCCAGGGCCGCCAGTGCCGGAAGACAAACCCAGGCCGGTAGCGCAACGTTGCCAGAAGGGCGGCAGTCCAGACCAGCACCGGCGCCCAGCCGTAGCCCAGCGCTGAAATAGCCCACTGGCGGGCGGCGCCCGACACCGCCAGGGCCACCACTGCCACCGCCACAAAAAGCATTACTACCAGGCCATCGGCCACCGACGCGGGGCGCGGCCTGGACTTTTCGCGGGAGGGGGGTTCAACAGAGCGGCGGATTTGACGAGAAGGACGGGGCATAGCTGCCTCGGCCCGCTATACTTCTATCGGACGATTAAACTTCCACGGGCACTAGAAGTATCATAGGCCATCGGCCAGTTTGCTTAGATAGGAATTCGCGGGCAGTTTCCCGGATTTTGTTCCGGCCTGCTTCCTGTGCTAGGTCTGCGCCGGTTTGCTGAACGCACAGTTCCTGCACCAGTTCGGCCAACTGACTGAACAGGGGTGGAGTTTCTTTGGGGTCGCCAAACCCGCTGGCCACAATCCGAGGCGTGGCCATCAATTGCCCGGTATCCTGGTTCACGGGCAGGACTACTACTACCACACCATCTTTGGACAGGGAGCGGCGCTCCTGCAGCACCTGGCTGCGGGCGTCCCTGGCACTGACGCCGTCTATGAATATGGGTTCCGCGGGCACCCGGTCCACCACGGTGCCGCCCTCTTCCGACAGCTCCAGGACATCGCCGTCTTCCAGAACAAAGATGCCATCCTGCCCCACATTCAAGTCCCAGGCCAGCCGGGCGTGGGCTACCAGGTGGCGGTATTCGCCATGCACCGGCACAAAATAGCGGGGCCTGGTCAAGCTGAGCATCATCTTCAGCTCTTCCTGGCTGGCGTGGCCGTGGACGTGCACCAGAGCCACGCGGTCGTAAAGAACGTGGGCGCCCTGCCGCAGCAGGTTGTCAATAGTACGGCTTACCAGCAATTCATTGCCTGGAATTGGCGTGGCAGAGATAACCACGGTGTCTCCGGCGGCTATGCTGACCTCCCGGTGGTCCTGGTTGGCAATGCGCACCAGGGCTGAGGTCGGCTCCCCCTGGCTTCCCGTGGTCAACAGCACCACTTGGTGGGGCGGCAGCTTGCGGGTTTCTCCCAAGGGCACCAGCACATCGGGCGGAATGTCCAGATAGCCCATTGCCTGGGCCATCTTGACATTGTCAATCATGCTGCGGCCCACGATGCTCACTTTGCGCTGGTGGCGCGCCGCCGCCTGGACTACCTGCTGGACGCGGGCAATGAGGGACGCAAAAGTGGCCACCATCACCCGGCCCGGGGCGTCGGCAATGGCCCGCTCCAGGGCCTCGCCCACCACACGCTCAGATGCGGTGTAACCGGGCACTTCGGCGTAAGTGGAATCGGAGCAGAGGAGCAGCACCCCCTGGGAGCCGTAGTGCGCCAAGCCCGCCAGGTCTATGGTATGACCGTCCACCGGCGTGTGGTCAATTTTAAAGTCGCCGGTGTGAATAACTGTGCCCTGGGGCGTCTCGATGGCAATTCCCATGGCGTCGGGGATGCTGTGGCACACGCGGAACCAACTGGCCTGGAAATTGGTCCCAAACTGGTAGGTCTTTTGCGGCTCGATGGCCACCGCCTGGGATCCCCTGGCCTCCCGGCGCTCCCGCAGTTTGACTGAAATGAGGCCGTGGGCCAGTTGGGGAGCATACACGGGAGCTTGCAACTGAGGCAGCACAAAGGGCAGCGCCCCTATGTGGTCCTCATGGCCGTGGGTAATGAGAATGGCCCGCACTTTGCGGGAGTTTTCCAGAAGGTAAGAAATGTCGGGGATGATGAGATCAACCCCCAGCATATCCTCTTCTGGGAACTGGACGCCGCAGTCCACCACCACAATGTCATCCCCGCACTCCAGGGCCATCATGTTCTTGCCAATCTCCCCTAATCCGCCCAGGGGGATGACACGCAACGGCGGCTTCATGCTACTGCCAAAACCCCATTGCCCTATCCAGTTCTTGCGGAGACGAACCCAAATCTGCGCAGCCAGAATACGGCCACAGCGCTACGGCGGGCTGTGGGAACAGTGTATGCCACAGTAAGGGAATGAACATACCCCCTTATATCCCAAGGAAAAGCTAGTGTCAACATATTTGACGGAGGCAAGAACATGAACCACGGGCGGAGTGGCCGTTAGAGCCTGCTTTAGAACAGGCTGAGTTGCTCCGGTGGCTTTTCGTCTTCCGGCACGGGAGGCGGGGCAACCTGGGGAGCCGGTGACCGCTGGCGGGCTTGTTCCAGAGCAGCGGGAATGCCCTGAAAGTCCTGGATAATGGCGGAACGCAGCTCCTGGCGGTGCAGGGCTGCCGCCGGGTGCATGACCGGATAGACATCCCTGCCGTCTTTTTCCCGGAGCTTACCCCGCACGCGGGAGATGCTTTCACCAGGGAAAAATCGGGCAAGGGAAATCCGGCCCAGGGTAATGATAAGCCGGGGATTAACCAGTTGAATCTGACGTTCCAGATACCGGCTGCACTCCGCCACTTCCGCGGGCAGCGGCTCCCGGTTGTTGGGAGGGCGGCACTTGACCATGTTGGCGATAAAGACCTGGTCCCGGGTCATCCCTATGGATGAAAGCAGCCCTTCCAGGAACTGCCCGGCCGGGCCGACGAAGGGACGCCCCTGCCGGTCTTCCTGAAAACCAGGACCTTCCCCGATGAACATCAGTTCCGCATTGGCCGGGCCTTCCCCCGGCACGGCGCGAGTGCGCCCCTGGTGCAAGGGACAAGCTGTGCAACTCAGGACGGCCTGGGCTATTTCCTCAAGGCTGTTCATGGCAGGCCTTTTGCCACGTCATTCCCCAACGCATTTCTGGGGCAGGCCGCGGGATAGCAGCTACTCGTCGTGGATGCCGCGGCCTTCGAGATAGGTTACTGCATCCTTCACGGTATGAATGGCGCCAGCTTCTTCGTCGGAGATTTCCAGCTTTTGGGAGTCAGTGGAGAACTCTTCTTCCAGCGCCATGATCAATTCAACCAGGTCCAGGGAATCGGCGTTCAAGTCGTCCACAAAAGACGCTTCTTCGGTAACTTGGGTTTCTTCCACTCCCAGCTTGTCTGCCACAATGGTCTTGACGCGCTCGTAAACAGTAGCCAACTGATCATCTCCCTTCAGTAACAGGTGGATCTGAGGCTAGCTCTCCCGCTTCCAGGGCCGCCACCACTGACCCCAGCACACCGTTGATGAAGCGGGCCGAGCTTTCGCTGCCAAAGGTCTTGGCCAGTTCCACAGCCTCGTTGATTGCAGTCTTTCTTGGAGTCTGAGGGTGACAAAGCAATTCAAATAGCGAAATCCGCAGAATGTTGCGGTCCACCGGAGACATCTGCTCAATGGGCCAAGCAGATGCGTATCTCTGGATGACCCCGTCCAGCATGGGCTGGTTTTCTTTAACCCCATGCCACAGCAGGCGGGCGAACTGGATTGCCCGGACTTCCAGGGACTCTTCTGCCGCCAGCCACTCCAGCGCAGGCTCCTCCTGATTATTCCGAAGGTCGCTGGCAAACAGCGCTTGGAGGGCTGTCACCCTTCCCTGGTGTCTTAAATCCGTGGATTTAACCCTGGGCATGATACCCGGCAGGCTGGCAGCGAGCTAGGCTGGGCCTTGGGCCAGCTTTTTTATGCCCTCGGGGTCAGATATTGTCACGGCCTGCACGCCGCGGTCAATGCGCTTAATCAAGCTGGACAGCACGCGCCCCGGGCCAAACTCTACAAAGTGAGATACCCCAGCGCCAACCATATACTCCACGGAGGCTTTCCAGCGGACGCATTGACACAACCCGCGGATTAGCTCCTCCCTAACCTGGTCTGCCGTGTGTATGGGGCAGCCCGTAGAGTTAGCGATGATGGGGATCTGGGCATCCCGCAACTGGAGGCCAGAGATGGCTTCCTGCAACCCTTGCTGGGCCTGGTACATCAGGGATGAATGGAAAGCGCCGCTGACCTGTAATGGGATGGCCTTTTTAGCTCCACGGGCTAAAGAAAGGTCCATGGCCCTGGCCACTGCACGCTTGTCGCCGCTGATTACTATCTGGTCTTCTGTGTTGATATTGGCCAGTTCCACACCGGTTTCAGCGCAGACCTGCTCTAGCGTGAACTCATCTAGCCCAAGAATGGCTGCCATGCTGCCGGGACGCCATTGAGACGCCTGCTGCATCAGCCTCCCCCGCTCCCGCACCAGCTTGACCCCATCGCTAAAGTCCAGGACTCCAGACACCACCAGCGAAGTATATTCCCCCAGGCTGTGCCCAGCCACTGCCATTGGCACCGTGGTATCTGCGCCCCTGGCCTCCTGCCAGGCCCGCCAGCAGGCAATGCTGACGGTCATAATGGCTGGCTGGGAATTGACGGTGTCCTGAAGGACATCGGCAGGCCCGTGAAAGATCAGTTGGGAAAGGGAAGTATCAAGACTGTCATCGGCCTCTTGGAACACGGCCTTGGCCGCCGCTGAGGACTGGTAAAGTTCCAGGCCCATGCCCACTGCTTGGGACCCCTGACCTGGGAAAATGTATGAATATTGACTTGACTCGTTAGCGTCCGTAAATGCCTCCCTTAGGCAAGCCGACCCTCCACACAACTGTTACTCCTGGGACCAAACCAACCATCCTAAATGTCGGCAAAATAACTGACCTGTCCTGGGACACCTGCACTCAGGCTAGGGCTAATTACTGACCCCCAGCACCTGGCGTCCCTTGTACGTGCCGCACCTTGGGCATGCGGTGTGGGGAAGCCGGGGGCTGCGGCAGCGGGGGCAAACAGACGGGTGTAGTGGGGAGAGGCGATACCGCATGAACTTTCTTCCCGCCCGTGCCCTGGTAACTTTCTTATTTGGAACTGCGCCCATAATTCTCTCTTCCGTCTCTAGAATTTCACCGGTGGTTGATAACTAATTTTGATTCCGCAGAAGGTCGGCCAGCGCGCCCCAGCGCGGGTCGCTGGCCCCACCACAGCTACAAGCGGCCTGGTTAAGGTTAACCCCGCAAGTCCGGCACAAACCCTGGCATTCCGGCCTGCAAAGGGGCTTCATCGGGGCTTCAGTGATCAAGCATTGCCGCAGCACCTCAGTCAAATCCAGGGTGTGGTTGGCGTCAATGCTAAAGGTTGGGTCTGCATCCTCCGGCATGGGAACCCGGCGGCCAGTAATTACGTCTATAACAGGGAAGTATTCTTCCTCAATCTCTAAAGAGGCTGTGTCAGTGACAGACGCCAAGCATCGGCTGCAGGACCAGGCGGTTTCCACCTGCACTTGCCCACGCACGAGTACGCCCTGGTGGGTGTGGAGCAGATTTACCTGTCCAAGCACCTTCCCAGCCAAGAGTTCAGGCCCATCAACAATTTCATCCACCCGGTACTCGCGGGTGGAGCCAATGGGCTCTTTAAGGAGTTGCGATACGTTATATAGCATGAGTCCGTAGATTATAGTGGAGTTTATTGGCTGAATGTCAAGGGATGCCAATGGCCGCCCAAGCTATCTTATGGTGTTTTTGGTTTGCCGCCCAGCCGCTAAAGTGGTGGCGAACTAGTAACCGCGCTTTTTATAAAGTCAACAATGTGGGTGGTCGCCGTGCCTGGTCCAAATACAGCTGCCACTCCCATATCGGACAATGTCTTGCGATCCTGCTCCGGAATAATGCCGCCTACTACCACCACCACGTCTTCCATGCTTTGCTGCCGCAGTAAATCCATGATTTGCGGCAATATCTCCAAGTGTGCGCCGGACAGAATGCTCAACCCCAGGACTTGCACATCTTCCTGGGCCGCCGCCTGCACAATCATTTGCGGCGTCTGCCGGATGCCGGTGTAAATCACTTCCATGCCAGCATCCCGCAAAGCCCGGGCAATGACCTTGGCCCCCCGGTCGTGCCCGTCCAGCCCCGGCTTGGCTACCAGCACCCGGATGGGTTGGGCCGAGCTAATCATCTGCGCTTGTCCTCTCCAATCGGCTGGCCACACTAAGTTACCAAATGTTCAAGGCCGCCCGTGCTCCATGGAGTATTTTACCCCATTTCCGGGGCTGCTGTTTAGCTCTCTCCCGCACGGGTACTGGTTCAGTTTGTCTCGCAAATAAGGAAGAAGTTGCTCGTCGCACCGGCGGAAGCCGGTGCCCAGATACAGAATAGATACAGTTCTCTACTGGATTCCGGCTTCCGCCGGAATGACGGGT
>VGZV01000052.1 GCA_016872385.1 SAR202 cluster bacterium | reverse complement strand
GCAGTACCGGTGTAGAAGGCAAAGGCCACGCTGCCCGTGGGAGTCATACGCGGGTCGGCACTGGTGACCGTGGCTAGGTCATGCACCACTGACTTGTTGGGCGCCACCTGTCCCAAACAGTCCTGGGCCGCACAGGGCGCGGGAGTATGGTCAGCCAGATGCACCTGGGTGGTGATGCTTGCCGCAGAGGTCTGGGCATATGCGGAAGCGCCCGCCCCGGCAACGCCCAGCGCCAGGGCTAGCCCTAGAGCCGCCACCCAGAGCCGCTGCCGCCGCTGAAAGATTTCCGAAAACCTGTCAAATTTCATGCGCCCCAACTCCTTCTAGTCCAATCCCCAAAGTCCGGTGATTTCTCACAAGCCATTCCCAATATCAAACAGCCCCACAAATGGGCAGTGCATCAGGCAGCCACTCATCATGCCGCCTCCCGCTAAAATCCAGTGGGGTAAAAACCCGTATTACATCTGGACACCGGCGTTCGGACGCATCCGTGGCAAACCTTTTAGGGCGCCACTCATGCAGACTATTCCACCAAAGTAACACGTTAGGGATAATGAAATGTCCCAAATGACATCCAAAAAGTGCCAATGCGGCACGAGCCTGCTAACAACCGAGGCTATGGCCTTCTCAGCCCCGGCAAAGTATGCCAATCTGCCACGATGATTGCAGAACGGCTGCCCATGCCGTAAAGTGTGCGCTGCCGCTAAAACTTAACAGGCCTGGCGGGCCAAAGGGCACGTCGCTACACCAGAGCAAGAGTCTTGGCGGCCAATTGAGCCTTGCAGCCACCTGGAGGAGTCAAAATGAAGATTTCCAGCGTTCAGGCCATTTGCTTAAGGATTCCTGTCCAGGTGCCGGTGTCCGGCAAGGCTGACACCGTGGGGCTGGCGCTGGTGCAAGTGCAGACCGATGAAGGCATCACCGGCATTGGAATATTCAGGGAGCTGGAGATGTGGGCCACCAAAGGGCTGATTGACCGGGAACTGGCCCCCTTCCTGGCGGGCCGCGACCCCCTGGCCATTGAGCGGGTCTGGCTGGATGCGCCTTGGGAGGCCGGTCCATCTTACAAAGTGGGCGGCGGCGTAGTTACCCGCGCGGTAAGCGCCATTGACCAGGCACTGTGGGACATAAAAGGCAAGTATTTAGGCCAGCCCATCCACAAGCTGCTGGGAGGAGCGTCGGAATCGTCGGTGGCCTGCTACATCACCTTTGGCTTGGCATCCCTCAGCCTGGAGGACCTGGTGCAGGCGGCGCGGCAAGTAGTGGGGCAAGGCCATGACCGCATCAAGTACCAGGTAGTGGCCGCGGACCGGGGCCAGGACATTTCCGAGGACGTACAACGCCTGGGGGCGGTACGGGAGGCCATCGGCGACTCGGTAATGCTCATCGTAGATGGCAACGCTAGATACGACTACAACCACGCCAGAGAACTGCTGCGGCGCATCCAGCCCCTGAACATCGGCTGTTTCGACCACCCGGTGGTGTTGCGCGACCTGCATCTGATGAAAGAGTTGCGCCGGGAGACCAGCATTCCCCTGGCGGCCCGCGCCTACAGCGGCAGCCAGTGGGACAACCGGGACATGATTCTGGCTGGGGCCGTGGACGTGATGCATTCCAACGTGCTGGACAGCGGCGGCTACACCGGCGGCTGGAAGGTGGCCCACATGGCCGAGTTGTTCCACCTGCCTATGGCCACTGGCGGGGCCTTCCACTCCCAAAATGCCCACCTGATTGGCGGCGTGCCCAATGGGTGGATGACCGAGTACCATTTGCTGCTGGCCCAGGCCACCGAAGCGATTTTTATTGACCCGCCAAAGCCGGTGGCGGGACGCTTGGCCCTACCGCAGGGGCCGGGATTCGGCATAGAGCTGAACCAGGCGGCAGTGCAGGCGTACACCGAAGCATAGGGCGCATTTGGCTCCGCGGTGAAGCTCCGACAGGCCAAACGTCCCGGGGCACCCCTTTAAGTGCCTATCCTAAAAACTCACCGCTGAGTACGCGGAGACCGCTGAGATAAAAGGAATCCAATACAAACTCTCTGCGTTCTTTGCGCTCTCTGCGGTTATTTAGGACAGGCTCTAAGTGCCGGGCACGTACCGCTGCAAAAGCCTGGTCAGGGCGGCCCCGCCTGCCGCCAACAGGGCAACGCCGTGCTGTCCCTGACCGGCAATTAACGCTGCGTCCAGCAGGGAAATCCCTGCTATCAGCGTGCTCACCGCCAGCGGGAAGTTGGGTTTGGGCCGCTTCATCAGTTGGTACAAAGCGAACCCCACCCACACCAAAAAGGCCGCATAAAGTCCCGCCGTCACCGGACTTTTCAGGGCTAAAGGCGCCAAATACGCAAATGGCAGCGCCAAGAACCCCACAGGCCACAGGTTCTTGACCCGCGCCAGTTGCTCTTGCTTGGCGGCGTAGGTAAGCCCCACCAGGTACGCCAGCAGCAGTGCAGCGCCCAGCAAAAGCTCTGTAGGCAGGTCCGGCGCTGCCGCCGTACCGGCAATCAGGTACACCAGCCCACGGCATACGCCCATGACCACCGGGCTGAAGGGGTTGGTCTTGTGGTGGCAATCGTAATAGACGATGGCCGCAGCCAGGGCCAGCCCCCAAAGGGCGGGACGCCATTCCAGCACAGACTCCTGGGAAAGGCCCAGCCCTATCAGCAGCGCCTCGCCCAGCGCCAGCATCCCAAACCCAGCCAGAAAAACTGTGAAGGCCCTAACACGACCCGCCGGAATGGGGCGCTGGGGGCGTTCCCTGGCGTCCCAATGCCGGTCAAAGGCATCGTTGAGGTACATGCCGCCCACGTAAAATAGGGACAGGGCCAGCAGCAGCGCAGCCAGGGCCACTGGCTCCAGATTGCCGCCAGCCAGCACTACGCCCGCCGCCACGTTGGTCCACACCGTGGGCAAATTGGAGACCCGCCCCAGCGCCGGGGCAGTGCGCCAGGCAGGGCGTGCTGGGACGGCCGGAGAAGTGTTCAAGGGGCGGCAGGAGCGGCAAAGGCCTCGTTGAGGCGTTGCATCTGGGATGCGGTCAAGCGCCAACCGGAAGCTCCACAGTTTTCCTCCGTCCTGGCCACGCTGTCGGACTTGGGAATGGCGATGACGCGCGGGTGGGCGGTGCACCAGTTAAGAGTCACCTGAGCCTGGGTCTTGCCGGTCTCGGCAGCCACCTGGGCCAGAACTGCCAGCGCCGGGTCCTTGGGACCGCCCTGTCCTGGACGGCGGCGTCCCCGCTGGCCGGTTCCCGCCAGTTCGCCGTCGTTCAAGGGAGTGTAGGCCAGCACGGTGACGCCGTGCTGCTGGCAGTAGGGCAGCAGGTCATGCTCAATCTCTCGCCAGCGCAGGTTGTAAAGCACCTGATTGGACACTATGGGGCTGTGACGCAGGGCGGCCTGGGCCGCCTGCATCTCGCTAATGGAAAAGTTGCTGACGCCGATGTAGCGCACCAGCTTGCGGTCCACCAGTTCTTCCAGGGCGCCCATGGTTTCCTTGATGGGCACGTTGGGATCGGGCCAGTGGATCTGGTAGAGGTCAATTACGTCCACACCCAACTGGCGCAGGCTGCCTTCCGCAGCCCGCAGCACCTGGCTGCGGCGCAGGTGGCTGCCCAGCACCTTGGTGGCGATGAACACCTGTTCCCGGATGGGGCGCACCGCGTGGCCCACCGCATCTTCTGTGCGGTACATCTCGGCGGTGTCAATCAGGAATGCCCCAAGCTGGATGCCCCGGCGCAGCGGTTCCGGCCCGCCCCCGTACTTCCAGGTGCCCAGGCCAATTTCCGGAAGCATTACGCCGGTGCGGCCCAATTCCACCAGTTCCATATTTGCCATTGTCCCCGCCCTTGAGCTTTTCTACAGCGGCAACGACAGCGTAGCCTCGGCCATGCAGACCAGTTCGTTGCGCTGATTCATGCCCCGCACCTGGCAGTCCACCAATCCCCGTTTGCCATCGGCGCGCTTGCCGGTGATTTCCCCCAGGAAAGTGACCCGGTCCCCGGAACGGAAGGGGGTAACCGCCCGCATCAGCAGTCTGCCGCCTTCATAAAAGGCCTGGAGGGGGAAGGAGCGGCCCAGCATCTGGTCCACGTAGGACATGGTGGCTGGGCCGGAGTTCACAGTACCCCCAAAGATGTTGCGGCGGGCAAACTCCTCATCGGTGTGAATGTTGCTGGCGCTGGGCTTGCCGGCCAGGCGAAAGTCGTTGCGGCGGTTAATAATTTCCTGGCTTTCGGAAATCTCCAGGGTAGTCAGCTCATCCCCCACTGAGAGCTTGCTGAACTCCAGGAACCGCTCGGGCGCTGTGGTGGAACCGGGACTGAGCCGCTGCAAGCCGGAGCGGGCATTTTCCCCAGTGGGGGGAACTTCGCGCTTGCCGCCCACATACTCAAAGATGCAGGTGTAATCGTAATAAGCTACCTGCTCACCCTGCTGGTTGGCGGCTTCCACGCGGAAGGTCACAAACTTGCTGCCCCGGCGTTCGTACTTCTCCAGCACCCGGCGGGTGGCAGTGATTACGTCCCCAGCTTTGACCGGCTTAAACCAGCGGATTTCGCACTTGGCGAAGGGCGTCTGGCGGCGGGCGGTGACCGACTTTTCCAGCGCCACCAGGCCGTTGGCTTCGGCGATGTCGTCCCGCAACAGGGGGGCGTAGCTCAAGAGCATGGAGGGCATGGGGACCCACGCGCCGCCATATTCCACGTTCACTCCAGCCTTGTGATAGCGGGGGTCCATGTTCTGGGATATCTTGGCGTACTGGGCAATGTTTTCTGGAGTCAGCGCCACCTCGGTCCGGCTACCTGCCTGCCCAGGCTGCACCGCATCGTAGTCCCAGAGCCTTTCCCGTTGTTCAACCATCGCAGCTACACCTCAGTATGTTTGAAGGCCAGCTTGCCCTGCCGCGTTGCGCAGGGTGGCGATAAAACTGCCGGACCGGGCATAATCCACCCGCCACCACCGCTCCTCCTGCGGGGCGAGACCCCAGCCAGAAATCTGGTAATAGCCCGGACGCCCTTTGCCGCCATAGACCAGAAGCGCCACGCCCAGGCCAATGGCCAGCACCCCGGTAATTAGCAAGAATGTTACCAGGTAAGCGCCCACGATTGTGATGGCGGCGCCGGCCAGCATCATGGGGTGATTATTCCTATGCACCAGCTTGACTTCGCTGAGGGCATGGTAGGGAATCTCCCTTAGCTGGGGTTGCCGCCCTGGCGCGGCGTCCGGCTCCAGGCGGATGACCCGCTGCGAGGTGGCGTAAAAGGGCTGGCAGATGCTCAGTAGCGTCTCAGCAGGCCCCAGATAGTCCTGAATACTCAAGGCTCCGGCGTCCTCCCGGCAAATCAGCTTCACTAATTCTACTGCAAACGAAGTTGATGCCCAAGCCCGTGGGGGACAATTTCTCATTTTCTTCCAAAAATGTTACGCAAGTGGGGCGTAGTCCCAGCGGACCAGGACGCCTCCACTGAGAATGCAACAACTCTGTTTCCCACACAGGGCAATCGCATCTTGTTTGTGCGCAGACAAAAATCCCCCTGGCCCCCCTTTATAAAAGGGGCGTTGGGGGGATTTCTCCAATGAAGGTCTTCAGCCTTGTCCTGCGATTCAAGGAAGCCAATATGAGATGCAACAAACCTGCTTTCTGCCACCCATCCCCTTGCTATGGTAGTGTATCAATTAGCCCTTCGTCATTCCGGCTTCCGCCGGAATCCAGGGGAGAACTGTATCTATTCTTTATCTGGACACGGCTTTGCCCAAAATGTCATTCTGAGTCCCGATTGCATCGGGACTCAGGGTGACAATAATTGTATGCAAAACGTTACTAACTATCGAAATCCATACTTTTTGGGCAAGGCCATCTGGACACCGGCTTTCGCCGGTGTGACGAGTTGAGTCCTTAAGCAAATTGATACACTACTCTTGCTATGGGAACCTTGCGCCGCCATAATGTGGGCACTTCAGCCTGGAGGCAGATGGGACATGAAAGTGGGATTCATTGGCCTGGGCACCATGGGCGGCAGCATGGCCTACAACACTTTGCAGGGCGGCCACGAACTGGTGGTGCACGACATCCGCCGCGAGTCCGCCACCCGGCACCTGGAAGCCGGGGCTACCTGGGCCGACTCCCCCAAAGCGGTGGCTGAGGCGTCGGACATAGTGCTGACTTCACTGCCGGGGCCAGTGGAAGTGGAGGCGGTGGCGCTGAAAGAGGATGGCATCCTGGAGGGTATGAGCGCGGGCAAGGTGTACATGGACCTGAGCACCAGTTCACCGACACTGATACGCCGCATTCACGAAATCTACGCCGCCAGGGGCGTTCACGTCCTGGACGCGCCGGTCAGCGGCGGCCCGAGGGGTGCACGCAGCCGCCGCCTGGCGGTGTGGGTAGGCGGCGATAAAGAAGTCTTTGACCGCTGCAAGCCCGCCTTGGACGCCATTGGCGACCAGGTGTACTACGTCGGCCCCATTGGCTGCGGCTCCATTGCCAAGCTGGTGCACAACTGCGCTGGCTACATTATCCAGTGCGGCCTGGCGGAAGTGTTCACCATGGGGGTCAAGGCAGGGGTGGAGCCGCTGGCCCTGTGGCAGGCGGTGCGCCGGGGCGCCCAGGGCCGACGGGGCGTGTTTGAGGGGCTGGCCGAGCACCTGCTGCCCGGCCACTTTGACCCGCCGGACTTTGCCCTGCGCCTGGCCCGCAAGGACGTGGACCTGGCGGTGTCTGTGGGCCGGGAGTACGAGGTGCCTATGCGTCTTGCCAACCTGGCCCTGGCCGAGATGACGGAGGCCATTAACCGGGGCTGGGGCAACCTGGACTCCCGCGTTGCCATGCTGCTGCAAGAGGAGCGGGCCGGCGTGGAGGTGCGGGTGGCGCAAGACGTGCTCAAGGCGGCCCTGGAGCAGGAGCGGAAGGGCGGGGGCGGGTGAGAGCAAGTTGTGAAGATAGGGCGTTGACCTTTGAGAGGCCCAACAGGTACAGTGGGATTAGCAGTTGAACCCAAGGTAATGGCATGGCTACAGTAAAAAGCCTTAAGACCCGCAAGCCCACCCGAAGGAAAGGCCAAACCCTCTCCACTGAGGAGTTGCGCCAAAAACGTAGCGAAAGGGTGCGCACGGCGGCTAAATTGGTCATTGAGCTGCATAGAGGCGCCCTGAAGGAGTTGGCACGTCACTAGACGACGATACTGGTTCCTCTCTGTTGAAGACATTGAGGATGTTATATATCAATTAGCAGCGGATGCTTACCCTGACTATCCCGACCCGATGCCAGCATTTCAGTATTTGGGTGGCGATTATGGGAAGGGCTTGCTGGCATCCGCTCTGGCTCAACCCTCACAGACCTTTGGCGGCCGCTTCCTGTATAGGACAATCTTCGACAAGGCGGCCGTTTTATTGTGCTCTATTATCAAGAATCATTCATTGGTGGACGGCAATAAGCGAACCGCACTAACCACCATGGGAGTCTTCCTTGCCCTGAACGGGTATCTCTTCTATGCTTCGCAGGACGAAGCAGTCCAGCGTTGCCTCTCTATCGCCAGAGCGAAGGGCAGTGTGGATTTGAGAGAGACTGCTAGGTGGATACGGTCATGGTCAATAAACTCCAGGGTCTACCAATCGTTGACTGAGGAGCGACTAAGGAGCTTAGTGAGACTCTCCGAGGTTAATTGGTCATACGTGACGGGTATGTTTGATGTCGCCTTCAAAGATGACGAGGTGTATCGGGCTGTGCGCCGAGAACTCCGCAAATAACCTGGAAAGGGTTCAAGGCACTCTAGGGCCGCCACCTCAAATCCGGCTGTCTGGCGGCCCGGGCTTCGTCCAGCCGAGTTACCGGCGTAGTGTGGGGGGCCTGCCGCACCTGTTCCGGGTTGTCGGCAATCTCCCGGTCAATGTCCCGCAGGGCCTGGATGAAGGCGTCCAGGGTCTCCCGCGTCTCCGACTCCGTAGGCTCAATCATCAGGGCTTCGGGGACAATTAGCGGGAAATACATGGTAGGCGCATAGAAACCGTAGTCCAGCAGCCGCTTGGCAATCTCCAGGCCGCTGACGCCCCGCGCCTTATGCCAGTCGGCGGAGAACACCACCTCGTGCATACAGCGCCGGTCGTAGGGCAGGTGGTAGATGTCCTTGAGCTTCTCCAGGATGTAGTTGGCGTTGAGCACCGCGTTGCCGCTGATGGCGCGGATGCCTGCCTCGCCCAGGGTGCGGATGTAGGTGTAGGCCCGCACCAGCACGCCAAAGTTGCCGTGGAAGCCGCTGACCTTGCCAATGCTGTGCTCCGGCGCGGTCAGACGGTAGGTGCCGTCACTGTCCTGAACCACCACGGGCGCGGCCAGGTAGGGCAGTAAAGTTTCGCCGCAGCACACCGGCCCAGCGCCGGGGCCGCCGCCGCCGTGGGGAGTGCTGAAGGTCTTGTGAAGGTTCAGGTGCACCACGTCAAAGCCCAGGTGGCCCAGCTTGGCGCGGCCTACCAGGGCGTTCATGTTTGCCCCGTCGCCGTAGACCAGGCCGCCCGCCTGGTGAACCACCCGGCAAACTTCCACAATCTGGGTGTCAAACAGCCCCAGGGTGCTGGGCAGGGTAATCATCACCCCCGCCAGGTCCGGCCCGGCCAACTCGTGCAGGGCGTTCAGGTCCACGTTGCCCGACGCGTCTGACCGCAGGGTTACTACCTCGAACCCCGCCATGGCCGCCGAAGCCGGATTGGTGCCGTGGGCGCTGTCGGGGATGGCCATCTTGCGGCGGGCCGTATCGCCCCGGGCCTGGTGGTAAGCCCTCATCATCAAGACACCAGCCAGTTCGCCATGCGCCCCTGCCAGGGTGGCCAGGCTGGTCCCGGCCATGCCGGTGATTTCCCGCAAAAACTCCTGGAGCCGGTACAGCAGCTCCAGCGCCCCCTGGGAAACCTCGGCGGGCTGCAACGGGTGGATGCCCGCAAAGCCGGGCAAGAAAGACACCTCGTCGTTAATCTTGGGGTTGTACTTCATGGTGCAACTGCCCAGGGGGTAGAAGTGGGTGTCTATGGAATAGTTGAGCTGGCTGAGGCCGGTGAAATACTGGACCACTTCCGGCTCGGAGACTTCGGGCAGGGGCAGGTCGTCCCGCAGCAGGGCAGCAGCGGGCAAGGGATGCGGCGGCACGTCCAGGCCGGGCAGCACCGAACCCATCCGGCCGGGCACGCTGCGCTCCATGAGCAGTTTAGCTGTGTTGCGGTTGCCGCCTTTAATGGCCATTACTTGAACTCCCCCAAACTTGGATACCCCCTCTGTATCTCCCCCTTAGCAAGGGGGAAGGGCAGGATGGGGGTCTCTACGCCACCCGCCCCAACCCCTCTACCAGCGCGTCAATGTCCGCTCGGCTGTTCATCTCGGTGACACACAGCAGCATCCCCCGGTCCACCGCTGGGGGCAGCAGCGGACGGTAGGGAGGCCCACTGAGGTCCAGGCCACCCAGGATGTTCCGCTCCAGCAGCCGCCGGTTAATCTCCGCGGGCGGCGCGGGGCACTGCACCACAAACTCCTGGAAGAAGTCGCCCCGCTGGAAGGGCAGGGAGTAGCCGGGCAGCTGGGCAATCCGGGACGCGGCGTAATGGGCCTTGTGGTAGCAAAGCTCCGCCACCTGGCGCAGCCCCTGCTTGCCCAGGGCTGCCAAGTAGATGGTGGCAGCCAGGGCAAAGAGGGCCTCGTTGGTGCAGATGTTGCTGGTGGCCCGTTCCCGCCGGATGTGCTGCTCCCTGGTCTGGAGGGTCAGCACGTAGCCGGTGCGGCCCAGGCGGTCCACGGTGCGCCCCACCAGGCGGCTGGGCATTTGCCGGATGTATTCCTGCTTGGCAGTGAACAGGCCCAGGTAAGGTCCGCCAAAGCTAGTCGGGATGCCCAGGGGCTGGCCTTCGCCGGTGACAATGTCAGCCCCATAGTGGCCCGGCGACTGGAACAGGGCCATGGCAGTGGGGTCGGCAGACAGCACCAGCAGCGCGCCTTGCCCATGGGCCGCGGCGGCCATCGCCGGCATGTCCTCAATATACCCGTAGAAGTTGGGATACTGCACTACCAGGCAGGCGGTCTGGCCAGTCACCTGGGGGTCCCAGTGGCGCGCCCCCACTATTTCAATGCCCTGGGGCTGGCAGTAGGTGCGGATAACGTTCAGGTAGGCGGGCGACACGGTGTCGGACACTACCGCCTGGCTGCGGCGGGTCACCCGGCAGGCCATGAGCACCCCTTCGGCCAGGCTGGTGGCGCCGTCGTACATGCCGGCGTTGGCCACCTCCATGCCGTAAAGGTTGCTGATGAGGGTCTGGAACTCGTAGATGACCTGCAGGGTGCCCTGGCTGGCTTCCGGCTGATAGGGAGTATAGGCGGTGATGAACTCGCCGCGGGTCATCAGCGCCTTGACGATGGCTGGGATGAAATGGTGGTAGGAACCTGCGCCCAGAAAAGACGGGCCGCTGCCCAGGGGCCGGTTGCGGGCAGCCATCCGCCCCAGTTCCTGCTGGATTTCCAGCTCCGACATGGGCGGCGGCAGGTCCAGGGACGGGTTGCGGAACTGGGCGGGTATGTCCTGGAATAACTCGTCAATGGAAGTCAGGCCCAGCGCCGCCAGCATCTCCGCCTGTTCTTGCGGCGTGTTGGGAATGTAATGGGACTGGAAATAGGTATCAACCATCTCAACCAACCGAAATCGCCCCTCGCCCCCCTGTGCAAAGGGGGGACGGTCTAAGCCCAGCCGTATGGGCGAACATCTTAGCCCCCCTTTGGTAAAGGGGGGTTGGGGGGATTTTTGCAATGGCAGTTTCACTTCAGTCCACCCACAAAGGCATCGTACTCTTGGGCGGACATGAGCTTGTCCAGCTCGGCGGCGCTGGCGATTTGCACCCGCAGCAGCCAGCCCGCGCCGAAAGGGTCCTGGTTGGCCAACTCTGGATGGGCCGCCAGCTCCGGGTTAGTCTCCACCACTTGCCCGGTAACTGGGGAGAACAGGTCTGACACCGCCTTGACCGATTCTACCTCGCCCATTTTCTGGAGCTGCTTCAGGGCAGCGCCAGGCTTGGGCAGGTCAAAGAATACGATGTCGCCAAGCTGGTCCTGGGCGTAGTGGGTGATGCCGACCAGAGCACGCCGGGAAGCGGCGTCCTCCAGTTGCACCCACTCATGCTCTTTGGTGTACTTGCGGTCTTGGGGACTCAACTTTCGTGGCACCTCGCTTTGACTGGCTCAGGAACCCTGCTTGGGCCGCGTGTAAAATGGCAACTGAGTCACCTGGGCCTGGGCAGGCCGCCCCCGGATGTCCACTTCCAGCACTTGTCCCAGCGCGGCGCAGCGCACCAAAACGTAGCCCATAGCAATGCTGGTGTCAAGGGTTGGGGAATAGCTGCCGCTGGTGATGCGGCCCACTTCCTGCCCGTGATCCAGGATGGGATAGCCGGCCCGGGGGGCGCTGCGCCCGGGAAGGGAAAGCCCCACCAGCTTGCGGGCCACGCCCTCCCGCATCTGACGTTGCAGAGGTCCCGCGCCGAGGTATTCGCCCTCTTGGCGCACAAACCGCTCCAAGCCCGCCTCAATGGGCGTAGTCTCCGGGTCAATCTCATGCCCATGCAGGGGCAGTCCCGCCTCCAGTCGCAGCACATCCCTGGCTCCCAGGCCGCAGGGCAATGCGCCCAGCTCCATAAGAGTTTTCCACACGAATTCGGTGTCCTGCGAGTCGGTGACCAACTCAAAGCCGTCCTCGCCAGTGTAGCCGGTGCGGCCCATAAACACCGGTTTGCCCTGCAGAGTGCCCCGGCCCCAGGCAAAGGGACGCAGAGAGGACGGGGTATGGCCGTCCTCCAGTTGGCAGGCCTGGTCCATGAGGCGCACGGCCCGCGGCCCCTGCAGCGCCATCAGCCCAGTGCGCATGGTGCGGTCGTCAATAGCCACCCCACTGCGGAACTTGCGGCCAATCCAGTCCTCAAACCAGGCCAGCACCGCCAGGCAGTTGCCTGCGTTGGGGATTAGCAGGTACTCCTGCTCCGCCAGCCGGTAGAAGATGGTGTCGTCAATAACGCCGCCCCTTTCGTTGCAGATGAGGCAATACCTGGCCCGGCCCGCCCGCAGGGTGGAGGCGGCGGCGGTGAGCATCCAGTCCAGGAAGGCGGTGCTGTCCCGGCCGGAGATATAGAGGCGGCCCATATGGGAGACGTCAAACAGACCGGCAGCAGTGCGCACCGCCTTGACCTCGGCCAGGATGCCCGAGTACTGCACCGGCATGTCCCAGCCACCGAAGGGCACCATGCGCGCCCCCAGGGATAGGTGGGTGGAGTAAAGGCCCGTCCGCAGGTTAGTTTGGGTCAATGGAGAGTCCTTTGTTTGGCCGGGCAGTCAAGCCGGAAAGTTATTTCGCCGCCAAGCGCATCATCATTTGGGCACTAGCATGATAATGGGAAGGGCGCTGAAGGCGCAAGGAGATTCCATGTTCAACCAGGCACGAGTGGCGGAGCCTGAGTATCACCTGACTGGCCGAGTCGCGGCCAGCAAGGGCTATAATATGTCAAGCCGGGCGGACTGCATGGCCCCGGCCATACCTGCCAAGCAGAAGCTTGAAGAACCCAGGGGGTTGGTTATGTTTTGCACCCAGTGCGGCGCCCGTCTGCCCGAGAGAGCTGCTTTCTGCGCGCAATGCGGCGTGCGGGTGGCTGCTCCGCCAGCCGGAGGCGCATCAATTCCCAGCCCCGCTTCGGCCCCCCATCCAGTGGGGCCTCCCCCGGAAGCTCCCTTTACACCTCCAGCCGCCGGCCAGGGGTTTACACGCCCCACTCCCGCGGACCTGGCCAGCCTGTGGCAAAGATTTGGCTCCTGGATAATTGACATGGTCGTTGGGGCCATACCTTTAGTCAACTGGGCTGTGGTCATTGGCAACTTGATTGCCTACCGCCGCGGCATGACCCTGGGGCTAACCATTGTGGGGGCGCGCATTGTCCGGGGCAACGGCCAGATATCGGGGTTTTACCACACGGCCGTCCGGGGCATGGCCGCCGTTTTGAGTTTCATCCCGTTGGGCCTGGGTTACTGGTGGGCCTTCTGGGACCCTTACAAGCAGACCTGGCACGACAAAATCATGGACACTTACGTGGTGCGGAACACCGAAGAAATGTCGCGGCGGCCCGGCACCAGCGCCAGGGCAGCGGTGATTATCTTTTGGATCCTGCTGGCAGCGTCCATAATCATTGCGTTTCTAGTAGCAATGGCCATCGCTGCGGCCGCGGCTTGGGGTGAATTTTTATAGGCGGGCCAGGTTAGCGTGGGCTGGTCCCTGGCCGTGGCGAAGCATAACCCACCAGCTCCACAAACCCCTTGCCGCCTACGACTACGCCTTCCCGCGTGCCGGTTGCCTGCACCGCGCCCTCCCAATACGGCAGTCCTATGTATGTGCCGCCAGTAAATTCGGAATTGGGCATTATTGGCGTAAGGTTCATCACCAGGGACAGCGGCAATACTCCCAGCGTCCACCCACTGGGGTAGACCGCCCCGTTGGATGGACTGGTCCAGATGCCCGCGGATTTCAGCACCAGGTCATTGCCCGTCAAGTGGCGCGTGGAACCATCAGGGGCAATGTAAGTCCCATAGGTCGCCACTGGCTGGTGCGTAGCCATGTCCCACACAAAGGAGGCCATCACGTCTGAACCGTCGCTGAGTTGCAGACAGAGCCAGTCCCAGCCCACAGCAGTCTTGCCGGGAGCGCCCACCGGGCTAAATGCGCCCCACTGGTGGTCCATCCAAATGGTCGCGGTAACCTGCCGGGTCGCCGTACCCACCTTAAGCGTGCCTGTCCCTTCCAGGCGAGTCTGCGAGTAGTAATAGGTCAGGCCCGCGGCACCCAGGTCCACCAGCCCAGTACCCTGGTGGAGCGCCGCAGGCTTGCGGGAAACGGCCCGCAGCAAGAGGAAGTATTCACCAGTTTGGAAAGCCAGCAGGTAGTCGTGGCCGTCGCCAGTCATGCGCCAGTCTTCGGCCTGGACATTGAAGCTCCCAGGGGCCGAGGCCAAAGCGAGGGACAGTTTTCCCGCCACCAAATGCCAGCCCCGGTAATGGTCGCTGAAACTGGCTTGCAGCACCTGGGGCGCCACCCCTTCCGGCGTGGTGCGCTGGAAAGTCACAAAGTGAAAGCTGTAACTGCCGCCCTGGTCGTCAGCCACATGCCCGTTGAAGTACCACCACTCAACGGGCGAAAAATGGGGGCCTTCATCCCCCGGGAGGACCACCACTTTGGGAAGTGCAGTGGCCGTGGGAGTAACCGGCGCCGCAGGACGGGGTGTTGAAGTTGCAGTTGGGCCAAGAACAGGCGTCGGCGCAGTCGCTGGGGCCGGAGCCAGCGTGGGCGATGGGCTGGCGGTGGGCGCACGGCTGGACCGCCCGCAGGCAACTAGGAATAACAGCAGAGTCAGGGTTGCCAACAGTATGGCGGGCCAGCGGCAAAAGTATTTCATAGCACACTGATTATCTCATATTCTTCCCCGGAGGAAAGCTGTACTATATTGGCTAGGCAGGTGATGCGACGATGCCCAAGATGACTCGGCAGGAAATTGAGGCGTTCATGGCGGAGCCGCACGTGGGCCACCTGACCACGCTGCGTCCCGACGGGCAGCCCCATGTGACGCCAGTCTGGTTCCTGTGGAAAGACAACCATGTACTGGTCATGACCGGAGCAGACTCTCTCAAGGCCCGTCACATTGCCAGGAACCCGGCGGTGGCCCTGTCCATTGCCGCCGGCCAGCAGCCGTACCGGTACGTTGTTGTAGAGGGACTGGCTAGCCTCACCTGGGACAACCTGCTGGACACGGTGCGGGACCTGTGCATCCGCTACAATGGACCGGAGCGCGGCACGGCTTCGGCAGTGGAACTGATGGCGGACCGGGACACCGTGCTGATAATTGACATTGCCATTAAACGAGTAATCTCGCGGAAGTTTGAACGGATGTAAGGCGAGAGGGAAAGCCAGCGTGAGAAACAGCGCCGACGTGGTCATTGTGGGCGGAGGGGTCATGGGATGCAGCATGTTGTACTATTTGGCAAATCTGGGCGTGGCCCGCACCCTACTGCTGGAACGGGACGTGCTGGGTTCCGGCTCCACGGGCCGGTCCCAGGCCATTTGCCGGATGCATTATTCCAACCCCGTTACAGCATCCCTGGCGTGGGAGAGCCTTCAGGTCTTCACCAACTTTGACCAGATGGTGGGCGGCGGCTCCGGCTTCGTCAAGACCGGCTACCTGGTGATTGTGGAACCCGTGGACCGGCAGGGGCTGGCGCAGAACGTGGCCATGCAGCTGGAGTTGGGCATCGCCACGCGGCTGGTCAGCGCCGCCGAGCTGCGGGATCTGGCTCCGGCAGTGCAAATCTTTCCAGAGGAGGGCCTGGCCTGGGAGCCGGAGTCGGGCTACGCCGACCCGTACCAGGTGACCACCTCTTACGCCGCCCGCGCCAGGGAACGGGGCGCCGAGATTGCCCTGCGCACTTCCGTTACGGGCATAGAAGTCGCCAACGGCCGGGTGCAGGGCGTGGTTACGGAACAAGGCAAAGTGGCGGCGGGAACGGTGGTAGTGGCCGCCGGCCCCTGGTCCCGGCGGGTGCTGGAGGGCGTTGGAGTTGATGTGCCCTTAGTGCCGGTACGCCACCAGATAATGCTGGTCACCCGGCCTGTGGAGGCGGTGCCCGCGCACCCCACGGTGGGAGATATTGCCCAGTCCTTGTCCTTCCGGCCCGATGGGTCAAACCTGACCATGATTGGCTTTGGCGAGGACGAAGCAGATGTGGACACCTATAACCAGGGGGTGGATATGCTCGCGGCGGCGGAGGTTATGGGGCGGCTGGTGCGCCGGGTGCCCGGCATGGCCGACGCCTACTTCCGGGGCGGCTGGTCCGGGCTGTTCACCGTGACTCCCGACTGGCACCCCATTCTGGACAAGGTTCCCGGCATTGAGGGCCTGTACTGCGCCGTGGGGTTCAGCGGCCACGGCTTCAAGCTTTCCCCCATGATTGGGCTAACCATGGCGGAGCTAATCGTCAAGGGCCGGGCCAGTTCCGTGGACATCACCCCTTTGCGGTTCAGCCGCTTTGCTGAAGGAGCGCTGCTTTCCTCCCGCTACCGCTACCGGGTGCTGGCGTAGTCGAGGTATGAAATCTGCCAGGGTCGTTGCATTCTCGGCCCGATTGTAGGGGTGCACCTGCGTGTGCTCCCCTAGCCCTTGACCCAGGGGCAGACACATAGGTCTGCCCCTACCACTATTGAGAATGAAACGACCTTGGAAATCATCCAACCCCCTTTGCAAAAAGGGGTTTCTCACTGCCTCGGAGGGGCGTACTGCTGCTGGGCCAGGGTGGTGTAGGTCACGGGGGTGGTCATGGCCAGGCCGGCGTCCACAGACAGTACCACGCCGCTGACCCACCGGGCCTCCTCGCTGGCCAGATACACCGCGGCCCAGGCCACGTCCCAGGCGGTGCCTTCCGTGCCCAGGGGCGCGGCCTTGCGCCGCTGCTCCCGCAGCACATCGTCCATGCGCGGCGCCACCATGGGCGTGTAGGGCAGGCCGGGGGCAATGCAGTTGACCCGGATGTTGTCCCGCCCGTGGTCGGCGGCCATGGAGAAGGTCAGGCCAATGACCGCCGCCTTAGAGGCAGTGTAGGGCGTGCTGCTGTGGGCGCGCAGTCCGGCAATGGAGGAGATGTTGATGATGGCGCCTCCGCCGCCTTTGACCATCTGGGGGATGGCGTATTTGCTGCACAGCACAATGCTCTTGACGTTCACCGCCATCACGTGGTCCCAGTCCTCCTCCTTCACCTCCACCACGGTGCCCCGGCGGGAGATGCCCACGTTGTTGTCCAGAATGTCCAGCCGCCCGTAGCGCTCCACCGCCGTTTCCACCATGCGGCGGCAGTCATCGGCCTTGATTACATTGGCGGCAAAGACCGAGGCCTCACCGCCCTCTTCCCTAATCATGGCCAGGGTTTCCGCCGCCCGCTCCTCCACCGAGTCCACCAGCAGCACTTTGGCTCCCTCCCGGGCGAAGAGCACTGCGGTAGCTTTGCCATTGCCTACGCCGGGGCCGCTGGACCCCGCCCCCGTGACGATGGCAACCTTGCCTTCCAGCCTGGGCCGACGCTCTGCCATTGACTGCACCTTCCTCTCTCAACCTATCTTCAAGACACCGGTAACATCCGACAAACCCAGCCAGTTGTCAAGGGCCGCAGCGACCCATGCCACCGTCATTGCAAAATACGCCGTTCGCAGGGCTGCTCCAACCTTGCTCCTTCATCCCAAGGGCGGGTATCGTGGATGTGGGAGGCCGCCAATGCGAAAGAACAACAAAGTAATGGTTGTCACCCTGCTGATGGCCCTGGCTGTCATCGCCGTGACCATCCTGGTGCTGCTAATACCCCTTTTCAATCCTCAACTGGCCGTTTATGTCACCATCATGGCCCTGGCGTCCATGGTGGCGCTGCAAAAGTACGTGGCATCCTTAGCCGCCTTTTTCGTGCTGCGTTTTTCCAAGTTGTTTGAAGTAAACGACAGGGTGCGCATCGGCACGCTGAAGGGCGACGTCAGCCACATTGGCCTGCTGCACTTCCTGCTGGATGAAGTGGGTGAAGGCGAGAAGTTCGGCGGGGAGCTGACAGGCCGCATTTTACACATCCCCAACCACATGGTGCTGGACCAGCCAGTGCTCAACTTCTCCCAGAACTTTACGGTCAAGGGCCAATTCCTGGCCTGCGGCTACATGTTTGACGAAGTACGGTTGCAGGTCTCTGCCAACACGCCCTTGCGCAAGGCTCAGTCGCTGCTGGAGGACATTCTGCGCCAGGAGGACAAGAACTTCCGGCAGCAGGCCAGGAAACTGTACGTTCTGGATGCACCTACCTTTCTGGACGAAGCAGATGAGGCCCCCAGGGTGATGGTCTTTGCCGAAGGGGAGAAGGTGTTCTTGGTGGGAAAGTTTGTGGCTCCAGTGCGGGGCCGCAACAACATGAAAAGCGCCATTACCCTGCGCTTTCTGGAGGAGGTGGTGCATCTGAAGGAGACGGCGGGGCTTTCAGAATTGAAGCAGTCCCAAGAGCAGCCCATCAAGACCGCCTGATTGCGCCTGACCCAACCTTGGGGCATAATTCCCCCCAAGTCTAGAGTCCGTCAGGAGCATCAGCCATGCCAGCCAAAATCCCCGCCGAAAGTGAAGTGCTGGGCTACTTTAAGTCCCTGTCCAACTGGGGCCGCTGGGGCCAGGACGACCAACTGGGCACCTTGAACCTCATCAACGCCGACAAGACCCGCCGGGCGGTGGCCACCGTCCGGGAGGGCGTCACCGTATCCCTCTCCCGCACCGTGCGCTTTGAGCCGTCCGCCGACGCCCCGATCCCGCCGGTGCACTACATGGTAGAGAGCGGCGAGGGCTGGGCCACCGGCCAGAAGGTCACCTCCCGGCCCAACGCCGCCGCCACCGACTTCTTTGGCATGATTTTCCACGGGGCTACCATCACCCACGTGGACAGCCTGGCCCACTTCTTCTGGGAGGGCAAGACCTACAACGGCAAACCGGCCCACATGGTCTCCACCAACCTGGGGGCCACGGTGTGCTCGGTGGAGCAGGCCAAGAACGGCATCATGACCCGGGGCGTGCTGGTGGACGTGCCCATGATCCGGGGCAACAACTGGGTGGAGCGCGGGGAAGGCGTATCTCCCGAAGACATCCTGGCGGCGGAGCAGCGCTGCGGGTTCAAGGTGGAGGAAGGCGATGTGCTGCTGGTGCGCACGGGCCAGCTCCACCGCCGCAACGTGGAAGGCCCGGTGGACCGCTCAGCCGGCTCCACCGCCTGCCAGGCCGCTTGCCTGCCCTTGTTCCACCAGCGAGGCATCGCCATGCTGGGCTCGGACACGGGCAACGATGTCAGCCCCTCGCAGTACTCCAAAGTGCTCCAGCCCATCCACCAGGTGGGCATCACGGCTATGGGCCTGTGGATCCTGGACAACGCCAACCTGGATGACGTGGCAGAAGCCTGCCGCCAGCGCAACCGCTGGGAGTTCCTGCTGTCCATTGGCCCCCTGCGGCTGCACAACACCACCGGCTCGCCAGTGAACCCCATTGCGGTGTTCTGAAGAACGAAAAACCCCCATCCCAGCCTTCCCCCTTGACAAGGGGGAAGGAGTTTTGTCCCCTCCTCCTTAAACAAGGGAGAGGGCCAGGATGGGGGTAATAGGAGACATTCCTATGCCTGCACCAGAACCCATTCCCATCACTTTGGAGGAGTTCAGCATCCTGTTCCGCCGGGCTGGGCTGGACCTGACCAAGGCGGAGCTGGAGAAGCTGCTGCCCATCTACCAGGAGTTCACCAAGCAGCTGGCCATGCTCCACGACCCCAGCCTGCCTTTGGATGAGCCAGTAATGGTCTTTCCGGCAGAGTGGCACGCGCGGTAACCAGAGGGGTTGTAGGAGTCTGGCAGAGTTTGATCCCGTGCAACACTAAGAGGGTGTGTGACAATTCCCGCTCGTGGTGAGTCCCGACGTATCGGGATCCCGACCAGGTCGGGGCTTGTCGAACCATGAGCGGGCTAAAAGCTACTCGTCCTTCGACAAGCTCAGGATGAGCGGGCTGGGTAGACGGCATTTCTCACACA
>VGZV01000051.1 GCA_016872385.1 SAR202 cluster bacterium | reverse complement strand
CAGGTACTTGCGCCGTTCATCCACGGTCATCTTCTCTTCACTCGCCATGATTCCCTCGGTAACATTTCTAGCTGAGGGAACCATACCCCTTTGGGTAACATTTTAGGTGAGTGAATACGTGACCTCGACCTACCGGTGCCCCCAGTGTATAATCGGCTCTAGAGAGACCATGCGAAACTCGCTTATTCTGACAAAGGCGCTCCGGGACCTGGCCTCCATCGCTATGCTTTTTGCGCTGGTATTGAGCAGTCTTGGACCGGCCCTGGACCACCACATCGCCGAGCGTCAGCCGGACCATCAGCATATCTACTATGGCCAGGTCAACCCGGATCACACCCACCCATACCAGCAGTCCCACCATCATGCCAACGCCGCGCCTCCTGGCAGCGAGGGACCCAGCGGAACTCCATCCGGGGACATCCTGTACCTTACCTCTTCCGATGGGGTGAGCCAGACCTCCCTGGCTATAATCCTGCCGGGCACCTTGCCAGACCAGGTAGCCCCCGACCCAGGGGACGAAAGCCTGTTTGTGGGCGCGGCAGACGGCTACCACACTCTCAGGGAAGCCTCCATCTCCATCCCCAAGAAACCGCCCCGCGGCTAGATTCCCCGTTCCCGCGTAAGTCTGAATCCGGACCGGCCCGCCAATAGCGGGGCCTAGTGTCCATGTCCCACATTTGCCTGAGTGAAGGAGCAAACGATGCTGCGGTTCTCATTGGTGTCTAACGTCTGTCTCATCCTGGTGTCACTCATCGCCCTGGTCCTCGGTAGTGGCATTGCACTGGCTCATGAACGCCGAGACGTGGGCAAGTACCAGTTCGTCGTAGGATTCATTGCTGAGCCGGCTTTTGAAGGCCAAAAGAACGGCGTGGACCTGCGGGTGACCAACAAAGAAACCACTCAGCCCATTGAGGGCCTGGAGAAGACCCTCCAGGTGGAGATCACCCACATTGGCAGCAACACCTCCAAGACCTTCCCCATCCGGACCATGTTCCGAGACCCCGGCCACTACACCAACGACCTGATCTTCACGGCCCCGGGCCAGTACAAGTTCAGGTTCTTTGGCGACATTAAGGGGACGCCGGTGAATGAGACCTTCGAGTCCGGGCCCGGCCGGTTCAACGACATGCAGTCCTCCGCGGACCTCCAGTTCCCGCAGAAGCTGCCTGAGACCAGGGAAGTCGAGGAGGCGGCCCGAGGTGCCCAGAGCACTGCCCAGCAGGCCCAGTCAGCGGCCCAACAGGCCGGCAGCCGAGCCTCTTCCGCCAACACGCTGGCCATCCTGGGAATTATCCTGGGCGCGGTGGGCATCGCTTCTGGAGTTGGGGGTATGGCAGTAGGGATGAGGAAGCGATGAAGACTGGCTTGTCTTTCGGCCTGCTGCTGGTAGCCGTGGGCCTGGTGACCCTCCTGGGGGGCGCAAGTTGCGCCCCCCAGGAGGACCCAACCGCCCCGGACTTCACGTTGCCCTCTGCCGACGGCCGCCAGGCGGCCCTATCCCAGCTACTCCAGGAACATCGAGCAGTGGTGCTGGTCTTCTACCGAGGACTCTTTTGAGGTATATGCCGCAGCCAGTTGGGCGAGCTGGCAGCAGCCTATCCTCAGTTTCGACAAATGGATGTGGAAGTGGCGGCCATTAGCGTGGACAACGTTCAGGACGCTGGCCAGATGAGGGGCATCACTGGCGCTGAATTTCCCATTTTGGCGGACTCCGAGATGCGGGTAGTGCGTGAATACAGTCTGTACAACCTGCTGGGCGACGGGGTGTCCGCTCCGGCAACCATCATCGTTGGGCCCCACGGGACCGTGGTTTGGCGTTACGTGGGGCAGAACGCGGGCGACCGTCCCCCAGTAGTAGACATCCTGCAGCATCTGCAGAAGTTGCCCCAGAGGTGACAAAGGGACAGAATGAAGCACAACGGCGGGCGTCCCTGGGTGTGGGCACTACTGGGGGTGGCCGTTACCCTGGTACTGGCCTCAGTTCGGCTTGGTCCGGCAACGGTCCTGGCCCATGCCAACGTGGCCCGGGCCGATCCAGCGCCTGACTCGGTGATGGTCCGGCCTCCGGAGCGGGTAATTATCTGGTTCACCGAGCCGGTGGAGCCCGGGTTCAGCGCCATACAGGTGCTGGACTCGCTGGGCCAGCGGGTGGACCAGGGTGACAGCACCGTCGATCGCCAGGACCCCACGGCCATGTCCGTGCGCCTGCGTGCCCTAGGCAACGGGACTTACACCGTGGCCTGGAGGAATGTCTCCGCCGTGGATGGCCACACCTTGCGGGGCTCGTTCGTTTTCTCGGTGGGAGAGCCCACCTCCGGTGCACCGGTGGCGGCCCCAGGCGTTCAGCCGCTGTTTCAATCGCCCCTGGAGCCGGTCTTACGATGGCTGGTGCTGCTGGCAGCCCTGTCCCTGGTCGGCGGCGTTACCTTCGCCTTGTTGGTAAGCCGCCCTGCCCTGGCTAGGCTGCGGCAGCAAGCTGGCAACGGAGCGCTGCTGGTGGAGAAGATGGGCCGTCTCACTCAGGGGCTCTCCTGGGGTGGGCTGGTCTTGCTGGTGCTGGCCTCCCTGGCCCAACTGGTGCTGCAAACATCGGAGGTCCGCGGTATTCCCCTGTGGAGATCCGTGGGGTCTCACCTGGTTACAGTGGTAATGGAGACCGGATGGGGCCACCTATGGCTGTGGCGTGTCGGGTTGGCGGTAGCGGTGGGCCTAGCCCTGGCCGTAGAGCGCCGCGGCGACCGTGGAAGAAAGCGCTATTGGCCCTCCCTGCCGACAACCGGCGCTCAGGGCCTGGCGTTTGTCCTGGGGGCTGGTATGCTGCTGACCATCAGTCTGACCAGCCACGCCGCCGCCACCAGGGAGATTACCAGGATGGCGGTTCTCTCCGACTATTTCCATCTCCTGGCGGCGGCCTTCTGGGTTGGCGGCCTCTTCCACTTTGCGCCAGCAGCCCTCCTGGTGCTGCGGACCTTGTCCGCTGGGGAAGGGCGGCAGTTGCTTGCGGCCTTGGTGTCCCGGTTTTCTGCACTGGCTAGCCTGAGCGTCGGCACTCTGGTGGTCACCGGAGTCTACAGCGCCTGGGCCCAGGTGACCGTCCTTCCGGCGCTGTTCACTCCCTATGGCCTGACCCTGCTGGCCAAGTTGGCGTTGGTAGCAATGATCCTGGTCTTGGGTGCGGCGAACTTGCTGTGGGTGCGGCCCAGGCTGGCGAGACATGAACGGGCGGGCCGATGGCTCCGTCGGCTGGTTACCGCCGAAGCCCTGCTGGCTGGGCTGGTGCTCCTCTCCGTGGGCCTCCTCGCCAGCCTGGAACCGGCGCGGCAGGTGGCCTCTTCGGCTGGAACCGGCTCCGCCAGGACCCTGCGGTTTCAGGACGCTTCGGAAGGTGCCACCATCGCTCTGGCCATCGAGCCTGGGGTGGTCGGCTTGAACCGCGTTCTGGTCTCGCTGGCCGACCAGACCGGCAGCCCCATCGCCAACGCCACCGAAATAGCCCTGACCTTTACCAACCTGGACACCGACCTGGGGGAGGCCAGCTATGTCGCCGCGCCAGTGGCAGGAGGAAGGTACGTGGTGGAGGAGGTCCGGCTGAGCGTTGCCGGAGCCTGGCAACTGGCAGTGGTTGTGAGACGGCCCGAGTCGTTCGATGCCAGGACCGCCTTTCGGTTCGGGATCGTCCCTTCCCAGGGCAGCAGCGCGGGCATCACGCCTGCCCTGGGCACTGGCCGAATCCTCTGGGTGGGAGAGTTGCTGGTGCTGGGTGCCTTGTTTCTCGGCACCGGCGTGGCCATCGGCGGATCGCGGACGGGTCACGGGTTGGCAGTTATGATCATCGGGGCTGGCTCGGTGGTGGCGGGGCTGGTGGCAGCGGTCAACGTTGAGTTGGCCACACCCGGCGGAGCCGGAGCCAGCAAGGGGAATCCCTTCCCTCCAACCCCCGGCTCTCTGCAGACCGGCAGGCAAGTCTACCAGCAACACTGCGCATCATGCCATGGCGCAGGAGGGCACGGCGACGGCCCCCTGGCGCCAGGGCTGAATCCGCGACCCTTTGACCTGACGCTCCACGCCCCACTGCATCCCGATATCGTCCTTGCCGGCTTCATCTCGGATGGTGTGCCCGGCACCGCTATGGCCCCTTGGCGAGGGAGGCTGACCGATGAAGAGGTCTGGCACGTGATTAACTACCTTAGGTCCCTTAAGGAGTGACGGGGATCAGTCCAGCTTGGCCGGCCTCTTCACCGACCCCTTTCGAGCGAAGCGCCCCAGCCACTTATAGGCGGTCTTGCGGCTTACCTGGAACCACTGGGCCAGCTCAGCCACGGTATAGCTCCCTGTCTGAAACAACGTCACCAGTTGCAACCTCTCGTTCATAGCACAGGTCTCTTTCCACGGCAAGGCGTCACCTCCTTGCACGGCAGATTACCTGTTACCTATGTGCCCGGTCTATGTGTTACCAGTGTACCCGGTCAGTACTTCTTCCCACCCTCTCCCTTGATGGGCGTTGCCTCAAAACTCCTGAGCATGGTGGCAAATGTCATGCTGAGCGAAGCGAAGAATCTAAAATATCCGTGTTGATAGATTGGTCGATTCACCCTAACAGGTAGGCCAACCGTAAACTCATTTGCGAGACATACAACTAGTAGTCAGTCCAGATGATTTTGCTGGGTAGGATACAAGTGGTGCAAAACAGTCCGTGCTGCGGTGGTGGTAAAGCGCCACTGGATGGTGGCGTGGGCGTCATTGCGTTGCTGTTCCAGGGCGGCCACCTCCCGTTGCAACGTTGCTGCGTCGCCGATGCGCCTTGCCAGGCACTGACGGCTGAACACGCTCAACTCGATCTCCGCCATGTTCAGCCAACTGCCGTGCTTGGGCGTGTGGTGGAATTCCAGGCGCCTCAGGATCTCCCTGGCCTCTGCTGGGGGAAAGGTCTCATACAACGACGCTGGCCGATGGGTGTTCAAGTTGTCCAGCACCACTCGAATCCGCTGGGCGTCAGGGTATGCCTGGTCGGTCAGCCACCGCATCTGGTGGGCGAAGTCCTCCATGGTGCGGTGGTCGGTGACCGCCACGGGGCGCCAACCCGCCAGGGGTTCGCACAGCATGAACAGATTGCGGGTGCCGTTACGCCGGTACTCATAGTCAAACCGCGCTGGCCTTCCCGGCCGCGCTGGGAGCGGTATGCGAACCTCCTCGATGAGTTGGGTGGCGGTCTCATCGAAACAGACCGTAGGCCGCTGGGGGTCGTAGGGCTCCGCATACAGGTCCAATACGTCCTCCATGGCCGCCACGAAGTCGGCGCTTACCGCGGGAATGCACCACTCCTCCCGTTGCCAGGGCTTCAACTCGTTTTTTTCAGCATCTGCCGCACCGTCTCTGGGGAGATGGACGGGGCGAAGCCCAGCTCCACTACCTTCCCGGCCAAGAGGCGCAAGGTCCAACGGGCGTGCCCTTCCGGCGGGGTGCTACAGGCCACCGCAATCACATGGGCTTCTTGCTTCCCGCTGAGCTTCCGCCGCTGTCCCGGCCTGGGCCGTTCCCTGAGGGCCTCCTCCAGTCCCAGTTCCACAAACCGCTTCCGAACCCGGCTCACGGTAGCGGTGCCCAGGTCCAGGGCTGCGGCTATCTCACTATCGGTGCACCCCTGGTCCGCCTTCAACAGGACCCGGGCCCGGGCTACCATGCGCACAGGAGCCTGCCCGCCCCGCAGCAGAGTCCGCAGCCGCACCCGCTCCGCTTCAGCTAACTCCACCAAGTACTTCGCCTTTCCCATATCTGGATGCCCTCCGCTAAGCCTCTGGCCATCCAGTCTAGACCAATTCTTAAACTACAACCAAGGTTTATCAGAACTATTTGGACTGACTACTAGGTGTCGAACTTTCAGAGTGTCCCAAGGAGACGAGCACGCCTTGACGTAGTCGTACCGTAGGAGATCAATGAGGGTCTGTCATGAAGAGCTCGCCCACTCGTTCGATCAATACTGGCTCCAACTGGTCATCGTCATAAGCGTTCGACAAGAACTCCTCGACGCCCTCGAAGAACGCCTCCAGCAGAGAGTCGAACGGCAGCCACACTAGGTCTGCGTCGTTCTTGGGAGAGTACCGGGTTGATGTCGTGCCGTCACCACGGATTAAGTAGCCGATCTTTCGTGGATTGATGCCATCAGTGCGCCTGAACCCCACCGAATATGAATGCACGATGTTACATCGAGCAGCATACAAATCTATTCCAGAGATACCTTGCCCCAACTGGGGACACAAGTACTTTTCTGCCCAATTGACAAAATCCCGGCATTTCACTCGCTTTTGGGGAATAGGCATGCCGAGATAAGCCATCAAATCTATACCGCAGTAGATTAGAGTCAGGCATGAGCCAAATGCTCTCGCGTTATAGGTTGCCGTTATCCCGGACTTTATGCTTCCGTACCACGCGTTAATCAGCGGGTCATTTGAAAAATCCACATATACTGACATATGACCAAGTCCTAGGGCCAATCCACAAGCAAGTCCTTAAGGACTGATCAGATTCTACACTTCCACGGCTATGGCGGGTAGCCCCACCTTTACCGAGCGGCCCCGCCGCCTGGAAACCCGCAGGCGCTTGTTTCCGCCTCTACAAGCACTAAGGCTACGTCCCGGTGGACCCAGTGGCACTGTTCATGGTAATGGTGACTCCAGCGCCCTTGGCCGCATCCCCCTCCTGCCGTTCATCACCAGCCCCGCGGTCCACTGGGCCCGGGCCGTAAGGGCCGGTGCCCCACATCCTGGGGAGTCGCAGGCCGGTGTCGCTGTGTACGCCCTGGTCATCCACCCACCAGAAACTGTTGGGGTCGTCGGCCGGGGGGGCCTGCCCGAAAGCGGTGCCCTCGCCAGGCCCAGGACCCCCTGACTGGCGCGACCTGGCCCTGGCGAGAATCCTGCCCACCGTGGTCCGGTCGATGCTGGCCGCCTGCCCGTACTTTTCAGTCACCCGGTCTGCGATCTGGGAGTAGGTGAGGCCCGGCGCATTGGCCTTGGCGGCAATGACGAAATCCTGTATGGCCTTCGGAGTGCGTTTTCCCTGCTTGGCCATGCCCCCTCCCTATTGCTGGTAGCGCCGTGGGGATGCAACTCGATGCAACCACGCCTACGCGCCAAAGCTGTGGTGCCGGTGCAAGTTAACTCAATTCAAATTATAGGCGAGGATTTGGGAGCACACCACCCCGAGGTGACAAGCATGGAAAGGCCCACGGTGGACAAGCTCCTGGAGGTCCTGCAGCAGCGGGCGCCGGTGCGGCCTGCGGGCAAGGGGTGGCGCACCCGCTGCCCCAACCCGGGGCACGCGGACCGGCATCCCTCCTTCTTCCTCTACCCCGGCGGCGGCGGCCGCTGCTTCAGCCAGTGCGGCAAGTACTGGCCGCCCCAGGAGCTGGCGGAGCTGCTGGGGGTAGCCCTGCCCGCCCCAAACCAGGGTCTTACCCTTGGGGAGCTGGCCCAGGCCAAGGGGCTGCCTGAGGACTTTCTCCGCGCCCTGGGGGTCGCCGACGGGGTCACCGGCATGGGCAAGGAGCGGCGGCCCTGCGTGGACATCCCCTACATGGACCAGGCTGGCCAGGTGACGGCGGTACAGAAGCGAGTCTCCCTGGAAGGGCACCCCCGCTTCCTGTGGCGCCGGGGCGACCACGCCACCGTGTACGGCCTCTGGCGGCTGAAGGACATCCGCCTGGCCGGTTGGGTGGCCCTGGTGGAAGGCCCCAGTGATTGCTGGACCCTATGGCTCCACCGCATCCCCGCCCTGGGCTTGCCCGGGGCGTCCACCTGGAAAGAGCAGTACGGCCCACTGCTTCAGGGCCTCACTCATTACTTGTGGCACGAGGCCGACGGCGGCGGGGACGGCCTGGTCAAGGCCGTGTCCCTGGACCTGCCCCAGGTGCGAATCATCGAAGCGCCCACCGGCGTCAAGGACCCTTCGGAGCTTTACCTTCAGGCGGGCCAGGAATTCCAGGAGCGGTTCCAGGCCTTGCTGTCCGCCGCCCGGCCCGCCTCGGAGCTGCGGGCGGAAGCCCTGAGCGCCGAAGCCCGGGAGTGCTTCCAGGCGGCCCAGCCCCTGCTGGATGACCCGGAACTGCTGACGCGATTAGCGGATACCCTCACTGCCCTGGGCTACGCGGGAGACACCCGTCCCGCCCTGATTTCCTACATCGCGGTCACCAGCCGCCTGCTGGCGCATCCCCTGAACCTGGCGTACATCTCCCCCAGCGCGGCGGGCAAGAACGCGGCGGTGGAGGCCCCATTGCCCCTGTTCCCCGGGACCGCCTGCTACCTGGTGCGGGCCGCCTCATCCCGAGCGCTGGTCTACAACGACGAAGTGTTCACCCACCGCATTGTGATCCTCACCGAGGCGGACAGCCTGCCCGAGGAAGGGCCGGCCGCCTCGGCGATGCGCTCCCTAATGTCCGACCGGGAGATGAGCTATGAGGTGGTGGAGAAGGGGGAGGACGGCAGGTTCACCGTGCGGAAGATCATCAAGCCCGGCCCCACCGGGCTGATCACCACCAGCACCAGGCCCCTGGGGGACCAGGCCAGCACCCGCACGCTCACTGTCACCATCGCCGACACGGCGGAGCAGACCCGCCTGGTGCTGCTGGCCCAGGCCGCCCGGGCCAACCAGGCGCTGGGCACGCCGGAGTTGGGACCCTGGGTGGCTTTGCAGCGGTGGCTGGAGCTGGCCGGGGAGCGCCGGGTGGTCATCCCCTACGCCAAAGCCCTGGCCGACCTGGTGCCAGCCAGCGCGGTGCGCATGCGCCGGGACTTCCCCCAGCTTCTGACCGTCGTCCAGGCCATGGCCCTGCTGCACCAGCGCGAAAGGGAACGGGACCCCCAGGGGCGCATCGTCGCCGCCCTGGAGGACTACGCCCACGCCCGCTGGCTGCTGGAGGAGGTGTTCACCACCACGGTGCACGAAGGCGTCACCCCGGCCATCCGGGAGACGGTGGCGGCGGTGGCCCACTTGAGCAGTGACGGGAGTCCCGTCACTGAGCAGCAACTGGTGCAGGAACTGGGGCTGGCGGCGTCCACCATCCACTACCGGGTGCGGCGGGCGCTGCGGGGTGGCTGGCTGGTCAACCAGGTCGCGTCCCAGCGGGGAGTGGCGGCCCAGCTCCTGCCGGGCGCGGCGCTGCCGGAAGGGTGCCCGTTGCCCTCGGTAGCGGAACTGGTTGCCGCTGTGCGTGTCATAGCCCACGGAATCCCCTCGAATAGTTCGAATTCTACCCCTGGGCCAGATACGGAACAGCTAGGGCCAAGGAATTCGAATCAGAATTCGAAGGAGTTTGCCAATGGGGAAGCAAGCTATTCGAAGGGGGAATTCGAAGAATTCGAATCGTTTCCGCATGGTCAACCACACACAGAGGCACCGGATGGGGAGGAACAGCCAGCCAGTCATGTGGGCGAAGAGGATGCGGGGGAGGTGTAGCCATGAGCGTGAATAACATCCTTGAACAAGCCCAGGCCTTGGGCATCAGCCTTACCGTGGCCGGAGACCGCATCCGCTACTGGCCCCAGTTGCTGGCGCCCGCGGAGTTCGTCCAGCTGCTCAGGGAGCATAAAGCCGCATTGATGACCTATTTGGCGCAACATTCAGCCCAGCGCGTGGGACCTGCTGCAGATGCCCAACAGTTGCTGGCCTGGGCTTCATCCCTGGCGGAGCAGGACCTGGTGCTGGCCCAGCCGGTGCGTTTCCTGGAGGAACCCCTGCGCCCCATGGACCTTTATAACCTGTCCAAGTACGTCCGCCGCCAGGTGCGGTTCATCGCCCACGCCCGGCTGCAGCAGCGCACCGGCGGCATGGGGGATTGGCTGCCGCCCTGGTGGCGGGAGCAGGAAGCCAAGGCCATCGGCGCCCTGGCGGCCTTGCGGGCAGCAATGGACCGGCAGGAAGGGGGCGAAAGCAGCCATGACTGACCCCACCAACCTGGCGGCGGCGCTCCCTGGCGTGGGCCAAGTTCAGGCGGCGATGGTGCAAGGGACAGCACGCGGAGCAAACCAGCTCCGAGACGGCGGCTCGCAACCGACCTCGCCGCTCCAAACACTTCTGGTGCGGCCCATCCCCATTGGCGTGGCCAAAGGCATCCTGGAGCAGCGCCACTACCTCCACTCGCTGCCCGGCGGCACCGGCCTGGCCTTTGGCACCTTCCTGAACAGCAGGCTGCTGGGCGCCCTGACCCTGGGCTTCGGCCCCAAGAACGCCCACCGCCTGGTGCAGGGGGCGTCTCCCGCTGATTGCCTCACCCTGACCCGGTTGTGGTTGTCGGATGAACTGCCGAAGAACTCCGAATCCCGGGTGCTGGGCATAGTCTTGCGGGCCTTGAAGCGGGAGACCCGGGTCAAGTTCCTGCTCTCCTACGCCGACCCCAGCCAGGGGCATCTGGGCGGGATTTACCAGGCCACCGGCTGGGTCTACACCGGACTCTCCCAGGCCACGCCCTTATATGACATCGGCGACGGCCAGGCCCGGCATTCCCGGTCGCTGTCCCACAGCTACGGCAGCCACTCCCTGGAGCACTTTGCCCGCCACGGAGTGACAGTGCGGTTGGTGGAGCAAACGGCCAAGCACCGCTACCTGCACTTCCTGGACGCGGCCTGGCAAGACCGGCTCACCGTGGCGGCGCTGCCCTATCCCAAGTCTGAGGTGAAGCATGGACGTGATTGACCTGCCCCTGAATCAGCTCAAGGAAGCCCCCTGGAACGCCAACGTCATGGATGACGCCATGCTGGAGAAGCTGCGGGAGTCCATCTCCCGCTACGGCCTGGTGCAGCCCCTGGTGGTCAGGCCCTTGGGTGATGACCAATTTGAAGTGCTAGGCGGCAACCAGAGGCTCAAGGTCTTGCTGGAGCTGGGCCATGCCTCGGTCTCTTGTGTGGTGGTGGAGTTGGAGGACGCCCCGGCCCGGCTGCTCTCCCAGGCCTTGAACAGAATTGCCGGGGAGGACAACCCCGGCCTCAGGGCGGCGCTGATTGCCGACGTGCTGGAGTCCCTGGGCAAAGAGGACGTCCTCAGCTTGTTGCCCGAGACCGATGCCAGCCTGGAAGACCTGCTGGCTTTGGCCGGGGAGGATACCCTGGCAGCCCAACTTCAGGGCTGGCAGCAGGCCCAGGGGGCACGGCTGAAGCATTTGTCGGTGCAGCTGACGCCCCCGCAGCTGGAGGTGGTGGAAACCGCCCTGGCCCGCTTCCTGCCCCAGGCCAAGACTATGAAGGGGGAGAACCCTAATTTGCGGGGCAACAGCTTGTACCTGCTGTGCCAGGAATTTCTCGGCACTGTGCATGAGGAGGGCCCCAAAGCATGAAGGATGCATCGGCTACCATCCCACAGCATCGCTGCGCCGCTACCCGCAAAGATGGCGCACCGTGCCGGGGCCAGGCCATCGACGGCACCTTCTGCCTGGCCCACTCCCCGGCCTACCAGGAGCGCATGGCCGAAGCCCGCAAGAAGGGCGGCCACGGCAAGAGCCGCGCCAACAGGGCGGAGAAGCTCATGCCCGCCCACCTGCGCCCTGTGTACAACCTGCTGGCCCAGGCCTTAATCCAGGTGTTCCAGGGCGGCCTGGCGCCCCAGCAGGCCTCGGCCATGGCCGCCCTGGCCGGGGCCATGGTCAAGGTGCTCACCGCCGGAGAGTTGGAGGACCGCCTGCGCACCTTGGAAGGCAAGATGTCTGGAGGCACTCAAATATGAGCCTGGCCCGAAGGCTAAAGATGCTGGAAGCCGCCAGCCAGCCCCCGCCCTGCCTGGTCTGCGGCCTGGGGATGCCGGACCGCTTCCCAAGTTACATCCAGTACCCCGGCGACCCGCCCCCGGCCCCCTGTCCCGCCTGCGGCGGCCTGCCCCTGACTTACATAGTGGTGTACGACAACCCGCCCCCGGGCTACCGGGCAACCCCGGGCGGCGGCATGGAACCTATCAGCCCAGGCCCGCAGCCAGGGAGTGATTACCCGCAGGAGAGTTCAAGCCATGAGACGCAATGACCGGAGGGAACCAACCCACGCCATGAACCGCCAGCCGGAGCGTCCCACCCGGGCCGCAGTGTATGCCAGGGTCTCCACCAGCGATAAGGACCAGAACGTGGAAACTCAGTTGCTGCCCCTGCGGGAGTTCGTGCGCAACCAGGGGTGGCAGGTGTTCCTGGAATATATCGACCAGGCCCCGGCCACCGACCTGAACCGGCGCACCCAGTGGCGGGAGCTGCTCAGCGACGCCAGCAAGCGGAAGTTTGACCTGGTGCTGGTTTGGCGCATGGACCGGGCCTTCCGCAGCGTGCTGGACGCGGCCACCACTCTTGAACGTTTCCGGGGTTGGGGGGTGGGGCTGCGGTCCTACTCGGAGCCGTGGCTGGACACCACCTCGCCCTTCGGCGAGGCGTTGTTCCACATTACCATCGCCTACGCCCAACTAGAAAGAGGCATCCTGCGGGAAAGAGTCAAGGCGGGCATGGAACGGGCCAGGAAAGAGGGCAAGCAGATTGGAAGACCCAGTGTCTACGTCAGGAAGGGGTTCCGACCCCGGCTCCAAAACGTTTTGGAGCGCCTGGACAAGAAGGAGATTTCCCGCCGCCAGGCCGCCAAAGAGCTGAAGGTGGGCTACGCCACCCTGAAGCGCATCTTGGACAAGCGGGAGGGCAACAGTTCTTCACCCCCTGCCGATGCTGCGCCGGAAGCAGTTGGGGCGGCGGGTGACGGCGGGGCAGGTAATTTCCTGGACGCCGCCCCGGGCCGTGACCATGATGCCCCCAGCCAGGACGTGGCGGCCTGAGATGGCCCGCAAGCCCAAACACCCCAGGGGGGCTAACGGGCAGGCGGCAGCTACGTCCACGCCTGCACCTGCGGCCACCAACGGCCAGCCCTGGGCGGCCCTGGAGGGCAAGGGCGTAGTGCCGGTGGACTCGTTGACACCCCTACCCAGGGGTATACACTGGCGGGCCGCAGCGGGAGGTGGTGAGGGCGCCCCTGAGTTGGAGGAACTGGAAGTGCAACACTTCCTGGACACCCTGACCCAGGTGGCCCTGGCGGCGGCGGCCCGCAAGCTCAACAAGGGAAAAGGTGAAACACCATGATCAGGGCGGTAGCGTACATCCGGGTCTCCGACTCCTCCCAGGTAGACGGGCATAGCCTGGACGCCCAGGAGCGCGCCTTCTACCAGTTCTGCCAGGCCAAGGGCTGGGAGCCAGTGGGGGTCTATAGGGAGGAGGGTAAAAGCGCCCACTCCGATTCCATCAGAAAGCGCCCTCGCTTCCGCGCCCTGCTGGATGAGGCCGCCCAGGACCGGTTCGATGTGGCGGTCTGCCATACCCTGGACCGGTGGTCCAGAAATCTCCAGGTGATGCTGGAGTCCCTCACTACCCTGGACCGCCACAACAAGTCCCTGGTGTCCATCACCGAGAATATCGACTATGCTTCCCCAGAGGGCCGCCTGGTGACGCGCACCCTGGGATCCTTCGCCGAGTTTTTCTCCGATTCCCTGGCCAAGCATGTGAAGAAGGGGGTCGGGGAGCGGGCGTTGAAGGGCCTGCACCTGGGAGGCATCCCCTTCGGCTACCAGTCCTGCTGGGAGGAGGTGAACAAGCTACGCCAGCCCCGGTGCCAGCCGGAACACCCCGGCGCCGTGCACATCCATCCCCAGGAGGGGACAGCGGTGCAGCAACTCTTCCAGAAGTACGCCTCCGGCCAGACCACCCTGTCCCAGCTGGCCCAGGGGCTGAACTCCCAGGGGTTCAGGACGCGCAACATGCACAAGCTGGAGGATGGGCAAGGCAACATTAAGGCAGGCCCCCGGCTGTTCACCACCGCCTCGGTGCGGGGCATCCTGCACAACCCCTTCTACACCGGCAAGGTGCGGCACCATGACCAGCTGCTGCCGGGCAGCCACGAACCTTTAGTAAGCCCGGAGTTGTTTCACCAGGTGCAACTGGCCTTGAAGAAGAACTCGGGCAGGAGCCGCACCTTGCAGCCTCACCCGGCCAGGGAGTACCTGCTCAAGGGGCTGGTGCGCTGCGGCCACTGCGGCTACCCCATGTGGAGCCAGACCTACACCAACGGCCACCGCTATTATAGAGAGCAGCGGGGCAGCAGAGGCGCAGGCTACTGCGTGGGGCGCAGTGGTTCATTGCCCTGCGAGATCCCCGACGGCCAGATGGACCGCATCATCCAGGCCATCGCCTTGCCGGAAAGCTGGCAGGATCGGATGCTGGGCCAGCTCCACCTGGCGGACGAGGTAGAAAGGGTGGCGGAAGAGCGCCGGCAGACCGAGCAGCGGCTGAAGCGGCTGGGCCAGGTGTACCTGGACGGGCTGCTGGAACAAGACGACTACCGCCGTCAGAAGCGCCAGTTAGAAGAGCGCCTTCACTCCCTGGTGGTCCCTGGGGTGAATGCGGTGCAGGAAGCTGGTAAACTCTTGGAGAGCCTGCCCCAGTTGTGGGCGGAGGCCACCCTGGGGGAGAAGCGGCAGATTCTGTTAAGCATGCTGGAGGCGGTGTACGTGGACCCGGTGGAAGAGAAGGCCATCGTAGCGATCAAGCCCAAGCCCGCCTTCCTGGCCCTGTTCAACATGGTGGAGACGAGAAGCGGCAGTGCAGTTGCGCTTATCACGCAGAAGAACATGGATGGCAACGAAACAGTCTCTGAAGTGGTCAGAGACTGTACGGAAAGCGTACCGTGTTCTTGGTGGAGACGGGGGAGGGTCGAACTCCCCGTCCAGAAGGCCCCCCAGTCGGATATCCTACAAGCGTGTCCGGCGTTTAAGTTTTCGCCTCAGGGCATTTCCGCCGGCGGAACTATCCTGAAGTTATCCGATTTTTCTTTGGCCGCCCTGTATCGGCATCGGGGCCGCCGCAGCCCGGACTTATGGCGCCTGCTCCCCCGCCTCCAGGCGTGGCAGAGGGCAGACGTAGCAGCCGTTAGGCCGCTAGTGCGAATTCACGTTCGCCGTTTATTGTTTGCCACCAGTTTAACGAGTCCAGTGGCCCCTCGGCTTGCAATCCCCCAGTGGACGCTCCTGTCGAACCCACGCGTCCCCATAGCAAATATATTATCCCATACGGTACATAGCGGGTCAAATCGAATCCTGTCACAACGCCCCGGAATATAATTAGCATCCGGTCTGCCAATAAACCCGTAATAATTAGTGAATCGCCCCATCAGGAGCGCCCCCATGAGTCGCTTGCGGAGTTATCTGCCCCTGGCTGGAGTCCTGGTAGTCATCGCCGGTATTATTTTAGCCATTGAGCGCCCCTGGCAAGGGGACGAAACCAATTCGGGGCCAGCCGCCGCGCCAGTGGTGGTGCCGGGGCCGCAGGGCCAGGGCGCAGACCTGTTGGCCGCCCCCACTGCGCCCGCCGCCACCGCCAAGCCCCACAAGCGCGCCAATGGCCCGCAGGCCGCCGAAGTAGCAGGCATTTCCGCCTGGGTCAACAGCCAGCCTCTGACCATTGAAAGTCTGCGCGGCCAGGTGGTGCTGGTGGACTTCTGGACCTACACTTGCGTCAACTGCCTGCGAACCCTGCCATACCTCAAGCTATGGCACTCCCGCTACAGCGATGACGGCCTGGTGATTCTGGGCGTCCATACGCCGGAATTTGAGTTTGAGAAGGACTTGAACAACGTGGTGCAGGCCACCCGGGACAACGGCGTACTGTGGCCAGTGGCCCTGGACAATGACTACAAGACCTGGGACAACTATTCCAACCGCTACTGGCCCGCCAAGTACCTGATTGACCAGGATGGGGTGGTTCGTTACACCCACTTTGGCGAAGGGGCCTACGGTAAAACCGAGATAAAGATACGGGAGTTGCTGGATGAGGCAGGCGCTGACCTGTCGGATGACCCGGCAGTTTCAACGCTGGACCAGGCGGTAGACCCCGTTTACCTGGCTAACCCCAATGCAGAAGTGACCCGGGAGACTTATGCCGGCTATGACCGCAACCGCGGCGACGCTTTCCTGGGCCGGGGCGGTTATGTGGGGCAGCGAGAATACTTCCAGAAGACCGACCAGGTGGCGGAGTTTGTGATTCCGGAGAAGCTGTCACCCCACCTGCTCTACTTCCAAGGCCCCTGGTTTATCGGCAAAGAGAGCGTTCGCCACGCCCGCACCACTGAGCAGAACCAGGACTACCTGGCCCTGGTCTATTCCGCCAAGAGCCTCAACGCAGTGTTGACTTCGGACACGGGAGAGCCTTACAAAGTGAGGGTCAAGGTGGAGGGCAAGTACCTCACGGAAGACAACCGCGGCCTGGACGTAACCATTGGCCCCGATGGCGAAAGCTACATCATGGTCACCGAGCCGCGACTGTACGCCATTGTGGACCATCCCGGCTATTTGCCCCGCCAGCGGCTGGAGCTAAGCTCCAACTCGGACAACTTTGGGCTGTTTGCCTTCACCTTTGGCGTGTACAAGGAAGGGCCGTAGTGGCTCCTTCACCTGCCTGTCTGCCCCCGCAGAGGGACCGGGCTTAGGCGGCCGGCGGCCGGATTTCGCAGGCTCCGCCGCCGCAGGCTGGGGCGTCGGCCGGATGGGCCAGGTTCATCTTGATGAGGAAGCTGTAGATTTTGCAGCCCACGCAAAGCCCCACCACCGACTCCAGCCACAACAGGGTAATAAAGGTTAGGCCCATGGCCAGCAGCCAGGGGCCATGCAAATTCAAGTTGGTCAGGATGGCGATAGTGGAGGCAAAAATTAGCCCCAATGCCCAGGCAAACCGTTTTTGCGTTGTCCCCACCCACTCCGGCCTCTGGTTCTTTACCAACAAAGTGCCCACTATGCCAAAGGGACTCAACGGAGTCATCCCCGTCAACTGCCGGATGGCAAAATCGCTGGCGAACAAGACCGAAATGACCTTGATGGGGAGAAGGTTCTTGTTAAAGTAGGCATAGGAGATGGCGATGGCCGCCAGGGCCAGCATAGTGCCTGCCGTCGCCCGCACCGCCCGCTCATCTATTACCGGAAATGGGGCCGGTCTGCCGTAAATGGTGAGGTTGTCAAATTTTTGGCCAAAACTGTACCAGGGTGACTTGAAGAAGGTAGCCCTTGTGGGGTCTGCGCGCACTACGCTGTTGCCAGCCATACTTGGCCCCGGACTGCAAAGTAGAAGAAATCCTGACATGACAATGGTTCCGTGTCAATGACCTTGGGGAAGGCAGTGGACGGTTCAGCCATTTGTCATCCTGTCTTTCACCAGAATCCAACAAAAGAGGCTAATTCTTATGGCTGACCTGGCGTTACTGGCGGCCTTCATTGCGGGCCTGTCTTCCTGTGTCTCACCCTGTACTCTGGCCCTGGTGCCGGTATTCCTGGCGTACCTGGCCGGAGTAAGCGGCGGCCCTGGTGCGGGATTGTCAGGCCAGGGAGCAAGCGGCGGCACCACCGCCAGGGCAAACCGGTTTGCCCTGTTCTTAAACACCATCTGCTTTGTCCTGGGATTCACCGTGGTGTTTATTTTGCTGGGCGCGGCCGTGGGCGCAGTCACCTCTGGACTGGCCGGTTCCCAAATGTGGCTGGCGCGCATCGGCGGCGGGCTGATGATTGCCTTCGGCCTGGTGAGCTTGGGGCTGGTGAAAATCCCGGCCCTCCAGCGGGCCAGGGGCATCAGCGGCGTACTGCCCGGCCAAAACATCAAATACCTGGGGTCGTTCATCGTCGGCTCTACCATCGCCGTGGGCTGGAGTCCTTGCGTCGGCCCCATCCTGGGGGGTATCCTGGCCCTGGCAGGGACCAGCGGCTCCACATTGCGGGCCACAACTTTGTTGCTGGCCTACTCGGGGGGCATGATGCTGCCTTTTCTGGCCTTGGGCCTGTTCTCCCAGGGCGCATTGGGGTTCATTCGCAGCCACCGGCGTTTGTTCCAGTACACCAGCCAGGCTGCGGGAGTGCTGCTCATCGCCCTGGGCATTATCGTCTTCACCGACCGATTACGCCAGGTCACCAGCTACCTGTTCATCTCTCCTATGTAGGAGGTTGCCGCCGCTGTGAGGGATAGCTCTTCCCCAGAAATCCATGAGTTCACCACTACCCTGGAAGTCAACGGACAGCGCCACCGGCTGACGGTGCGCCACCACTGGAGCCTGCTGGACGTGCTGCGGGAGCAACTGGACCTGACCGGAGCCAAGCGCGGCTGCGACCGGGGTGAGTGCGGTTCCTGCACCGTGCTGCTGGCGGGACGGCCGGTGTATGCCTGCCAGGTGCTGGCTATGCAGGTAGGCCAGCGGCCGGTGGTCACTGTGGAGGGCGTGGTTGGCGCCGATGCCCAGGCATTGGACCCGGTGCAGCAGGCTTTTCTGGAAAACGACGGCGCCCAGTGCGGCTATTGCACTCCCGGCTTTGTAATCGCGGTGCGGGCGCTGCTGGACGATAATCCCCACCCCAGCGAGGAAGAGATACGCGCCGCCCTGGCAGGCAACCTGTGCCGTTGCAATGCCTACGGGCGGATCCTGCAGTCAGTGCGGGACGCAGCTTCCTGAAACAGCGCGCTGTTCATACCCTCAGCCTCCATCCCGCCAGGGCCTGTCTGGACCCCGGCGGGATTCTTGTGTTCCGAAGCATGGCGGTGGCATTCGTTGCGTGAGGCGCAGCCCCAAGGCAGTCTCGCCACAGGGAGGGTTGCTTTGTGTGCCTGACGATGAAACGGCGGCCGTTCCTGATACTGGCAGGCACTTCATGGTTGAGTGTTCAGTGCCGAACCACCGTGCCGTAGAATAAGGCCATCTACGGCGGGAGGCGCAGGGTTGCATGGCTACCGGCTACTATGAAAATGCCAGCCGGCCTAACCTGGTATTTGAGACGGCGGCAGAGCATATCAGCGAGAACGTGCCCCGGGCCGCTCCAGAAGACCGGGCTTCGGCAGTTATCCAGGCGCTGCAGGGCCGCTCCTTTGACTGCGCCACCGGGGTAGCAATCTGTAAGGATGGCCGGCTAGCGGGGTTGTTGAGCATTGAGAGATTGCTGGCCGCCCACGGCGATGAATTGGTCAGCGCCTTGATGGACTCAGACCCGCCAGTGGTGGCGCCGGGCCTGGACCAGGAACTGGCCGCCTGGAAGGCCGTGCGGCAAGGTGAAAGCAGCCTGGCGGTGGTGGACGAGGATGGACAGTTTCTGGGCTTGATACCACCCCACCGGCTGCTGTCAGTTCTGTTGTGGGAGCATGAGGAAGACCTGGCCCGGCTGGGCGGCTTTTTGCAGGACGCCGCCACTGCCCGCACTTCCAGCCAGGAGACCGTGCTGCGCCGGTGGTGGCACCGCCTGCCCTGGCTGCTGTTGGGCCTGGCGGGAGCAATCCTGGCCGCCGATGTGCTGGAAGCATTTGAAGACCAGCTTCAGGCCACGGTGGCACTGGCTTTTTTCATTCCTGGAGTGGTCTATCTGGCCGATGCGGTGGGTACGCAGACCGAGACTCTGGTGGTGCGCGGCCTTTCCGTGGGGGTAAGCATCGGCCAGGTGCTCTGGCGGGAACTGCTGACCGGCCTGCTGGTGGGCATATCTTTATCGGCAGCATTTTTGCCCCTGGGGATATGGTGGTGGCATGACCATCGCCTGGCAATAACCGTTTCTCTGTCCCTGCTGGCCGCCTGTTCCACCGCCACTCTGGTAGCCATGGCGCTGCCCTGGCTGTTCCACCGGCTGGGGCGGGACCCAGCCTTTGCCAGCGGGCCGCTGGCCACTGTGATTCAAGACCTGCTCTCGCTGATTATATACCTGGCGATAGCCAGGGTTCTGGTTGTTTAGCGCGCCAGCAGCAGCGTACCGAACAGCCCAGGATTTCTGATTCCCTTTTCCCCGCCAGAACACGCCGAATGGCTAATTTGGACAATAATTGCCCTCCCAAGCCTTGCCAGCCATTTGGTATAGTGGACTTGGCTGGT
>VGZV01000050.1 GCA_016872385.1 SAR202 cluster bacterium | reverse complement strand
CAGATAGACCAAGAACTCCAGAGGCTGTGGGACATGGCTGACACTCAGCCCAGCAAGGGACGTTCGGTAACAGTTTCATCTGAGGCAACCAAGTCCCTTCGGTAACAGTTTCTATTGACGCAACACGTAGCTGCGGCGGCAGTACGCCAGGGTCGTTTCATTTTCCAGGAGACGCAGGTCGAGTAGTCCAGACACCATCGGGACTACTCAATCAACAATGTATTCCTCCCAGGCCCAAGAATGAAACAGCCCTCCAGCAGTACGGCAAGGATCTTTCCAGCAGATATTCTTACTGAAACAGCTTCCGCGGGCCCACGGTCTTCATGTACCCCTGGTAGTTGCGGCGGGTCTCCGGTATGGAGTCGCCGCCAAACTTCTCCATAAAGGCCTCCGCCAGCACCAGGGCCACCATGGCCTCGCCAATCACGCCCGCAGGCGGGGCCTGGCATACGTCGGAGCGTTCAAAGTGGGCCTGCACCGCTTCCCCGGTGTCCAGGTCCACGGAGGGCAGCGGGTTACGCAAAGTGGCAATGGGTTTGATGCCAAAGCGCGCCACCAGGGGCATGCCGTCGGTCATGCCGCCTTCGGTGCCGCCGGCCCGGTTGGTCTTGCGCTGCCAGGGACGGTCCGGGTCAGTGACCGGATCAATGACATCGTGGACCTGGGAGCCGCGCAGGTTCACCACGTCCCAACCTGGGCCGATGGACACCGCCTTGACGGCGTTGATGGACATCAGCGCTTGGGCCAGACGCCCATCCAGCTTGCGGTCCCACTGGGTGTGGGAGCCAAGGCCAATGGGCACGTTCTCAGCAATTACCTCCACCGTGCCGCCCACCGTGTCGCCCGCCTCCCTGGCGGCGTCAATCTCGGCAATCATGCGGGAAGCCGCTTCGGGGTCGGCGCAGCGCACCGGGGAGTCCTCCACCGCTTCCCAGTCAATGGGTTCCTTGGGAGAGGCCCACACGCCGCCAATGGAAATGACGTGGCTGTGCAATTGGATGCCGAACTCCTCCAACAGCCGCATGGCAATGGCCCCGGCGGCCACCCGCGCCGCCGTCTCCCGAGCGCTGGCCCGCTCCAGCACGTTGCGCACGTCTTCAAAACCGTGCTTCATGGCCCCCGGCAGGTCGGCGTGGCCGGGACGGATGCGGGTCACCCGCTTGTTGCGGCCTTCTTGGGAGTAGTTCTCCACCGCGGCTACCGACATGGCCTCTTGCCAGTTGACCCAGTCCTTGTTCTCCAGGGTCATGCCAATGGGGCTGCCCAGCGTCATGCCGTGGCGCACTCCCGACATGATGTGCGCCCAGTCCTGCTCTATCAGCATTCGCCCGCCGCGGCCATAACCCCGCTGCCGCCGGGCTAACTGCGCCCCGATGTATTCTTCGGTAATGGGTAAGCCCGCGGGCAAGCCTTCCATAATTACCATTAAACCCTGACCGTGGGACTCGCCCGCCGTAAACCACCGGATCATTTATTCCCCCTCCGGGCCGCCATGGCTTGGGTGGCTGCCGCCAGCATCACTGCCACCGGCGCTGCCTGCCCGGTCCACATTTCAAAGGATGCCGCTCCCTGGTACACCAACATGTGCAAACCGCCCAGAGTCCGCGCCCCGGCCTGGCGGGCCTGCTGGAGCAGTGGCGTGTCCGGGGGATTATACACCAGGTCATAGACCAGGGCCGACCCAGGAATCTGCTGCCAGGATAAGGGCGATTCTCCCTGGGCTGGGCCGTGGTCCATGCCCACGGTGGTGCAGTTGACAATCAGGTCCGCCTGGGCCGCCGCCCTGGTCAGCCCGCCTGCTTCCAGGCCAATGGCCCCGCTGGTTACGCCCCGCTTCTGTCCCAAGGCGGCCAGGGCTTCCGCCCGCTGAACAGTACGGTTGGCAATAGTCAAACGCGCCAGACCGGCCCGCGCCAGGGCCAGGACGACCCCCCGCGCCGAGCCGCCCGCCCCCAGAACCAGGGCGCGCTTCCCCCGGGGATCCAGGCCTCCTGCTTCTTGCAGCGCCCGCAGAAAGCCGTAGCCGTCGGTATTGTGGCCGGTAAGCATGTCGCCCCGGCGCACGATGGTGTTGACTGCGCCTGCCTCGGTGGCCCCGTCGTCCACCTGGTCCAGGAAGGGAATAACCGCTTCCTTGTGCGGCACTGTGACGTTGATGCCCAGGGCCTCCGGGCGGCGCAGGTCCTGGACGAACTGGCCCACTTGCTCCGGCGGCACAGCCCAGGCGGTATAGGTGGCGTCAATACCGCAGTGGTCCAGGGCGGCCTGCTGAAAGGCCGGGGATATTGAGTGGCCGATGGGATACCCTATGATGCCAAGAACAGCGGTCATAGCTGGCAGGCCCTTATATCTCTCCGGATGTTTAAAAAGGTGATAGTTGGTAATTGCGAGCGAAGCGAAGCAATCCCGCTAACAGGATGATGGCACCCACCTATTCTAGCATTGGCGCACAAAGCCGGGGCGCTAACGATGGCGGATGAGAGGGCGGCTTATGACCTATGCTTGACACCCTCTAACAGCAGTGGCAGACTACTGGCATTGTCCGCCCCGTCACAAGCGGGGTGGCGCATGAGCATCAGAAATGCAGGAGGGGATAATCATGGCCGACAAGATTGAAGTTCGTCCCAATGGCCCGCTGCGTGTTTACGGGCCTTTCAACCTGGTGGATGGCGACGGCAAGTCCTTCAAGCTGCCCGCAGGAGAGTTTGTAACCTTGTGCCGCTGTGGAGCATCCAAGAACAAGCCTTTCTGCGACAGCAGCCACCGCACCACCATCAAGTTTGAGGCCAACACCAAGGCCAGCTAAGGCCACTCACCCAAAGCCAGGCGCCTGACACGATTTTTAAAGAGGCCGGAGTTGCTCCAATCAAGTTGAGCGACCCCGGCCTCAGGTTTTATGGAAGTTGTGCGACGCTCCAGGCTAATGGCAGGGACGGTGCATTGGTTTGATGGACCGCACCGATTTCAGGCGTTCTTCCGCCAGCCGATCGGCGGCCAGGTAAGTGGGGATTTCCTCGCGCTTGGCGATGCTGATGACCCTGCCCATGATTTCGTAGATTCGCTCAGTTTTTTCCCGCGCCCGGTCCGGGTTGTAGGGAGCGCCAATTTCCGTGGAAACATTGATTACGCCGCCCGAGTTGATTAGGTAGTCAGGCGCGTAAAGAATGCCCCGACGGTGCAGTTCAGCGCCGTCTGCTTCACTCAAAAGCTGGTTATTGGCCCCCCCAGCCACAATCCGGCAGTGCAGCCTGCCAATGGTCTCTACGTTAATCACTCCGCCCAGGGCACAAGGGGAAAATATATCGCAGGGTCCATCAAAGATGGCGTCCGGCTCCACCACCTTGATGCCCAGTTCCCTGGCCTTGGCCAGCGCGCCGTCATAAGTGTCGGTCACCACCAGTTGGGCGTCCTCCTTAAGCAAGTGGTGGGCGGTCTGCAGCCCCACTTTGCCAAACCCCTGCATAGCCACCCGCTTGCCGGTCAGGGAGTCGCTGCCCCACACCGCCTTGGCGCAGGCCTTCATGCCCATGTACACCCCCAAGCCGGTCATAATGGAGGTGTCGCCGCTGCCGCCCAAGGTGGTGGGCAGCCCCACCACATGCCGCGTCTCCTGACGTATGTATTCCATGTCTCGGCCGGTGCTGCCCACGTCGGTGGTAGTCAAATACCGGCCGCCCAGCGTGTCAACAAAACGCCCGTAGGCGCGTAGCAAGGCTTCCGTCTTTTGTACATGAGGGTCGGCAATAATTACAGCCTTGCCGCCGCCCAAAGGCAGGTCCGCCGCCGCCGATTTGTAGGTCATGGCCCGGGAAAGACGCAGCACGTCTTGCAGCGCCTCCTCTTCACTGGCGTAAGGCCACACCCGCAGCCCGCCGCAGGCAGGGCCAAGGGTCGTGTCATGAATTGCAATGATGCCTTTCAAGCCAACTGTGGGGTCACTGCACAAAACCAGTTGCTCGTACCCCAGGCGGCTCATAATATCGAACAACTCCACAGTATTCACCTCCGCCAGGCTGCAAAACAAAGATGATATGTTAAATGGGAACCCTTCTGCGCCCACGGCCCTAGATAGCCTGCCAGCTACTATTATATGCTTTATGTCCTTTGTGGGAACACAATGCTTTCCCCCGGTTTTTCCGGCGACATCCCCAAAAATGACATTTTGGGCGGATATTTGCCCAACATCACTCCGCAAGTAGTATACTTTGCCCAGGCGACATGCCAGGTTGCCAACAGCAACCAAGAATTTGAGGAGGTGGAGCACCATGGCTACGCAAGCGATGCATGCCCAGATGGGGGGAGAGACCGCAGGGCCGGAAACTCTTATCCCGGCAGGGATGGTCACCTTTGGCCTGGAATACCGCACCAATGTGGGGGGCCGTGACCAGGGCGTATGTATCCACGTCTATGGCAACGACATCCCCGGCAACGACAAGGAGTTGCTGCGGCTGGACTGCTTTGACCTGAACCCTCACTACCATTACCGCAACGCAACCATCAAGCAGAATATCCGGCTGGAGCTGGATTTCACCGCCGAAGGCAGGCCGCTCCCCTGGGCCTATGACAAGATCAGGAACCGTCTGCCGATGATGTTGATGCGCTGCGGCGCCAATGACATCGCCGCCAAGATTGACCAGCGGGACATTAACGCCGTTATGCCCAAGATTATTGCGGTGGCCGAGACCCTGACCAACCAGGCACGGGAAGCGGCTGCCCCTCCCAAGGTGGAGCGGGAGCGCCCCATGCGCGGCCATTAAATCCTCCTAGTCCGTGCGGCGCAGTTGCAGGGGCATCCAAAAAGGATGCCCCTTGTCCTTTTCGTCACTTTCTGACGTATTACCAATAAATTTGACAGTAAATCATTCCAAATCGTAAGACCAGCCGCTTAACGGGCCCGACACTAGATTTTCATAACCCGTTGCAAATTATTTTGACACGGTATAATATTTAGTTTAGGCAAAAGTTAGGTTATCCCAGGCGACCATCCTAATGCACCTTCCAGTGGGTCCAGTACCCTGGCACTGGTTGACCTACCTGAGCCGAAGATCATCGTACCAATAGGAGGTCGATCGGTGGCATTCGCAGACAAGACTCTAGTTTGTGCAGATTGCGGCGGCGAGTTCGTATTCACTGCTGGGGAGCAGGAGTTCTTCTCCTCCCGCGGGTTCCAGAACGAGCCAAAGCGCTGCCAGTCCTGCCGGTCCATGCGGCGGTCTGAGACCCGCATGGGCGGGATGCAGGGAGGTTCCCGGGAGATGCACTCCATCACCTGCGCCCAGTGTGGCGCGGAGGCAATGGTGCCCTTCCGGCCCCGTGGCGATCGCCCGGTCTACTGCAGCGACTGTTTCAGCCGCATGCGTGGCGGGCCGTCCCCCGTCTAATCAAGAGTCTGAATAGAGTGCTTCGGGGCCAGCAAGTTGCTGGCCCCGAAGTTCATTCAGCAACCAGCCACCATCACGGGCTATACTCCGTTTTGGGAAGACATCCCGGAATGGAGCATTAACACCTGCCATTATTTTCCCCGGTGAATGCCCGGCGGCAGCGTTGAATGCCACCAGGTGTCACCGCTACAATGGCCTGAGTCCCAGATCCCTCCCCGCCGGACGCCTACGGCCTTTCCATGAGCTTCCAAGACCTTAGCGAGTTTATTGCTTTTCTGGACCGGCAGGGCGACCTGCACCGCATTACTGCCCCAGTGAGCTGCGAACTGGAGATTGCTGAGATCGCCGACCGCATGGTCAAAACAGGCGGCCCGGCCCTCCTGTTCGAGAACGTCACCGGGCACACGATGCCGGTGGTGATTGGGCTTTTTGCCGCGGAGCGCCGCACCGCCTGGGCGCTGGGCGTAGAGAAGCTGGACGACCTGGCAGCGCGGTTTCTGGGGTTACTGCAACTTATCCACGGCCCGCCTGCAGGTTTGCTGAACAAGCTTAAGACCCTGGGACAACTGGCGCAATTGGCGGGGATGCGCCCCAAAACGGTGCGCCACGCCCCCTGCCAAGAAGTAGTGCTGCAAGGCGATGCGGCGGACTTGAGCAAATTCCCCATCCTCAAGTGCTGGCCCCTGGACGGCGGCCCCTTCATCACCCTGCCCCTGGTGATTACCCGGGACCCTCAGACCGGGGTGCAGAATTACGGCATGTACCGGCTCCAGGTCTTTGACCAGCGCACCACCGGGCTGCACTGGCAGACCCACAAAGTGGGCGCACGCCACAACCGATTGGCCCAGGAGTTGGGCATCACCCGGATGGAGGTGGCGATAGCCCTGGGCGGCGACCCAGCCAGCATCTGGACTGGTTCAGCTCCCCTGCCGCCCGACGTGGATGAGATGCTGCTGGCGGGGTTTATTCGGAAAGAGGGGGTAGAACTGGCGCCGGCCAAAACCGTGGACCTGCTGGTGCCCGCCCAGGCAGAGATAGTGCTGGAAGGCTATATGACGCCGGGCGAGGAGCGGCTGGAAGGTCCCTTTGGCGACCACACCGGATATTACTCTATGCCGGAGCCGTACCCGGTATTCCACCTTACCTGCATCACCCGGCGGCACAACCCCATTTATCCCACCACCATAGTGGGTCGCCCTCCCAGCGAGGACTATTTCATGGGCAAGGTCACTGAGCGGCTGTTCCTGCCCATGATCAAGCTGGTGCTGCCGGAAGTAGTGGACATCAACATGCCTGCCGAAGGCGTGTTCCACAACCTGGTGCTGGTATCCATCAAGAAGGAGTACCCCGGACAGGCCCGCAAGGTTATGTACGGGCTTTGGGGTCTGGGCCTGATGAGCCTGGCCAAGACCATAATTGTGGTAGACCACTTTGTCAACGTGCAAAATCCTTCGGAAGTGGCCTGGCGGGTGGCCAGCAACCTGGACCCCGGCCGCGACGTGGTGCTGGCTTCCGGGCCGGTGGATGACCTGGACCACGCCTCCACCACGCCAAAATTTGGCAGTAAAGTTGGCATAGATGCCACCCAAAAGAGTGCGGCGGAGGGTTACACCCGCCAGTGGCCTCCGGACATTGTGATGAGCGAAGAGGTCAAGTCCCTGGTGGACCGCCGCTGGCAGGAATACGGGATTGACCTCCGGGCCAGCAAGTAGTCATGGTGCAATTGGCGGCGGAAATTTTTGCTCTGCCGGCATCCGCGGCAAGCAGCGCCCAGGCCACGAAGGGCGCTTGCTGCTGGCGTCCCGCCGACGCTGGAATGGAATGCACGCTGCCTCTTTCCAGCGGGCATCCCTCCCTGTGCATATTGCACAATCCGGACGAAGACAAGGATGTAGCAGATTTTGACCGGGCGATTCAAGCTAAAATTGACGCCGACGAGGCCGCTGCCCAGACCCCGCAAATTGACCTTTGCGGCGTAATTTTCCCTCCAGGGTGCCAGCCGTTGCGGCGGATATTCAACAAGGCAGTCAACTTTGCCGGGGCCCGGTTTCTGGCGGAAGCTGACTTTCGGTATGCCAGGTTTGGCGCGGACGTGGACTTCAGAAACGTGCGGTTCGGGGGGCACACTGACTTTGCCTACGCCAGGTTCGGCGGGCAAGCGCTGTTCTGGGGAGTGGAGTTTGCGGAGGACTCAGCCTTCGGCGGCGCCGGATTCCACCAGGATGCCAACTTCGCCAGCGCCCAGTTTTCGGGCAATGCCGACTTCCAGGGCGCCCGGTTTGAGCAAGACGTGGACTTTTCCAGAGTGCGGGTGGAAAAGGCCTTGGACTTCCGGCACATCGCTTTTGCACCACACAACGATGACGCTGCCATGTTGTTTCAGGACATGGTTCTAGAGGATGCCCAGGCGGTCCGGTTTGAAGACGTGGACCTGTCCCGGGTATCGTTTCTGCGGACCGACGTCAGCGAGGTGCGTTTTGTGGGTTGCACCTGGGGCCACCGTCCGGAGTCGCTGCTCTGGCCGCTGCCATTCCGAAGACTAAAGCACCTGTCTCAACTACGGGTGGTGCTTTACGATGAAATGGAACTGGAGACTTCCCAGCAGATGGACCAGGCTGTGCGGGAGCGCCGATTAGTTGCCGACCTGTACCGGCAGTTCCGCCTTAACCTGGAAAACCACCGCCAGGAGGCAGAGGCAGGCCATTTTTACGTGGGCCAGATGGAAATGCGGCGGCGGGACCCTTCGTATTCCTGGCTGTACCGGGGAATGTTGTCCGTGTACCGCGTCCTGGCAATGTACGGCGAAAGCTATCTGCGGCCACCGCTTTTTTACATGTTCTTTGGCCTCATCACATCTGTGCTGTACGTCCAGGGAGGGTTTGAAACTGCTGACGGCATAGCCCAGATGAACCTATTCAGTTTGACCTGGGCGGAAGTGCCCGCGTATGGCAAAATCTTTGTGCAGGCCCTGGCTGCCGCCCTGTCTGCCACTGGCCTCTTTGGCGGCGAACTGACCACCATCGCCTGGTGGCTCCCTATCATACGTTATGCCAATATGATGCTGGACACCTTCCTCCTGGGCTTCTTTGTGGTGGCGGTGGGAAGACACTTCAAACGGTAGGAATGGAGGGCAGGCCATGATGCTATAATCAGGGCGCAAGCCATGATAACCATCAATAACCTTCCTGCCGCCAGGATAATCCTCGGCAAAGTCCCCCTTTACTTCTCTTCCATCCGCATCTGGGAGTCGCTGTTTGCCCTGCCCTTTGCCTACATGGGCATGGTGCTAGCCGCCCAGGGTTGGCCTGGCTGGAAGCCCTTTATCTGGATTACTCTGGCCATGTTCAGCGTGCGCACACTGGGCATGTTTGCCAACCGGCTTATTCACCGAAAGGAGGACTCAGCCAACCCCCGCACCCACACCCGGCATTTGCCCCTGGGCCTGCTCCAGGTTAACGAAGTGCTGGTCATCATGGCTGTCTCCCTGGCAATATTCCTGATTGCAGCCTGGCAACTGAACCGCTTGGCCGCAGCCCTAGCGCCGGTAGCGGCGGCTTATGTAGTGTTTTATTCCTTCGCCAAGTACTACACTTGGGCCTGCAACTTCATACTGGGATGGGCGCTGGCCATTGCCCCGGCAGGGGCCTGGATTGGCGTCACAGGCAGGCTGGAATGGCCGGCGGTATTGTTGTCCTTTGCCGTGGCCTGCTGGGCAGGCGGCTTCGACATCATCTACGCCTGCACCGACTACGACTTTGACAAGACGTACAAGGTTTACTCTGTGCCCAAACAGTTCGGTATCGCCAACGCCCTGCGCATTGTCTGGGTCATGCACTTCCTGGCCGCCGCCGCCCTGCTGGGCCTGGGGATTTGGCTGCATCTGGGTTATTTCTACTACATTGGCTGGGCCATCGCCGTGGGTCTGCTAATCTACGAGAACCGATTGGTCAAGCCCAATGATCTTTCGAGGGTGGGAGTTGCCTTCTTCAGAGTGAACAGCTACATCTCTACCCAGTTGCTCTTCTTCACCATTCTCAGCCTGGTGGTGTAGCGTGAATCCGGTGGTGGTAGGAATTTCCGGCGCATCTGGCTCGGTGCTGGCGCTCCGCACGGTGGAGGAACTACTGCGCCGGGACGTGCCCACAGCGGTGGTGTGCACCCAGGCCGCCCGGCTGGTGTGGCAGGAAGAACTGGACACTCCTTTCAGTTCTACGCTGGCTCAGTGGCGGGAGCACCCCCACTTCACTTCCTATGGCATTGGAGATTTGCGGGCGCCCATTGCCAGCGGCACCTACCCTACCTGCGGCATGGCAATAGTGCCCTGCAGCATGAACAGCCTGGCTGCCCTGGCCCACGGGCTGTCCAGCAACCTGCTGTTGCGGGCGGCAGACGTTTGCCTCAAGGAGAACCGCAAGCTGGTGCTGGTGCCCCGGGAGACGCCCCTGCACAGTATTCACCTGGAGAACATGCTGACCCTGGCCCGCATGGGCGCGGTGGTAATGCCGCCCCAGCCCGCCTTTTATCTGAAACCCCGGAGCATGGATGACCTGGTGCGGTTTACCGTGCAGCGGGTGCTGGTGGCTCTCGGCGTCGAGCAAGCCCTTCCCCCGGACTTGCAGTACCGGGAAAAGGAGGAGTAATGGGAGTAACCTATATTGAAGGGACCGCCCGCGGGCCTTCTGGAAGGGAAGCTCCGGCACGATTCCTGGTGGACAGCGGCGCCACCTACTCTCTGTTGCCCACCGAGGTATGGCAGCAGCTTGGGCTTGAGCCTACCCGAGAGCATACTTTCGCCCTGGCCGGCGGCACTATGATCCGGCGCCAAATCTCCAGATACTATCTGGTTCTCCCGCAGGGTGAGGATTACACTGCCGTGATCTTGGGCGAACCCGGGGATGAGGCCCTGCTGGGCGTGGTTACTCTGGAAATCCTGGGGCTGGTCTTGAACCCCTTCAGCAGGACTCTTCATCCGATGCGGATGCTCTTGGCCTGACCTGATGCCTGGCATAGAGACGCAAGATAAGCAGCAGTACGTGGCGGAGATGTTTGCCCGCATCTCGCCGCGCTATGACCTGATGAACTCCCTGATGACCGGCGGACAGCACCACCGTTGGAAGCGGCTGACCGCGCGCCTGGCCTCCCAAGGGCTGACCGGCCCAGCCCTGGATGTGGCCACCGGCACCGGAGACCTGGCCCTCTGCCTGGCCCGGCGGCCCGGAATCCAGCCGGTGGTGGGGGCAGACCTGCTGCCGCCAATGCTGGCCCTGGCCCGGCGCAAGGCCCGCCAAAAAGGCATGGATGGACGGGTCTATTGGGCCGCTGGCGACGCCCTGGCGCTGCCCTTCCCCAACAATACCTTTGCCTGCGCCACTGCCGGTTTCAGCCTGCGCAACATGCCGGAACCCGATGGCATTGCTGGCGCGCTGCGGGAGATGGTCCGGGTGGTCAGGCCCGGCGGGCGCGTCGCCATTCTGGAGTTGACACCCATGACCGGCGGCATCATATCCCGGTCCTTCCGGCTCTACTTCCACCATCTGGTGCCGCTCATGGGCCAACTGGTGGCCGGCGAACGGGCCGCCTACACCTACCTGCCACGGTCGGTGGACCGCTTCTTGGAAGCGGAGGCCCTGGCCCGCCTTTTCCGGGAACTGGGCCTGCGGGAAGTGGGCTACCGACGCCTGGGCTGCGGCACGATGGCCATCCACTGGGGGGTAAAACAGCCCTTGTGACCAGGGGCCGGTTACGCTAAACTTGAGGATGATATGACTTCTATTTTTGACAAGCTGGCGGGCATCCTCCAGCGCTACCAGGAAATCGAGAACACCCTGGCCCAGCCAGAGGTGGCGACTAATTTTGAACGGGTCCAGGCCCTGGCCAAAGAGCGGGCCTCCCTGGAAGACCTGGTGGCCATTGCCCTGAAGCACAAGAAGCTGACCCAGGAGCGGGAAGACCTGCGCGCCTTGGTGACCGAGGGCGCTGACCCGGAACTGGCCCAGATGGCCCGGGATGAACTGGCCTCGGTGGAGAGCCAGTTGGAGGAATTGGCCCAGTCCCTAAGGGTGGCGTTGCTGCCCAAAGACCCCAACGATGCCCGCGACGTTATAGTAGAAATCCGCGCCGGCGCGGGGGGCCAGGAAGCCAGTATTTTCGCTGGAGACCTTTACCGCTTGTACACCCGCTACGCCCAATTGCGCGGCTGGCAAGTGGAGGTCATGGACTCCAGCCCCTCGGACCAGGGCGGGTTCAACAAGATAGTGTTTGAAGTCCAGGGCCAGGGCGCTTTTAGCCGCCTGAAGTACGAGCGCGGCGTGCACCGGGTGCAGCGCGTGCCAGAGACCGAGGCCCAGGGCCGCGTGCACACTTCCACCGCCACGGTGGCCGTTCTGCCCCAGGCCGACGAAGTGGAAGTAAAAATCAACCCCGACGAGCTGCGCATTGACATATTCCATGCCGGCGGCCACGGGGGGCAGAACGTCAACAAGGTAGCGACGGCGGTGCGCATTGTGCACCAGCCCACGGGACTGGTGGTGGTCTGCCAGGACGAGCGTTCCCAGTACAAGAACAAGCAGAAGGCCATGGCCATCCTGCGTGCCCGGTTGTACCAGGCGGAACAGGAGCGCCATGATGCTGAGATTTCCCAGACCCGCCGCGCCCAGGTGGGCAGCGCCGAGCGCTCGGAAAAAATCCGCACCTACAACTTCCCCCAGGACCGCATTACCGACCATCGCATTGGGGAGAGCTTCCACGGAATTCCCCGAATTATGGACGGGGACCTGAACGAGATAATTGACGCCCTGGTGGCCTGGGAGCAAGCCCAGCTCCTGGAAGGGGTGCTGGCCTGACCTCCCTCCGACAGGTAGTCCAGCAGACCCATCGCACTCTGGAGGAAGCTGGCATCCCGGACTCCCGGCTGGAAGCCGAGGTCCTGGTGATGACGGTAGTCCGGCTGCCCCGCCAGGACCTGTTCGCCCGCCAGGAAATGGAAGTGCCTGCTCCGGCGGAACGGCAATTGGCCCAACTGGTGGCCCGCCGCCTGACCCGGGAGCCGCTGGCTTACATACTGGGCCGCCGCGAATTCTACGGCATCAACCTCCTGGTCAACCCCAATGTGTTGATCCCCCGCCCTGAGACGGAGACCCTGGTGGAGCACGCCCTGTTCATGGCGTTAATGGGCATGGAAAACCCTGCCCTGGTCATTGCGGACGTGGGCACCGGCACCGGGGCCATCGCCATTAACCTGGCAATCCACCTGCCCAATGCCCGCATCTATGCCACCGACGTTTCCGACGAGGCCCTGGACGTGGCGAGCTACAACATTCGGGGGCACAACGTGGCAGACCGCGTGACGCTGCTGAAGGGCGACTTGCTGGAGCCGCTGCCGGAGCCGGTTGACCTGATTGCCGCCAATCTGCCCTACATCCCTACAGACCGGATTCCCACGTTGCAGCCGGAAGTGCAGCGAGAGCCGCGCGAGGCCCTGGACGGCGGTCCCGACGGCTTGGACCACATCCGCCGCCTGGTGGCCCAAGCGGCCGGCGGCAAGCTCAAGGAGCCAGGTGTCATCCTGCTGGAACTGGACCCAGAGCAGGCGCCTGCGGTGGAAGCCCTGGCGCACCAATTGTTCCCAGACGCTCAGACCAGTGTGGAGAAAGACCTGGCTCGCCTGGACCGCGTATTTGTGATTAACCGGGGGATGAACTAGCAAGAAACTAAGAGCCTATCCTAATAACCGCAGAGCGCGCAAAGAACGCAGAGAGTTTAGATTGGTTTCCTATTATCGCAGCGGTCTCCGCGTGCTCAGCGGTGAGTTTTTGGGATAGGAACTAGGAGACTGGGACCAGACAGGGGCAGGTTTGAAACCTGCCCCTGCGTCATTCAAGGGTTCTGCCGACAATGGCCCAAGCTACTTTTTCAGGTGTTGGTCCAGCCACGCCATTGCCTTGGTCCAGGCCTGTCCGGCGGCCGCAGCGTTGTACTGGGTCTTGGTGTCATTAAAGAAGGCGTGGTCAACCCCAGGATAAGTCATCAGCTCATAGGTCTTCTGGTTCTGCTTCAGCGCCGCCTCCAGGTCTGGGACTCCCGCATTGATGCGGTTGTCATTGCCCGCGTAGATGCCCAGGACCGCCGCCTTCATGCCAGGGACTTCAGCAATCGGGGGTGCAGAGCCGTAAAAGGGCACCGCCGCACGTATTCCTGGATTCCGCACGGCCAGCAGCCATGAGATTCCGCCGCCAAAACAAAAGCCTGTTACGCCCACCCGGTCCGCCCGGACATAGCTCTGGCCCTGCAGATAGCGCACCGCGGCGTTGGCATCGGCCAAAAGCTGGTCTGAGGGAATCTCCCGCAGGGCGGTGATGCCCTGCTCTGGGTCCAGGGTGCCACCCTTGCGGGAGACCAGGTCCACCGCCAGGGCAGCGTATCCTTCCAGGGCCAAACGCCGGGCCACGTCGGCAAAGTGGGGCAGGAGCCCCTGGTTTTCATGGACCACCAGCATGGCTGGGAAGGGGCCGTTCCCCTGGGGCCTGGCCAAATAGCCTTTGACCGCGCCGGCATCGCCGGGAAATTCCACCGGCCCAGCCTGTAGGCGGGGGTCATCCGGTCTTACCGTCGTCCCAGGCTCCGGTGTAGAAGTAGGCGGAGGGGGTGTGGGCGTCGGGGTAGCCGTGGGGACCAGGGTGGGCGTGGCGGCGACTCCGCAGGCCAGATTTGCTGCGGCGCTGAGACTCAAAGCCGTCCCCCCCGGCAAGTACAGCCATCCTCCACAAAAACCCTCGCCAGGTAAGTAGGCCAGCCCGAATGTCCCGGGATGCCTGTGATACCAGCTCCTGCTGTTTATCCTCCATTTGTAACACCCCATCATGGAATATAGTTGAATCCAGGGGCGACCGTATCCAGACTCCTAATAATCGGGCAATACGCTCAAGAGCGGATCCTGGATTTCTTAAAAAAACAGGCAATATCTGCCGCATTTTTAACCGGCTGGGGCAGGCCCTCCTTCCACCAGGAAACAGGATGATGCCTTAAAGACCGCCCACAAAGTCTGCCCTTTCTGGATGCCCATCTCGGCGAGGGCCGCCCCGGTAATGCGACTCCGCAGGATTGTCCCTCCACAGTCCAGGGCAATTTCATAGCCCGGCGGGCGTGATTCCACCTGAATAACCACCCCCGCCAGTTGATTGCGGGCTGAGGAACGGCCCATCTGCTGCGGCGACAGTATTATGTCCGAGGCCCGCAGGCCTACCATTATGGTGTCCTCCCCACGGCCATTGGACAGGGGCACCTCCAGCCGCACGCCCTGGCCAGCGCAAATCATAGTGCCATCCAGAGGATGGCGTTCCATTACTCGCAAAGACAGGAGATTTTCCACTCCCACCAGCCGGGCCACCGGTTCCTGACCAGGCTGGCCCAGGACACGCAGGGGATCGCCGTGGGCCAGGCATTGCCCGTGATCAATGACCTGCACCGTGTCGCCCAGGGCCAGGGCGTCTTCCCGGTCATGGGTTACCAACACCACGGGGATGCTGGCTGAGGCCAGAAAAGCGCGTAACTCCCGGCGCAGTTCCCGCCGCAGCTCCGCATCCAGGGACGCAAAGGGTTCGTCCAGCAGCAACGCCTGCGGATTGGGGGCCAGGGCGCGGGCTAGGGCCACCCGCTGCTGCTGGCCGCCGGACAATTCCCAGGGCCGCCGCCGCTCCAACCCCTCTAAATGGTAAATTTTGACCAGCTCCTTGACCCGTTCCACCGCCTGGGGGCTGCGGCGGTTGGAAAGGCCAAAGGCAATGTTATCTGCCACGGTCAAATGGGGAAACAGGGCATAGTCTTGAAAAACATACCCAACGCGCCGCCGCCAGGCCGGGACGTTCAAGGGATTTCCCGGCCGGCCCCGCCGGAACAGAAGAGTCCCATTCAGCCAAATCTCCCCGGAGTCCGGAGCCGTCAGTCCGGCAATAGTCCGCAAAGTCTGGGTTTTGCCCGCGCCGGACGGCCCAAAGAGCAGCAGCACCCCAGGCCAGGCTTCCAAATTCACCTGAAGCCGGAATGCGCCAATGCGGCGCTCAATATCCACCCGCAGGGCAGGCTCACTCATATCGCCGTCGGAACAACGCGGACCGGAACCATGCTGCTGGCGAAAGCCCTTGGGAGTACTCGGCCTGGCGGACCAGCCACAGGGCCAAGAACGCCAGAGCGGTCATAATCAGCACCATCTGATTAGCCAGGTCGTATTGCCGGTTCTGCACTGCATCATAAATTGCCAAGGGCATGGTTTGGGTGCGGCCAGGGATGCTGCCTGCCACCATGAGGGTGGCGCCAAACTCACTGATGGCCCGGGCCGCGCCCAGCAACAGTCCTGCCAGAATTCCCCGGCGCGCCAGGGGCAGGGTTACCCGCCCCAAGACCTCCAACTCGGAGGCGCCCAGGGTGCGGGCCGCATTCTCCACCGTAGAAGACACCTCAGCAATGGCCGCCCGCGCCGCCTGGACCATCAACGGCAACCCAACCACCGCTGCGGCCAAAGCCGCCCCTTGCCAGGTAAAAAGCAAGTTAATCCCAAACCATTGCACCAAAGGGCTGTCCCGTCCCAAGGCAATTAGCAGATAATAGCCCACCACGCTGGGCGGCAGCACCAGTGGCAGCAGCACCAGCGTTTCCACCAAAACCCGGCCCCGGAATCGCAGCCGGGCCAATAGAAGCGCCAGGGGCAGTCCCGCCGCGAAGAGCAGGGCGGTAGCGACCGCAGTGACTTGCAAGGACAGGAGGAGGGCAGGCCAGATCATCGTGCCGCCTCCGGCAGTGGTACGGCAAAGCCGTACTTCTCCAGCACCGCCCTTCCGCGGGGGCTAGCAATGAATTCCGCAAACTGTCGCGCCTCTTGTTGATGGGGCGATGCCCTGATGACTGCCAGGCTCTGGTCAATGGGATTGTGCAGGTCTTCCGGCACCCGGACCCAGCGGCCCCCGTTGGATTGCTGGGCCAGGGACAGAGCCACCAGTGCCACGTCGGCATTGCCTGCCTCGGCATACGCCAGGGCCTGGCGGACGTTTTCCCCCTGCACAAGTTTGGGCTGGAGGATGTCCCATAAGCCTGCAGATTGCAGGGCCTCCCGCGCCGCCACACCATAGGGAGCATGGTCTGGATTGGCGATGGCGATGCGTTTGACTTCCGGACTCAGCAGGTCAGCCAATTCTTTCATTGGAAAAGAAGTCCCGGCGCGGCTCCACATTACCAGATAGCCGCGGGCAAACCGGGTCTTGCTCCCAGGAGTAATCAGGCCTGCCCGCTCCAATTCATCAATGGCTGACATACTGGCTGCCGCAAACAGGTCCGCCGGAGCCCCTTGCTCAATCTGCTGGGCCAAAAGGCCTGTGGAACCAAAATTAAAGACCACCTTGGCCTCATTCTCTTCCTGGAACAGGCCGGATATCTCTTGAAAGGCGAAGGTCAAGTCCGAGGCTGCCGAGACGATGAGGGTAACCCCAGCGCCGGTATTGGGGGCAGCGCCAGGGCATCCGGCAAGAAACACCGAGGAGAACACCAGCAAGATTAAACTGGCCCGCTGCCTGACCAGGCTGGCCAGGGTAATCGCAAGTTGTACTGTACCGAAATGCAAATCCCCCCAGGCCCCCCTTTGCAAAGGGGGGCTGGGGGGATTTCGCCGTTGAAAGACCTCAATTGCGTTCAAGTGCCAAAGCAAGCTAGCCTTGACATGCCATTGCCCTGACAAGCTGGGCCTCTCCCTTGACGGCCTGGAATGCCTGGTGTCTAATGGGGCTGGCTGACAGCCCCCACCTGGCGCAAAAATCATCAGGAGGTTACCTCGCAATGGCTTTGGTAAGATGCATCCTGGAAATGGGCATGGGCGTGGACGTCCACGGCAAAGACTACACCAGCGCAGCCAAGCGGGCGGTGTTTGACGCCCTGCACCACAGCAGCCTGGGATTTCAGAAGCTAATAGGCAAGACTGCAGACGACATGCGAGTTGACGTGACCATTGGTGTTCCCAGCCCGCAGAAGGTGGACAAGGAGGCGGTGCTGGCAACCCTGCCTCATGGCACCGGCTATATAAAGGTGGTGCCCGGCGGGCTGGAGATTCCCAGCGCGGATGGCAAAGACGCCTGCGTCATCGCCAACGCCGCTGTCATCGTCAGTTTTGACGACGGAAAATAGAAGCTTCAACCGCCATAGACCAGGCCATAATCCCCTAGCCAAGCCGGCCCAAGGGCCTGCCAGAAGCTAGGGGATTGGCTTTTTGCAGTACAGGAACAGTTGCCTGCGGCAGTTTCTATTCCGCAGGCAACCTTACAGCATGGGTTAGTGGTGGCCGCTGCCGACGCCGCGGGTGCCAAAGGTCTTGGTGCCAGTCTGGTGGATGCAGGCCTTGATGTTGTTCATCAAGTCCTTGGGGTTTTGCTTGTGCACCTTCTGCACATGCTGGGACATCTGGGTCAGCGCTTCGTTCTCAGTAGAAGCCTTGACCATGAACCGGCAGGGCTGGCCGTTCTCGTCAACTGCCAGGGACAGGAAGTGGTTGCACCGCACGTAAAAGGTAGGCGCAGTAGGCATAATTCTCCTCCTCAGATTTTGGCCTGGGTGACGCCATCAACGCCCCAGACTCAAAATTGCAAGCCAATTATACGCCATCTGTGCAAGTCCAGCACCATGTCCTGGAGCATCGTCAGTTTTTCTCCGCGCTGCCGGCTGGGGCCAGAGCATGCAAGCAATGGCGTGGGACAGAAACCCTGAATATTTGCAGCCAGCCGTGCCGAATATCGGCCCAGCCTGTTGCCTTGCCAACTCCTACTCATTCTGCGGCTTGCCCCAGCCGCCGCCTCCGGGAGTGCGGATGCTTAACACATCGCCAGGGACCACGTCCAGGGTCTCCTTGCCTGCCAGGGCCACCTCTTCCACGCCGCCCCGCAGCAGCACATTCTCCCCAGATTGGCCGTGATGCCCGCCGTGGTAGCCTGGGGGCGGACGCTTGCGCCGCTCAGAAAGGATGGTGACCCGCGCCGGACTGAGGAACTCCACGTCGCGCACCAGGCCATCGCCGCCCCGGTGCAGGCCATCCCCACCTGAGCCGCGGCGGACGGCGTAGCGCCGGAGCCGCAGGGGAAAGGCGAACTCCAGGGCCTCAATGGGGGTGTTCATGGTGTTGGTCATGTGGGTGTGAATGCCGGAGATGCCGTCCCTGGTTGGGCGCGCGCCCATGCCGCCAGCAATGGTCTCGTAATAGACAAAGGGTTTGTGGCGCGCCAGGTCGTGGCCGCCGATGAGCAGGTTGTTCATGGTGCCCTGGCTGGCGGCGGGCATCAGGTGTGGCAAGGCCTGGGACATGGCGGCGAACAGCACGTCGGTGATGCGCTGGGAAGTCTCCACATTGCCGCCAGCCACACCGCGCTGGGGTTCTGGGTTGACCAGGGTGCCGCGTGGGGTAATCAGAGTCACAGGCCGCAGGCAGCCTTGGTTGGCGGGAGCGGCGTCGCCCACCACACAACGGACCATGTACAGGCAGGCCGAGGCGGTGACTGCCGCCGGGGCGTTGATGCAGCCAGGCCGCTGGGGCGAAGTGCCGGTGAAGTCCACCGTCATCTGGTCGCCAGAGACGGTGATGGCCACCGCTATGGGCACCGGCTGGTCGGTAAGGCCGTCGTCGTCCATATAGTCCAGGGCGTAGTACGCTCCATCCGGAATCTCCCGAATGGCCTGGCGCGTCACCCGCTCCGCATAGTCCAGCAAGGCCCCCATATGTTCCAGCACCAGGCCAGGGTCATAACGCTGCACCATCTCTTGCAAGCGGCGCTCCCCCACCCGGATGGATGCAATCTGGGCCGCCAGGTCCCCTCTGCGCTCCTCAGGGGTACGGGAGTTGCGGCAGATTAACTGAATAACTTCCTGGTTGATGCGGCCCCGGCGCGCCAGCTTGAGGGGCGGCAGAATCAGGCCTTCCTGGTAAAGCTCTGTGGACAGTGGCAGGGATCCCGGGGTCATGCCACCTACATCGGCGTGGTGGCCACGGTTAGCCACAAAACCCACCAACTGCCGGGAGCTTCGCCTGGGCTGTCCTTCAAATTCCCTCATCCCCTCATTTGGTAAAGAGGGGTTAGGGGGGATTTCCACGTAAACCGGCGACAGTAAGGTTATGTCAGGTAAATGGGTGCCACCCAGGTAGGGATCATTGAGGATGACCATGTCGCCGGGCTGAAGGCCGCTGGAGCCAAAGGCGTCCATAGCCGCCCGCACCGAGGCAGGCATGGCCCCCAGGTGAACCGGCTGGTGGGCTGCTTGCGCCACCATCTGGCCCTGGGGGTCAAAGACAGCGCAGGAAAAGTCTCGCCGCTCCTTGATGTTGGGCGAGTAGGCGGTGCGCAGCAGGGCCACGCCCATTTCTTCCGCCACGGACACGAACATATTCTTGAAGACTTCCAGGCTGATGGGGTCAACGGGCATGCGCATTCTCCTCTAAGAGCGTGTTTAAAAAGTGCTGTGCACTACCAGCGCTCACCCTTCGACAAGCTCAGGGTGAGCGGTTTTTCCCGCTCGTGGTGAGCCTGTCGAACCACGAGCGCCTAGCCTTTTTAGACACCCTCTAAGAGGGTGTGTGACAATTCCCGCTCGTGGTGAGTCCCGACGTATCGGGATCCCGACCAGGTCGGGGCTTGTCGAACCATGAGCGGGCTAAAAGCTACTCATCCTTCGACAAGCTCAGGATGAG
>VGZV01000049.1 GCA_016872385.1 SAR202 cluster bacterium | reverse complement strand
GTCATCATGTCTACCTCCCCTTCGGTAACACGCATTTTGAGGCAACGTATCCTCCTTCGGTAACTTTTATTGTGAGTCAATTCGCCGCATGGACAGGCGCAGTATTGTTGGAGTAGACTGTTTCGTCAGATTTTCCAGGCCCGGTTGGCCTTTTGGCAGGGGGCTGACCTATGACAGCTAATAAAGCTACGGAGTTGGAGCGGGTCACAAGGCTCCGTGGGTTCCGTTACGGTCTTCACGATTTTTTGGCCGAGCTGGACGTTGACGCCCTCAAAGCCGTCAACGACCATGTAGAAGCCCATTACCTCAACCAGAGCCTCCTGGACCGCAAGACCAAGGAACTTCTCATCGCCATCGCCTGCATGGCATGCCACGATCTGGTGTCCCACATGCAAATTCATTTGCACGCCGCCCACAAAGCTGGAGCAACCCCAGAAGAGATTCTGGAGGCCATAGAACTGGTGTCCGGCTGGACGGGCAACGTGGCCAAAATCAAGGCCCTGGAAGCCTGGCGCGCTACTTTCCGCCCAGACATCCCCACCATTGACCGGGTAGTGGAGTTGAGATAATGACGCAACGCAGACCAGCCCAGCGAAAGTCTCCCAGCGGGCCAGCAGATCCGGAACTGGACAAGGAACTGGAACGCACTACCCGGATTCGCGGATTCAGGTACGGCCTGCACGATTTTGTGGGTGCCGTGGGCGGCGCCGACGCGCTGCGCCGCCACAACGACAATACGGAAAGAAACTACCTTAAAGAGGCCAAGATTGACCGCAAAACCAAGGAACTGCTGATTGTGGTGGCGTGCATGGCCTCTCACGACTTGGTATCCCATATGCAAATTCACATGCACGCGGCCCGCAAGGCCGGGGCAACTCCGGAAGAAATTATGGAGGCCATTGAACTGGTATCCGGATGGACGGGCAACGTAGCCAAAATCAAGGCCCTGGAAGCCTGGAGGGCCACCTTCCGCCCGGATATCCCAACCATTGACCGGGTGGTGGAGCTCCGCTGACGAGTTGGTAGTGCATCAATTTGGCCTTCGTCATTCCAGCGTAATCCTGAATCCAGAAAGTGTTTACGCCAAGTTGGACTGGACACCGGCTTTCGCCGGTGTGACGAATAGAGTGCTCGTAGTATGCTACGGCAATTTGATACACTGCCCGCCAAATTCAGGGTATTGATTACCAATGGGTATGCCGATAAAATTGACTTTTGCCATCTTGAACGGCAATCAATAAAGGAGGGAGGGTGATTGAATGTACTAGGTGTTCACCTGCTTCTGGAGCTGAAGGAGTGTAATCCCAAGCTCCTGGACGACCTGGACTACATCCGCTCCGCTATGCTGCGGGCCGCCCACGATGTGGGAGTGCACGTCATCGGCGAGTCCTTCCACAGGTTCAGCCCCCAGGGCGTGACGGGCATTCTGTCCATCGCTGAGTCACACATCTCCATTCATACCTGGCCGGAGTATGGCTACGCCGCCGCGGACGTATTCACTTGCGGCTCTGCTCTGAAACCGGCTAAGGCCGCCCAAATCCTCATTGAGCTGCTGGAGTCCAAAAGCCCGGATATTAAGGAAGTCCGGCGCGGGATGCTCCCCCTGGTCGCTGCCCGGTAGGGCCGCCAGGAAGCAGCGGAGGTTATGGAGTTAGCTGGCAAATGGCTTCTGGAGACCGTCTATCCTGACCTGGCGGTAATGCTGCGGGTCCAGCGGGTGCTGTACTCGGGCAAGACCGCCTATCAGAATGTGGAAGTCCTGGAGTCGGACCTGTTCGGACGCAGCTTGGTGCTGGATGGCAAGACCCAGTCCACCGAGCGGGACGAGCATATTTATCACGAGGCTCTGGTCCACCCAGCCATGTTGCTGCACCGGGAGCCGCGCTCCGTGTTCATTGGGGGCGGCGGCGAGGGCGCCACACTTCGGGAAGTGCTGGCCCATCAGTCGGTGCAGAAAGTTGTGATGCTGGACCTGGACCCGGAGGTAGTATCCCTTTGCCGCCAACATCTGCCCCTGCACCACCGGGGCAGCTTTGACGACCCCCGGCTGGAGCTGCGCCACCAGGACGCCCGCGGCTACCTGGCGGAATGCGACCAGCGCTTTGACGTGATGGTCATGGACCTGGTGGACCCCCTGGAGGGCGGCCCGGCTTACCTCCTGTATACTCAGGAGTATTATCAGCTTGCCAAGGCCAAAATGAATCCCGGCGGCATTCTGGTCACCCAGTCCGGCCCTGCAGGGCTGGTGGGACACCAGGAATGCTTTACCATTATTCACCACACCCTGGCCAGCACCTTCAACCACGCCGTGGCCTGCCAGGTGCACGTACCGGCCTTTCAGACCCTGTGGGGATTCAACCTGGCTTCCGACGCGCCGCTGCCAAAGTTATCGCCCGAGCAGGTGGACCGGCTGGCGGCCCAGCGCATTACCCACTCCCTGAAGTTCTACGACGGCGAGAGCCACACCAACATGTTTGCCCTGCCCAAGTTCCTGCGGCAGAGCATCAAGGCGGAAAGCCGCATAAACCGGGACGCCAACCCCGTTTTCTCCTTCTAGCCTGGCCACCCTCTCACCCCCGGCGCTCGACTCCCTCTATCTCACTTCCCGAACCTTACTTGGCCTTTACATTTCTTCCGTAGGGGCGACGCATGCGTCGCCCCTACCACACATCAGCCATTAAACAAGGCGCAGTCCCGACCTGTCGGGACGCCCCTACTTCTGCTTCACTTCATAGCCCAGGCCCTCCAAAAACTTCAGGTCCTCTACGGAAAGGTCCGCACGGGCCAGCAGGTCCGGGCGCTGGGCTAATGTCCGCCGCAGGGACTCCTCTCGACGCCAGCGGGCAATGCGGGCGTGGTGGCCGGACAGCAGCACCTCCGGAACGGCCAGGCCTCTAAATTCGGCAGGGCGGGTGTAGATGGGGTGTTGCAGCAGGCCGGAGGTGATGGAGTCTTCCATAACATTCTCCGCCGAACCCACCACGCCGGGCACAAAGCGGGCCACGGTATCAATTATTACCATGGCAGGCAGCTCCCCGCCCGTGAGCACGTAGTCGCCGATGCTGATTTCGTGGGTGGCCAGGCGCTGGCTAACCCGTGCGTCCACCCCGGCGTAGTGGCCGCAAATGATGACCAAAGCCGGGGCGCGGGCCAACTCCTGGGCCAGCTTCTGGTCCAGCAACTTGCCCTGGGGCGAGGTTAGCGCCACGGGGATGCTGCCCCGCTGCTCTGGCGGATACGGGGCCAGGGCTGCCTCCACCGCCTCAAAGATGGGTTCGGGCTTCATTACCATGCCAGCGCCGCCGCCGAACTGGTAATCATCGGCGGTGCCGTGGGCGTCGTGGGTGTAGGCGCGGATGTCCGACACCTGGAGGGACAGCAACCCCTTGCCCAGGGCGCGGCCCACCATGCTGTGGGCCAGCGGGCCGGGAAAAACTTCCGGGAACAGGGTCAGTACGTGAAAGCGCATGGGTAGATAATACAGGAGGTGAATGCGGAGGTATTTGTGCCAGCTACGCCCCGCAGCTTGTGCTAAAATGCTGGTAAGGCAAGTGTAATCTCAAGGACTTGCTTCATCAAGCTGTGCTGAACGGGACAATAACACGATGAAGTGGATTGTTGCTGACCCGGAGCACCTGGGCGGCGCCCCCCCGGGTACGGGATACGCGGATCTCCATATCCCTGCTGCTGGAGCTCCTGGCCAGCGGCATGACCATCCCCGAAATTCTCCAAGAATACCCCAGCCTGAGCGAAGAGGCGGTTCGGGGAACCCTGGATGAACTGGCCCACGCTGACTTGCTGGCCGCATTTTGAGGATTCTCCTAGACGAGAACCTGCCCGAGTCTTTAGTAGCAGCCCTCCGTCGCCTTGGACACCAGGTAGACCCAGTCAACAGCTTGCGTTTAAAGGGACTGGACAACGGCGCCCTGTACCGGCAAGTGGCCCAAAATTACGACCTCTGCTTCACCAAGGACACTGGCTTCGTTAACAACGTCCGCCAAATACAGACTCCTTCCCGCGTCAAACTCTTGCGAGTGAGTTTACCCCAGCAGCCAGCCAGGATATTGGTGGACAATTTCGTCGTCACATTCCAACGCACAGATTGGTCCACTTACGAGAACGGACATGATTGGCCCAGACCATAGGCGCCACTTCAAATAGCTACCTCTCCACCACTCCCCTCAGCGCCTCCGCCAGGGGCGGCAGATACTTCTGCCAGTCGCCCACAATGCCGTAGTCGGCAGCCTTGAAGATGGGATGCCGCTGGTTGGTATTGATGGCAATGATTACTCCCGCCTTCTGCACGCCCACGGTGTGGTTGAAGGCGCCGCGGATGCCCACCGCCAGGTAAACCTTCGGGGCGATGGCGCGCCCGCTGATGCCCACCTGCACCTGGTGGGGCAGCCAGCCCAGGTGAACTACATCGCGAGTGGTGCACAGCGTAGCGCCCAGGCTTTCGGCCAGTTCCCGCACCTTGGCCAGGTGCTCCGGCCCGCCGATGCCCTTGCCCACGCCCACCACCACCTGGGCTTGGGCCAAGGCCAGCGCCCCCAGGTCTTCCTGCCGGTGTTCCGATATTAGCCGCACGTCCGCGCCAGAGAAGGGCGTCGCAGGCAGGTCTTCCACCACCACCCTGGCGGCGTGGTCCGGGACAATGGGCGTCAGTAACCCCTCCCGCAGGGTGGCCAGGTTGGGCAGGGTTTTGGACAGAATGGGAGCCACCACGTTGCCGCCCAGGGCAGGCTTGAACTGCACCAACTGGCCCTGGGGATTGATTTCCAGGTCAACGGCGTCGCCGGTGAGACCCAGGCCCAGGCGGGCGGCTACGCGAGAGGCCAGGTCCCGGCCGTCGGCGGTGGCGGCAAAAAGCACGGCATAGGGCTTCTCTCGCGCCAACGCGGCGGCCACTGCCTGGGCGACGGCACGGCTGGCCACCGGCTCCAGCCGCGAGTTTTCCAGCGCCAGCACCCGGTCGGCCCCGTAAGCAGTCAGTTCCGCCACCAGGTCTTGACGCCGCGAGCCAATGAGCAGCGCCGCTACCTCGCTGCGGGTAGTCTCGCTTAACTGCCGGGCCTTGCCCAGCAGTTCCCGGGTCACCGGGCGAAGACCACCGGCGGAGGTTTCCGCCACCACCCAGATGGCCTGGCTGCGTTGGTTGGGATACCGATGCCGGGGCGAGGCAAGCGCTGCCCCTGCGGATTGATGTCCCAGGGAAGCCAGACGCTCCCGCAGCAGTCCAGCTACCTGCTGGGCCGCGGCCACCGGGTCGTCCTGGTTAATCACTACACCCAGGCGGCTGGGTTCCACCAGCCGGATGCTTTCCACATAGGTGGGAGAGCCTGCCAGCCCGAAGATAGATGTGTCCGAGGACAACTGGGCGGCGGTCAACTCCTGGCTGGGCTTGGACTGAACCTCGGCCACCTGCTGGCGGTTGGGAAAGGTCTCCGGGGCAATGCCCTCGGTGACGCAGACCACGGCGGGCAGCGGACACTCCACCACCTGGTAGCCCTCATCGGTAACCCGCTCCGCGGTAATGGCGTTGCTGGCGGGCTGGTAGTCCAGCTTGCGCACCTGGCTGACGTGGGGCAGGCCCAGCAGCTCCGCCAGTTCCGGCCCCACCTGGCCGGTTTCGGCGTCGGCGCTGTTGCGGCCGCAGATAATCAAATCGGGGCTTTCCCGTTGCAGGGCCAAGGACAGGGCACGGGCAGTAGCCAGGGTGTCGGAGCCGGCCAGGGCGCGGTCGGTAATGAGCACGGCGCGGTCGGCGCCCAGGGCCAGGCACTGCACCAGCCCCTCCTTGGCCTGGGGCGGCCCCATGCACACGGCCACCACCTGGTCCTGGGGCGACTGCTTCAGTTGCACCGCCCGCACCAGCCCCAGCAGGTCGAAGGGGTTCACCTCTGAAGGCACACCCTCTCGGATGATGGTCTTGCGCTGGTAGTCGAAGCGCATCCGGGCCACCACAGGCACGTATTTGACGCAAACGGCAATTTTCATGAACCTTCATCCCCTAACCCCTTCTCCCAAACGGGGAGAAGGGGAAATAAAGAGCCTTGGGGACACCCCAAAACCCCAGCAGAGGAGTTCCCCCTCTGCACTTCCCCACCACTCCAGGGAAGCCCTATTACTCTAAATCGCCGCTGCCAACTTGTTCCTGCACTTGCGAGGTCAGCCGCTCCAGGGCCGGGCTGACGCCAACCTCGTAGTGGGGCGGGTTGCGCAGGCGCTTGTGGCGGTCGTCCAACTGGGCAAAGTCCTGCTGAAACCGCTGGCGGGCTTGCTCCAAAGACGGGCTGGGCACGGTGCGGCGGCCACCCTCCATCACCGTTTCCAGCAGCGGTTCCCCGCCGGGCAGCTTTTCATCGGCTTTGGCAATTACATCCTTCCACATTTTGCCCTGAGCATCGCGCAGGCGGAACACCTGCTTGGGCCCAGGCATGGAGACCTTGCCGGTGCTGAGCTTCATCACCGGCCGACCATCGTAGGCCACCAGCTTGTAGGCCATGTCCGAGTAAGGGGCGTCGGCGGAGACGCCTGCCTTGGTGCCCACGCCAAAGATGTCAATGGGCGCCCCGCCCTGCACCAGGGCCTCCACCTCGAACTCGTCCAGGCCGCCGCTGGCCAGAATCTTCACGTAGCCCAGGCCTGCGTCGTCCAGGATGCGGCGCACTCGCACGCTCAGGTCAGCAAAGTCCCCCGAGTCCAGGCGCACCGCCAGCAGCCGGTGCCCAGTGGCCTCCAGTTCCTTGGCAATGGGCACCGCCCGGTAAGCGCCCTCGATGGTGTCGTAGGTGTCCAGCAGCAACACCGCTCGGTCTGGGAAGGTTTCGGCGTAGGCGCGGAAGGCGTCGCTTTCGGAGAGGAAGCTGGAGATGAAAGAATGGGCCATGGTGCCCGCGGGCGGGATGCCGTAGCGCTGGGCGGCCAGCACGTTGCTGGTGGACTGGAACCCGGCGATGTAGCCGCACCGGGCCATCTTCAGGGCGGCGTCAACGCCGTGGGTGCGGCGGGCGGCAAAGTCAGTGAGGATGCGGCCCGGGGCGGCCCAGCAGCAGCGGGCGGCCTTGGCGGCCAGCAGAACCTGGAAGTTTAGCTGGTTGATGATGAAGGTCTCGGCCAGTTGGGCCTCAATGATGGGAGCGGTCACTTCCAGCACCGGCTCGTTGAGGAAGAACAGGCGGCCTTCGGGGATGGCCCGCACGCTGCCGGTGAAGCGCAGGCTACTCAGGTACTCCAGCAACTCCGCGTTGAAGATGCCGGTAGAGCGCAGGTAGTCCAGGCTGGCGGGGCTGAAGCGCAGGTTCTCCAGGTAGTCCAGCACGTCGGCCAGGCCGGCGGAGACCAGGTAGCCCCGGTCCGGCGGGTACTTGCGGATGAACAGGCTGAAGGTGGCCGGGGCGAACATCCCGTGCTGGTAGAAGGCCTGGGCCATGGTCAGCTCGTACAGGTCGGTGAACAGGCCCAGGTCGTCGGAGGGGAGGGGGAGAGGCGACGCCAAGTTAAGCTCCTACTTCTACTGACACCATGACCACCGCCCCTCGGTCATCGGGCACGGACTCCCCGTGGGCACGGCAATCCCGGATGTAAAGGGCAATAGCATCCTTGATGTTCTCCAGGGCTTCCTCCAGAGAGTCACCGCAACTGACACATCCAGGGAGAGCCGGGACGGTGGCAGTATAGCCGGGGTCGGGATCATTGGATGCCAGCACGACGCTAAATTGAAGAGTGGTCATAGGTTCTCTTGCCAAAGTACGGAGTATTTCCGACGCCCTTAACCCTCGTAATCTCCTTCCGCTAGGGAATCTTCATATCCGCATTCCAACCATCTACCTACACAAACCGGCCGCTGGCCCGCAGCTCCAGGGTGGCGATGGAGTTGACCACCTCCCGCAGGGCGTCCAGGCCCTGGCTGTCCAGCACTTCAATGAGGTGGTCCACCCGGCCAATCTGGGTGCGCAGGGCGTTATTCAGGCCGCGGATGGGCGTAGGGCTGGCTTCGGCTTCGGCCAGCCGCTCTTCCAGCCAGGCCCGGTACTCCCGCGCCTGCCGCACCGCCGCGTCCAACCGCTGGCCGATGGCTTCGGCCTGGGGGTGGCGCGGCCCCTGGGATGCGCCGATGAACACCGGCTCCTCCGCAATGGGGAAACGCCGCCAGCGGTAGGGCAATTCCACAATAGTGCCCGGCGATGAGATGTGGTGAATGGCCTCCAGGGCGACAGTAAGGATGGCTCGCTGTTGCTGGGGCTTGCCCGCCTCGCCTATCTGGTTGCCCGCCGGAAAGCGAATGTATATGGCCCGGGGCACACCCACGCTGGCGGTGATATGGGGCTGCACCGTCATGGACACAGTTGCTACTCCAGCTCCCTCCACCTGATTCTGCACCAGTCCTACGGACCGGTGGCAGATGGGTCAACCGCAGGTCATCAGGGCGATGTCGGCGCCGCTGGTCTTGATGCGCCGGGCCAACTCGGGTGCGGTTTCCTCAGCCAGGCGCGTGGGGTCGGGGTTGAAGCCCATGATGCTGTAGGCGGTGGGGGCAATACCGCCCACCACTCCAGCGTCACACAGCTCCCGCAGCCGGTCCAGGGGGAACATGCAGTTCACGTCCCGATCAGCGTCCACGTGGTTGTAGTGGGTGTGGGTGACCATGAGTTGGGCAGTTTCCACGGCAGTGGGAATCTCACGGAAGGACGGGTCGCCGTGGGGGTTGGCGACGTCGAAGGGGCGATCTGATTTCCGGTGGACGCCGCCGGTGGTGAACAGGGTTACGGTGCACTGGGATAGGGGCTTGGCCAGGGGTGTCCAATAGACGGTCTGGTTGCACCGCTCTTTAGTGCCAGTATGCCCCACCAAGATGCGGGCCATCCAGTCACGGTACTTCTGCTGCTCGGCTTCAGAAAAATGCCAGTCCTGGAACTGCACGGCCATGTCCCCACCTCTCAGTTGCTTGGACTGGCCCCATTATGTTCAGCCCCCGCCACTGTGTCAACGCAGTGCCGCCATTATTCTTGACAGCCAGGGTTGCCCCCTGTACCATTACTCACGTCCTCAAAACTGAATAGAAATCTGGAACCCTTATCCAGAGTGGCAGAGGGAACGGCCCGAAGAAGCCAGGCAACCGGCCCAGCGTCCCTAATGGCGGGGGCGCAAGGGGGATACGGTGCCAAGTCCGTCGTCCCGACCAGCGTCGGGGCGGAAGATGAGGGAGTTTTAGCAACTGTCAGCTTCTCCCTGTGAGAAGCTTTTTTAATGCCTGGGGCATGAGCTCAAGGATCGGTCCAGCCGAATCTGACAAACGTCATTGCTAAGGACTTGGCTCCCTCTCACTAAATGGGAGAGGGCTGGGGTGATCCCGATGCCATCGGGACTCACCTTAATCCTCTCCCACAGGGGGAGAGAGACTCGGTTTACCTGTGAGGTTAGGGGCGCCTTGACGGAAATCCAGCCAATCCAGTGGGTCAACGGCAAGCTGCGGCTGCTGGACCAGACCCGCCTGCCCCAGGAGCAGGTAACACTGGACATTGACCACTACCCGGAGGCGGTGGCCGCCATCCGGGATATGCGGGTCCGCGGCGCGCCGGCCATCGGAGTGACGGCGGGCTACGCCATGGCTTTGGCCGCCCGGGACATCCACGCCGCCAGCCGCCCGCAGTTCTTGAGCCAGCTCCGCCAGGCGGGGGAGGTCATTGCCGCGGCGCGGCCCACCGCGGTGAACCTGGCCTGGGCGGTGCGCCGGATGCTCCAGGTGGCGCAGTTGGCCCTGGAGGGCGAGGACATCTACGCCCGCCTGCTGGGGGAGGCCCAGCGCATCCACCAGGAGGACATTGCCATTAACCGGCGCATGGGGGCCGCGGGCCAGGACCTGATTCCCGACGGCGGCGGCGTGCTGACCCACTGCAACACCGGCGCATTAGCCACCGCGGGCTACGGCACCGCCCTGGGGGTCATCCGCGCTAGTTGGGAAGCGGGCCATCGCTTCCGGGTGTTCAACACTGAGACCCGCCCCTGGCTCCAGGGAGCGCGCCTCACCTCCTGGGAGTTCCAGCAACTGGGCATTCCAGCTACCCTGCTGGCCGATTCGGCAGCGGGAATGCTCATGCGCCAGGGCCAGATTAGCTGCGTCATTACCGGCGCGGACCGCATCGCCGCCAACGGCGATACCGCCAATAAAATTGGCACTTATGCCTTGGCCGTGCTGGCCAAGGAGAACGGCCTTCCTTTTTACATCGCCGCGCCCACCAGCACCATTGACCTGAGCCTGGCCTCGGGCGACGCCATCCAGATTGAGCAGCGCCCAGAGCAGGAGATGACCCACTTCCAGGGCAAGCCGGTGGCCCCCGCGGGCGTCCACGCCATCAACCCCGCCTTCGACGTGACGCCCCACCGCTACATCAGCGGCATCGTCACCGAGGCAGGAGTAGCCCGGCCTCCCTACCTGGAGAGCCTGAAGCTGGCGGTGGAGGACCGCCGTGGCTAATCCCAGGGCCACTATTGGAGTCATTGGCGGCAGCGGGCTTTACCAGATGGACGGCCTGTCCAACGTGGAGCGAGTAGAGTTGGACACGCCCTTTGGCAAGCCCAGCGACGCCATTGTGCTGGGCTCCCTGGGCAACGTACCCGTGGCCTTCTTGCCCCGCCACGGCCAGGGGCACCGCATCAACCCCACCAGCATTCCGGCCCGGGCCAACATCTACGCCCTCAAGTCCCTGGGCGTGGAGCGCATCATCTCAGTCAGCGCCGTGGGCAGCCTGAAAGAGGAGTTCGCCCCCTTAGACCTGGTGGTGCCCAGCCAGCTCATTGACCGCACCCGGCTGCGGGACTCCACCTTTTTCGACCAGGGCATGGTGGTGCACATAGGTTTTGCCGAACCCTTCTGCGCCGCCACCAGCCACCTGCTGTACCAGGGCGCCCAAGAACTGGGGGCCACGGTGCACCCCGGCGGCACCCTGGTGGTCATGGAAGGCCCCGCATTTTCCACCAAGGCCGAGTCCTTCATGTACCGCTCCTGGGGCGCGGATATTATCGGAATGACTGCCCTGCCGGAAGCCAAGCTGGCCCGCGAGGCGGAAATGTGCTACGCCACCCTTGCCTGCGTCACCGACTACGACTGCTGGCATCAGAGCGTGGAAGCCGTGACCGTGGAGATGGTGGTGCGGAACCTGCAAAAGAACGTGGCAACCTCCAAGGGCGTGCTGCGCCGGGTCATCCCACGCTTGACCGGGCAGCGCGCCTGCCCCTGCGCCACTGCCTTGAAGGACGCCATCATCACCCCCGGCCACCTGGTGCCGCCGGAGCTGAAGAAAAAGCTGGCCCCCATTGCGGGACGGTATTTGCAGTGAGAATCACCCTCACCCTGCCCTCTCCCATCAAGGGAGAGGGTTCTGGGGTCGCCTTATTCTTCCTCTCCCCTTGTGGGAGAGGGCAGGGTGAGGGGTAAATCTGGAGGAACGCATATGCCCAGGAGAGACCCTGGTGAACCATATTACCGCGTGGATTCCCGGGAAGCCTACCAGATACGGCAGAAGGACCCTCAGAACACCGTGGTGGTGGACGTGCGCCGCGACGACGAGTGGGTCACCGGCCACGTGACCGGCGCTATCCACATCCCCATTGACGACCTGCCCGGCCAGATGGACCAGTTGCCCCAGGACAAGAAGCTGCTGTTCATCTGCGCCGCCGGGGTGCGCAGCGGCCTGGCCTGCGAGATTGCCGCCAGCATGGGCTTTGACACGGAGAACCTTTACAACATCGAGGACGGCACGCCCAAGTGGATTGCCAACCGGCTGCCCACGTCGCGGGGGAATAACCCGTAGGTACATGAAAGACAGTGCGCTGTGCATCAAACTTGTTGAGTGGTCAGAGGAGGACCAGTGCTTTGTCGGGCAGTGTCCCGGCATCATTGGCCCCTGCTGCCACGGCGCGGATGAAGCGCAGGTCTATGCCAAGCTTTGCCAAATTGTTGACGAGTGGGTTTCCCTTATGCGCCGCGAGGGGGCACCCCTGCCGCCACCCACCATCGGACGGAAAAAACCTGGCGGCCAAGCTGTTGGAAGCAGCTTAACCAAGTGGCGCTCCCGCCCCCGGGGGCGGGGAAACTGATAGCTGCCTGCTGATGGCTGATAGCTAATTAAGGAGGCCCAAGACTTTGACATCCAGAAGAACTAAAGGGCAGGTAAAAGACCTGGCCCTGTCCCAAGAGGGAGTAAACCGCATTGAGTGGGCGGAGCGGGAAATGCCCGTGCTGCGCCTTATCCGCCAGCGGTTTGCCAAGGAGAAGCCCCTGGCCGGGCTGCGCCTGGCCGCCTGCCTGCACGTGACCACCGAGACCGCCAACCTGGCCCTGACCCTCAAGGCCGGCGGGGCGGACCTGGCCCTGTGCGCCAGCAACCCCTTGAGCACCCAGGACGACGTGGCCGCCGCCCTGGTCAAAGAGTACGGCGTCGCCACCCACGCCATCAAGGGGGAGGACAACGAGACCTACTACCAGCACATCAACGCCGCCCTGGAGCACAAGCCCAACATCACCCTGGACGACGGGGCGGACCTGGTGACCCTGCTGCACAAGGAGCGGTCCAACCTGCTGAAGGACGTGGTGGGCGGCACCGAGGAGACCACCACCGGCGTCATCCGCCTCACCGCCATGGCCCAGGAAAAGCGGCTGCGCTACCCCATTGTGGCGGTGAACGATGCGGAGACCAAGCACTTTTTTGACAACCGCTACGGCACCGGCCAGAGCACCCTGGACGGCATCACCCGCGCCACCAACATATTGTGGGCCGGGCGTCGCGTGGTGGTGGCGGGCTACGGCTGGTGCGGCCGGGGCGTGGCCTCCCGCGCCCGCGGGCTGGGCGCCCAGGTAATCGTCACCGAGACCAATCCCATCCGCGCCCTGGAAGCGGTGATGGACGGTTTCCAGGTCATGTCCGGCCTGGAGGCAGCAAAAATCGGCGACGTGTTTATCACCGTCACCGGCGGGTTGCACACCATCGGCGAAGAGCACCTGGCGGTCATGAAGAGCGGGGCCATCATGGCCAACAGCGGCCACTTCAACGTGGAGATTAACATTCCCGCGCTGGAAGCCATGTCCACCAGCCACCGCACGGCGCGGCCCTTTGTGGAGGAGTACCAACTCCGGGACGGGCGCAAGCTTTACCTGCTGGGCGAGGGCCGCCTGATTAACCTGGCCGCCGCAGAAGGCCACCCTTCGGCGGTGATGGACATGAGCTTTGCCAACCAGGCTCTGAGCGTAGAGTACCTGGTGAAGAACCGGAGCAAGCTGGAACCGGGCGTTTATCCCGTGCCCAAGGAGACCGATGCCCAGGTGGGCCAACTCAAACTAGAGTCCATGGGCATCCAGATAGACACGCTGACCCCGGCCCAGAAGCGTTACCAGGAAAGCTGGGAGGAAGGGACCTGAGCAAACTCGTAGGGGCAGACCCGTGTGTCTGACCTGGGCGCACACCCAAGTGCGCCCCTACCAACGGCTCCACAGATAACACTCAGGAGATAGATGCATAAAATGGGCCTGCTGTTTCTGGAATCCCCAAGCTACCTGCTGACCTCGGAATCGGTGACGGAAGGGCACCCGGACAAGCTGTGCGACCAGATTTCCGACGCCGTGCTGGATACAGTCTTGCGCAGCGACCCCCTGGGCCGGGTGGCCTGCGAAAGCTGCGTCACCAATGGCCTGGTGGTGGTCATGGGTGAAATCAGCACCAAGACCTACGTGGACGTGGCGGGCATTGTCCGCAACACACTGCGGGAATGTGGTTATACCAAGGCCGAGTACGGCATTGACGCCAAAAGCTGCGGCGTGGCCGTGTCCATTCAGGAACAGTCTTCCGACATTAGCGCGGGCGTCAGCAAGGCTCTGGAGGTGCGCGCCGCCCGGCCTCGGACCAGGCAGGAAGAACTGGACACCATCGGAGCAGGCGACCAGGGCATGATGGTGGGATTTGCCTGCAATGAGACTCCGGAGCTGATGCCCCTGACCGTCACCCTATCCCACCAGTTGGTGCAGAAGCTGGCGGAAGTCCGCAAGAACGGTACTTTGCCCTACCTGCGGCCCGACGGCAAGTCCCAGGTCACGGTTGAGTACAAGTTCGGGGTGCCCCACCGCATCCATACCGTGGTAGTCAGCGCCCAGCACGAACCTGACGTTACTCAGGAGCGGATTGCCGAAGATATCAAGCGGGAGGTAATCCGCAAGATTATCCCGGCCAAATACCTGGACGACCAGACCCGCTACTTTATCAACCCCAGCGGAAGGTTCGTCATCGGCGGCCCGGCGGGGGACACGGGACTGACCGGACGCAAAATCCTGGTGGACAGCTACGGCGGCATCGCCCGGCACGGCGGCGGCGCTTTCTCCGGCAAGGACCCCACCAAAGTGGACCGCTCCGGCGCCTACGCTGCCCGCTACGTGGCCAAAAACCTGGTAGCCGCCGGCCTGGCGGACCGGGCCGAGGTCATAGTCTCCTACGCCATCGGCGTGGCCCACCCCATCTCCGTCAGTGTGGAGCCATTCCACACTAACCACGTGGACAACGAACTTATAGTTAGTCTGATTAACAAACACTTTGACCTGCGGCCCGCCGCCATCATCCACGACCTGGACCTGCGCCGCCCCATTTACAAGCAGGTGGCGGCCTATGGCCACTTTGGCCGCAATGACCTGGACCTGCCCTGGGAGCGCACCGACAAGGCAGACATTCTCCGCAAGGAAGCAGGATTGGGCACCGCCAAGAGTGCCGGACGCAGCGGGCGCTAGCCCCCCGGACAGAAACCGAACTAATCCTGCCTGCCAGGGGCGCTGTCTTGCGGTGCCCCTGCCTGCGCGGGTGATTAAAAAGTGTCCCCGTGCACTATGGGCGCTCGCCTTTCGACAAGCTCAGGGCGGCGAGCATGGTGGCAAATTGGGCATGAGGCCCGCTCGTGGCGAGCTTGTCGAACCATGAGCGCCGAGCCTTTTTAAACAGGCCTTAAGAATTGCATCCATAGGAGTGACCGAACTTCCTCCACCCATCCTGTAAAGGCAGGAGTTGCATATGACAACGCCCATCCGTTTCGGCACCGACGGCTGGCGCGCCATCATCGCCAGGGACTTTACCTTTGACAATGTGGCCCGCTGCGCCCAGGGACTGGCGGACTATCTCAAGGAACGGGGCACTGCCGCCCAGGGTCTGGTGGTAGGTTATGATACCCGCTTTCTGTCCCGGGAATTTGCCGGGACGGTGGCCCAGGTGGCGGCGGCCAATGGCATCAAGGTTTGCCTGGCAGATAAGGCAGCTCCTACCCCGGCAATCAGCTTCAATGTGCTGCACCGTAAAGCAGGCGGGGCGGCCATTATCACCGCCAGCCACAACTCCGGCATTTACAACGGCTTCAAGTTCAAGCCAGAATACGCTGGCAGCGCCACCCAGGAGATTACGGACCGGCTGGAAGCCAAAATTGCGGAGGCGCCGCAAGTAAGATTCATCGCCCTGGACCAGGCCCGCGCCCAGGGGCTGGTGGAAGACTTTGACCCAGCGCCGCCTTATCTGGAGCGCATCCGATCCCTGGTGGACCTGCCTGCCATCCGCAACTCCGGACTGAATGTGGTGGTGGACGCCATGTTCGGCGCTGGGGCGGGCTACCTGCCCTCCCTGCTCTCCGGCGGCAGCACCAGGGTAGTGGAGCTGCATGGGGAGCGCAACCCGGCGTTCCCAGGCATGGAGCAGCCGGAACCCATTGCCCATAACCTGACCGAGTTGTCCCGCCGCATCCGGCGCAGTAAAGCCTCCGCGGGCCTGGCCCTGGACGGAGACGCTGACCGGGTGGGTTTTATGGACGAGTCGGGCAACTTCGTCACTACCTTGCAGGTCTTCTCCTTGCTGGCCCTGTACCTGCTGGAACAACGGGGTGAGCGCGGCGCCCTGGTCAAGGGCGTCACCTCCTCCGCCATGCTGAACCAGCTGGGGCAGAAGTTTGGGGTGCCGGTGCATGAAATGCCGGTGGGCTTCAAGTACATTGGCCCCAAGTTTACCGAGTCCAACGCCCTGATGGGCGGCGAGGAAAGCGGCGGCTTTGCCTTCCGGGGCCACATTCCGGAGCGGGACGGCATCCTCAGCGCCTTGTACCTGTTGGAATACATGGCCCGCACCGGCAATTCTCCAGCCCAACTGGTGCAACACTTGGCAGACCAGACCGGCCCGCACTATTTCCGCCGGCGGGACGTGGCCTTTGCCGCCCAGGCGCGGGAGAAAATACGGCAAAAGCTGACCAGCAGCCAGTGGACCAGCCTGGCCGGGCTGCCGGTGCGAAAATCGGACTCAATTGACGGGCGGCGGCTGACCTTTGACCACGGCTGGCTGGCGGTGCGCTTTTCCGGCACCGAGCCGTTGCTGCGCATTTACTGCGAGGCCGATAGCCCGCAGCGGATGGAGCAACTGCTGGGCGCCGCGGCAGAATACCTGGGAGTGTAGTGAGGTGTCAGGATGGACGCAAAAGGCAGCGGGGCTGGCAGATATGTAGGAAAGGGGGCTTCCGTCATCCTGGTCCTGGCCGCGCTGTTGGCGCTTTGCGTCACATCCCCCAACCCCGCCTGGCGCAGCGCCCCGGTCCGGGCCCAAGCCACTGCCGCCGACCTGAGCCTCCCTCTCCAAGAGACCCTGGCCCCCCTGGGGTCCAACCTCATCCGGGTGTGGTGGTTCGACAACGCTGGTAAGGCCTGGTACTTGTACGACTCGGTAATTCCGGAGTTCCGCACCCTGACCCGCCTGAGAGCCGGGCAAGCCTACTGGGTTAAAGTTGACCACTTCCAGCGGCTGACCATTGCGTCCACTAACTACGATCTGTTCGGCGGCTGGAACATCATCGCCTGGCAGAACGATGCCAAAGCTGTGCCCCTGAAGGTAAACGTTTACCAAGCCGGAATATCCCTGACCGCCGCCGAAGTGGACAACCTTCTGTCGCAGGGGACTGCCGCCCTTCAGACGAACGACGGCGCGGGGGATGTGCCAACCTTCGCCGTTCTGGTCCGTGACGGCCCCCTGGATACCTTTGCGGGCGGCCTGGTGGGCGGCATTGTTAACAGCGACGCCGACTTTGCCGCGGTCTCCGGCATACCTGGGGAAGTAAAGGTGGTCAACCGGTGCGGCGCTTTCTACCCCGGCGGAGTGCTGGGCTGCGCGTACATCGGCGGCACGTCCCTGGCGGTGATACGGTACGGGACGCCGGACATAGAAGGGCTGCTGTGGGCCCATGAGTTGGGGCACAATAGGGGCCTGGACCACAATACGACCCTGGAGTTCTTGATGTATCCGCAGCTATTTGCCAATGACCGCAAAGTGAACCAGACTGAGTCCGGCGCTTTTCTGAAGTAGCCGGTACGGGAAGGCCAGGTGGTGCGCTGAAATGTGGAAAGTGTTGTTGCTGGCGGCAGTCTTGGGCGCAATGACTGTGGCCAATGGCGCGGACGCCGCCATCCCTTCCCAGGGCCTGACCGTCAAAGAGTTTGTCCACCGCACGTACATTCACGGCGTGCCCTATGCTGAAGCCAGCCGGTTTGGACCGGGTGATGTGCCAGTGCTGCTGGACTTGCTGGCAAGCCCCGGCGAGGAGCCATATCTTTCCCACATTGTGGTAACCCTGGCCGCCACCGGAGATGACCGGGCGGTGGCGCCGTTACTCAAGCTGGTGGAAATCGGCGGGCCGGGAAAGCTGACACCAGCCCAATACCGCGCCAGGACCGCCGCCGTGATGAGCCTGGGCTATGTGGTCAACCGGAGCAAAAACCCCGAGGCCCTCAACTATCTGACCGAAGGTTTGAAGACCGGTGCATGGGAGCAGCGGAAGCTGGCCTGGGCCAGCCCCTTCCAGGAATCCCGCACGGAACTGGAACGCCAGCTAATTGCCATGTCTATCATGGGGCTGGCTTTGTCAGGAGAACCCAGCGCCAGGGACGCCCTCCTGGCCTTCCAGAAAGATTCGGGGCAAATTCCTGAATTCGCGCCCTGGTTCAAGAGGCCTTGCGCTCCCACGAGCGGGTCAGCCGCGTGGGGCTAAGCGGGTACTACAAGGAGAACCTCCTCCGGTAGTTCCGCGGGCTAATTGTAAGTCAACCGAAATTCCCCCCGAACAGTGTATCAATTGGGCCTTCGGCGTTCCGGCTTACGCCGGAACCCAGTGCTGCATCTCAGCCGTACTTCTGTCTGGGCACCGGCTTCCGCCGGTGCGACGAGTTAAGCCCCGGGGTAACCTGATACACTACCTCCCCCAGTTTTCACACCATTTTCACGGCAGCAATCGCAGTCATTACGGCCCGTTCACGCACGTTGTCTAGGCTAATATTGCCTAGATGCGTCTATGGCATCTTGGGCTAAGGAACGTGGAGGTGTGGCGTTATGACTACTACAGTGTACCCTGTGCCCGGTTACCCCACCGTGTATCTGACCGAAGATAACCAGCAGATGATTATCCGCCCCATGGTCCCATCGGATGAAAAGGACCTGCTGGAGTTCTTCCGGCGCATACCGCAAGAGGACCGCTTCTACTTGAAGGAAGACGTGACCTCCGCTCCGGTAATCCACCGCTGGGCCGAGGGGCTGGATTACAGCCGTGCGCTGCCGCGGCTGGCCATTCTGGACGGCAAGATTGTGGGCGATGGCACGCTGCACCACCGCAGGGCGGGAGCACGCCGTCATATTGGCGAGGTGCGGGTGGTGGTGGACCCCGCCTACCGCAACCGTGGCGTGGGCCGCGCTCTGCTGCACAAGCTGGTGGAGATTGCCCGGGACAAGGGTCTGGAAAAGGTGATGTTTGAAGTGGTGGCCGACACCGAAGAAGCGGCCCGGCACACCGCGCAGGTGCTGGGGTTTGTGCCCATTGCCGCGCTGCCCGGCCACGTTAAGGACTTCTGCGGCAACCGCCACGACCTGGTAATCCTGGAACTACGCATTACCATGCCGGACACTGAGGAGACGGAGGGGAGCATTTTCTGACGCACGATGCCGATGAGGGGAAGTGAAAAGAGGTAGAGGTACCCGCTCGTCCTGAGCTTGTCGAAGGATGTGTTAATGCCATCCCACTCATGGTTCGACTAGCTCACCCCGGGCGGGTACATTACACTCTTCACGCCCTCTCCAGCACTGCGCCGTCTTGCAGCTCGACCTCGGCCTGGAGGCGCTGCCAGAAGAGGAACCGCTTCAGGTGTATGAACATGCGGCGGGTGTGCCGGGCCAGGTCGGGAGAGACCAGGATTTCCCAACCATCCTGCCGCACCACCTGATAGCGGGAGGTGTTGCGGCGGCCAATGTAGGTATCCACGGATACCTCTGGAGTGGAGCCGGTTCAGGTGGAGCACCAGACCAGGTCCACCACGGCGCGGCCGCCCTTCTCCTGGATGCGGGCCAGGGCTTCATCGCTGACTATTACTTGCACGCTCCGCCTCCAGGGGCTTGTTGTTGGCATGGCCAGCCAGCAGGCTGTTGCGGGTATCCACCATGGCTGGATGCACCATCTCCCCCTGGGCTACCAGGGATGTTATCTCACGGGTGGTAAACTCCAGCATGGCTTGGTCCAGGTCCTGGAAAGCCAGTTGCTGCAGCAGAGGAAGGTAAGGGTACCGGCCAATTTTCTGGGGGTCCAGCTTGTCCGCCAGAAAGACCACCCGGCCCAGCTTGTCCAGCCCAGGATGCCCGCTGGTGTGCCAGTAAACCGCCTGGTAAAGGGCGGAGTTTTGCAGGCCGTCTTCCCGCCGCAGGAGTTCCGCCCCCACGGGGCCGTGGAGCAGCACAGGCACTCGCCGCTCCACCAGGCCCACGGGCAGCCCCAATTCCGCGGCCCGCCGCAGCAGTTCAGAGCCGGGCATGGCGCGGGCTACGTCGTGGGCCAGCGCCCCCAGAGCCGCCAGCTCTGGAGCCAGGTCATGCCGCACGGCCAGTTCCTGGGCAATCTCCACCACCCGGTGGATGTGGTCACGCAGCCCAGGGGGCAGGGCATCCACCCGCTCTTCAACTCGACTGCGCAGGGCAGCATCCAAAGCCCTGGCCCTATCCCATGCCCTGCAGACGGCGTCCGGCCAGCAGATGCAGGTGCAGATGGTCAATCTCCTGACCCGAGTCCTGGCCCTGGTTCAGTGACAGGCGGAAGCCGCTGAGAGTCACCCCCTCCCGCCGGGCCATTTCTTCGGCCACCACAAACATATGGCCCATGATGGGCACTTGTCCGGGGCCGATATATGCCAGGGAGTTCAGGTGCATGTTGGGGATAATCAGAAGGTGAACTGGGGCCTTGGGCTTGATGTCTTTGACCACAAATACCCGGTCGTCCCGGTAGATGGGGGAAGGATGTACTGGGTCTTTGGCCATGCTGCAGAAGATGCACTGCTTGGTTGTCATTAGGCTTTGCCTCCATCCCAGCGCCAACGCCTGCCTGGGCCGCGCTGGGGCTTACGAAGGCTGAGTATAGCAGGAACAGCGGGCAGGAAAAAGAAGGCGAATTGACTCACAATAAAAGTTACCGAAGGAGGATACGTTGCCTCAAAATGCGTGTTACCGAAGGGGAGGTAGACATGATGACCCGAGGCAGCGTG
>VGZV01000048.1 GCA_016872385.1 SAR202 cluster bacterium | reverse complement strand
CAGATAGACCAAGAACTCCAGAGGCTGTGGGACATGGCTGACACTCAGCCCAGCAAGGGACGTTCGGTAACAGTTTCATCTGAGGCAACCAAGTCCCTTCGGTAACAGTTTCTATTGACGCAACACGGTATGCGCGCAGTCGCTCCATTCTTAGAGGGTGTGTGACAATTCCCGCTCGTGGTGAGTCCCGACGTATCGGGATCCCGACCAGGTCGGGGCTTGTCGAACCATGAGCGAGCTAAAAGCTACTCATCCTTCGACAAGCTCAGGATGAGCGGGCTGGGTAGACGGCATTTCTCACACAGGCTCTAAGAGCTGCCCAGCAAGCATTGACGGGCTTCTAACCTCCCGATACAATCGGAGCACATCATGGCGCGTCTTTTTGATCTCCATATCCATACCACCAAAGGCAGCGCGGACAGCAGCCTGACTCCGGAGGACCTTATTCTGGAGGCCGAGCGGCTGGGTCTGCTGGGACTGTGCATCACAGAGCATAGCGGCCCCTGGGACCGGCACGAATTCCACCGGTTTGCCAGCCGGCATAATGTGGTGTTGGTGCGGGCCATGGAGGTGGACACCGATATGGGACATATGCTGGCCTTTGGGCTGGACGGCTACCAGTCTGGGTTCCACCGGGCCCAGGAACTGCGCCGCGCCGCCGATGCCCAGGGCGGGTTTGTGGTAAGCGCCCACCCATTCCGGGGGGTGCTGGCCCGCCACGGGCCCGCCGGCAGGCCGTATCTGTACCCTGGGGCGGATGATGTGCTGCCTGAGGTCCCGGAGGACGCTCTGGGGCACCCGGTGTTTAAACTGGCCCATGCGGTGGAAGTAGCCAACGGCGGCACCGCCGATGAAGAGAATCGGTTCGCTATGAAAGTAGCCGGTTTGCTGGGAATGCCGGTCACCGGCGGCAGCGATGCCCACTCGGTACATGGGTTGGGCAAGTTCGTCACCGCCTTCCGGGACGAAGTCCGCAATGAGGCGGAGTTCATTGCTGGGCTGCGGTCCCGCATGTTCTATCCCGCAGTGGGGCTGCGTTCCGGCCAGTTGCGGCCTTACACTCCCTGATTCCTGTATTATTTAGCGTAACAGCCTGGCAGAATGCCGGGTAGAAAGCCTGGTAATGGATGCTCCAGACCAAAGAACCCGCTTCCTCCGGCGCCAGCCTGCCAGTCTGTGTTGCCCTGGACCTGGAGACCACCGGGCTGGACCCCAACCGGGACACCATCCTCGAGGTTGGGGCGGTCAAGTTCCAAGGGCGCAGGGTTATTGATACATTCCAGACGTTTGTCAATCCCGGCAGGCCCATTCCAGAGTTTATTCAGCGTCTGACTGGAATTACCCCCCAGCACGTGCGCCGCGCCCCCTTCTTTTCCTCCATTGCGCCATCCCTGGCCGAGTTTGTGGGGAGCTGCCCCGTGGTGGGCCACAACATCGCCTTCGACCTGCGGTTTTTAGAGGCCCACGGACTGACCTTTGTCAATACCAGCTACGATACCTGGGACCTCGCTTCAGTGTTTTTGCCCCGGAATCCCGAATATTCCCTGGGCGCCCTGGCCAAATATCTGGAAGTGAGCCATACCTCGCCCCACCGGGCGCTGGCCGATGCCCAAGCCACTCACGGCGTGTTTACAACGCTGCTGGGCCGGGCGGCGGCTCTGGACCCCGGCCTACTGGCCTACATTGGGGGTCTGGCTTCCCGCAGCCAGTGGAGCATTGCGCCGGTGCTGGCAGGCTTGGGCGGCGCTGGGGCTGCGGCGTCGGGGTTGACCGGCCTGGACCTGGGAAATCTGGCGGCTCGCCTGGAACGCCCGGAAAAGCGCCGGGCCGACGGGACCGTAGCGCCCGATGCGGGCAAGCTCCTGGCCCTGCTGGGTCCGGAAGGCCCCTTTGCCAAGGCCTTCCAGGGGTTTGAGCAGCGCCCGGAACAGAACCAGATGTTGTCCGCAGTGGCCCAGACCATGCAGCAGGGCGGGCATCTGATGGTGGAGGGCGGCACCGGCGTGGGCAAGTCCCTGGCCTATCTGCTGCCAGCCTTGCTCTTTGCCGTGGCCCGCGGCCACCGGGTGGTCATCTCCACCAACACCATCAACTTGCAGGAGCAGCTGCTGCGCAAGGATATTCCGGCGATGGTGGGCATTCTGGAAGGGGCTGGCCTGCTCACCCCCGGCGTGACCAAGGCGGCGGTGCTCAAGGGCCGCAGCAACTACCTTTGTCTGCGCCGCTGGGGGTATTTGGCCCGCCATGAATCCCCTACCGTGGATGATGCCAGGCTGCTGGGCAAGACCGCCGTGTGGCTCCAGGAGACTACTACCGGCGACCGGGGTGAAATCAACCTGTCAGGGCGGGACGCCGTAACCTGGGCAAGGGTTTCCGCCGGCGAGAAAACAGGCTGTCCCGGCCTGCGCAACGGCAGTCCCTGCTTCTTGCGCACCGCACGGGAGCGGGCGGAGCAAGCCCACCTGGTGGTAGTCAACCATGCCCTGCTGCTATCGGACCTGGCCCACGGCGGCAGTTTGATTCCAGACTACCAGTACCTGGTGGTGGATGAGGCCCATAACCTGGAGGATGAAGCCACCCGCCAGTTTGGCTTTGACGTACTGCCCAACCGGCTCCAGGAGGAGATGGAACTTCAGGGCCGCTTGATTAACGCGGTGCGCCTGGCTCTGCGCGCTGAAGGACTGGCCTCAGCGGTGCGCAACGAGGGGGAGGATGCGGCCCGGGGGGTGGAGATGCTGGCAGGCTCCCAGCGGGACCACTGGGGCCGGGTTTGGAAGGCCGCCGAAGGCTTGCTGGAGTCTCAGAACAAGTCCGGAGGGGAAGAAACGCCCCAATTGCTGTTGACCCGGCAGGTGCGGGGCCAGCGGGCCTGGGCGGAGCTGGCCCTGACCTGGGAAAACCTGGACCTGGCCCTGTCCCAGGGGCTGCAACGGTTGTCGCGGTTGCAGCGCTTCCTGGAAGGCGTCAAACTGCCGTCTGAAGCTGACCCGGAGACCCTGGTAATGGAGGCCGGCAACGCCCAGGACAACCTGGAACAGCTCCGCACCCGCCTGTCCGCCATTCTGGGCGCGCCCGATGACCACAGCATTCACTGGATTGCCCGGGACGCCCCCAACAACGAAGTGGCCCTTCACGCCGCGCCGCTGGCGGTGGGCAGCCTGCTGTCTGACCTGCTGTTTGCCCGCAAGGACTGCACGGTGCTAACCAGCGCCACCCTGAGCGCCCAGGGCAGTTTTGAGTATTTGCGGCAGCGCCTGGGCGTGCCCGAGGACAGCGCAGAGCTGCTGGTGGGTTCGCCCTTTGACTACCAGAAAGCGGCCCTGCTGCTCATCCCCGACGACATGCCCCAGCCGCAGGCCGAAGGCTACTTCCAGGCCTTGGCCCATGTGCTTATTGGCCTGAGCAAGGGGCTGAATGGCCGCACTATGGCCCTGTTTACCTCCCACGCGGCGCTGCGCAACGTGGCCCAGGCGGTGCGTGCCGCCTTGCTGGCCGAGGGCATCCAGGTGCTGGCCCAGGGGCTGGATGGCCCGCCCCAGCAGCTAATCCGGCGTTTTTCCGAGAACCCCAAGAGCCTGCTGCTGGGCACCAGCAGCTTCTGGGAAGGGGTGGACCTGCCTACGGGCGTGCTCAAGGCCCTGGTGCTGACCCGGCTGCCCTTCCAGGTGCCTACGGACCCCATTGTGAAGGCTCGCTCTGACCAGTACCAGGACGCCTTCAACGAATACTCGGTGCCCCAGGCGGTGCTGAAATTCCGGCAGGGCATTGGGCGGCTCATCCGGCGGAAAGGGGACAAGGGCACCCTGGTGGTGCTGGACCGGCGCATCACCGGGCGCTCCTACGGCCAGGCCTTTTTGCGCTCCATCCCGCCCTGCACCATGAAGCCCAGCGTGCTGGCTACCGTGGGGCCGCTGGCCGTCCAGTGGATTGGGGAAAGCCGTGGAACTGGCCGTTGACCAGCCCTTTGACCTGGCCGCCAGCCTGGAAAGCGGCCAGGCCCACCGCTGGCGCCGGGAGGGGGAGTGGTTCACTGGCGTCATTCAGGGCAGCTTCGTCAAAATCCGGCAGGCCAGCTTTTCCGCCCAGGGGTCGGCCCGTGACGTGGTGGAGTTCCGCAGCGAGCCGTGGCCCGAGGCGGCGTTGCTGCCCCGGCTGCAAGCCTACTTCCGCCTGGACGACGACCTTAACGCCGTTTACCAGGAGATTTGCCAGGACTTGCGGGTGGCGGAGATGGTGGGCCGCTACCCCGGCCTGCGTTTGCTGCGCCAGGAGCCCTGGGAATGCCTGATTGCCTACATCTGCTCAGCCAACAACAACATCCCCCGCATCCACCAGATGGTGGAGAAGCTGGCGGAGAGCTTTGGCAGCCCGATTACCCTGGACGGCCTGGTGCGGCACACCTTTCCCACGCCCCAAAGGCTGGCCCAAGTTTCGGAAGGGGAACTGCGGCAGCTGGGCCTGGGCTTCCGCGCCCGCTACATTGCCCCGGCGGCGCAGGCGGTGGCGGACGGTTCCCTGGACCTGGCGGCCCTGGCCCACGCGCCCTACGAGGAAGCCAAGGCCCCGCTGATGGAGTGTCCCGGCATCGGCCCCAAGATTGCCGACTGCGTGCTGGTGTTTTCCCTGGAGAAGCTGGAGGCCTTTCCCATTGACGTGTGGGTGCGCCGCGCCCTGGGCGAGTGGTACTTTCCGGGGCAAAAGACGCCGCCGGATCGGGTGCTGCTGGAGTGGGCGCGCCAGCACTTTGGGCGCTACGCCGGATACTCCCAGCAGTATCTGTTTCATGGGCGGCGGCTGGAGAGGTAGGTTAGCTGTACTATTCTGCCTTAAACACCTTGACGCCCATCTGGACGAATCGGAATAGCGGTTAAGCAATCGGGAGAATCCCTACTTGTTCCAGGATACCTTGCAGCAGTTGCTGAAAGCGGAGAACCTAGAATACAAAGAAATCACAAGTTAGGGGTTAGTCGTTCCGCGCACTGAAAGGCACTGCGCTGTGATCAAGCGCGCCAGAATTCAAAGTTTGCCCCGCTTCATCGTAGATGTTCATCTTCCAATCTCCCCTTAAAGACCAGGCAAGCATTACGCCTTTGTCTCTGGCAGACAGAATCAAATCCTTCAAAGGCATGGAGTACAACTCCACGCCCCTCACCTCAACATCCAGTTGGAATGTACTACCCTGTCCAGAGGGCAATAGCCATTCCCCGTCTATTCTAGGTGAGGGCAATCTGGCTGATTTACCCCCTGGGAAATGAGTACCTCTTACCTGCAAGTTAGCCTTCTCTAGGCCAGTTATCGTCAATGGCACCGAATGGCAGTTATACACCCAAAACTTAAGGCTCACATACGGCGTAGCCTCTTGGAGATATTGGCAATCAACAGAATCGAAGTAGAAGTAGATATACTGCTGCGGATTCCGTCGTTGGCCATCGTACCAATGCAATAGGCGTCTGAGAAGGCTGCGATCTTGGATACTAAAGAATATACTCTCTCAATCGTGTCATCTCGCATTAACTCAGATATACCGCCATGCGGCAAAGTCTCCGCTACTGGCGGGCTATTGGATTCAACAGCCCCCCTGGACTGGCCTTTAGGCCAAATCTTAGGCAGATACCAAGCAACTACGATAATCCCCAATGTGAAAGCGACAAGGATTCCAATATCTCTGACCGTCCTGTCGATCGAGAACACTTTGTAAATTATCCACCACATAAGTTGGAATGCCGCTTCAACAACTATGTAGTGCAAAACGGTTGACGGGGCAGGCAACCTGAGCTTGAAGCGCTTGTGCAATGTTGCCACTTCTGGATTCTACCGCCAGTTTCGCCTGAAGTATACAATCCCCGTTTCCTCGCTCTTCTGAAGAACCATAGTATTTCATCGCCTCCCATGCCCGTGGTGTTTCAGCGGTAAGTCCGATTAAGGCTTCAGCACCAGCTTGCCGAAGAACTGGTGCTCCTCCATGGCCTGGTGGGCCGCCGCGGCCTGGGACAGCGGGAACACCTTGTCCACCACGGGCTTGATGACGCCCCGGTTCAACATGGCCACAATCTGCCGCATGTCTTCTTTGTTGCCCATGAACGCGCCAATAATCTCAATTTGGCGGGTGAACAGCAGGCCCAGCTGCAATTCTGCCCGCAGGCCGGTGGTGGCCCCGCAGGTGGCGTAGCGCCCGCCGGGGCGCAGGGCGGCAAAGGCCTTGGCGAAGAAGTCCGCTCCCACGTGGTCCACCACCACGTCCACTCCCGCGCCGCCGGTCAGGGCCTTGGCCTTCTCGGTAATGTCCTCCTGGGTGTAGTTAATCACCGCGTCGGCCCCCAGCGCGGCAGCCCGGGCGGCCTTCTCCGGCGTGCTGGTGGTGGCGATGACCCTTGCTCCAAGGACGCGCTTGGCCACCTGGATGGCGGCGGTGCCTACCCCCGCCGAGGCCGAGAGCACCAGCACAGTCTCCCAGGGCTTGAGCTGGGCGCGGCGCACCAGCATGTTCCACACCGGCAGAAAGGTGGTGGGCAGGGCGGCAGCTTCTTCAAAGGAGACCTGGGGGTCTATAACATGGGCGTTGGCGGCAGGCACGGCCACAAACTCGGCGTAGCTGCCGTCAATGGCGCTGCCCATGAACTGGGTGCGCGGGCACAGGTCGTCCCGCCCGGCCAGGCACTGGGGGCACTGGCCGCAGGTGAGCCGGGGGTTAATCACCACCCGGTCTCCGGCTTTCAGCGTGCGGACCTGGCTGCCAGCCTCGGCCACCTCTCCGGCGCAGTCGCCTCCCAGAATCAGGGGCGGCGGGAAGTTGCGGCGCAGGCCGCGTCCCCCAGCTCGGGTGTACAGGTCCAGCCGGTTCAAGCTGGCTGCCCTGACCTGTACCTTCACCTGGTGGGGCTGGCAGACCGGGTCTGGCCGGTCGCCGTAGGTCAAAACTTCCGTGCCGCCGTGGGCCTCAATGTAAACCGCTTTCATGGCAACTGCCGCTCCTGAAATTTGCTAGGGCCGCAGCCCGTGGTAACAGTCATTACAGAGAAACACCAGCACCAGCGCCTCGGAGTGGCTGCCAATGTGCCCACACTGGGGCACATCGCTGTCCTGGCTCCAGGGCTGGTGAAACTTGCCGCCGCACATCTGGCAGGCCGTTTCATGGAGGCCGTCCAGCTTCTCGCCGCAGACCACACAGGTTTCCGCTTCCAGTTCTTCAACCATCTTTGGTCCGGTCTCCTTCCTGGGCCAGCCATTGCTGCGCCAGTAGCCTGGCCTCTGGTTCGGTGGTGATTTGGCCGTCCAGCCGTGCGTCGTGCAACTGCCGGAGCAGCCGTCCTACCAGGGTGCCCCGGGGCGCGCCCATCGCCAGCAGGTCGTTGCCGTCCAGGGGCGGCGATATTTGGCGCAGGCTGGTCAAGTAACGTGAAAGCCGCTCCCGCGCTGCCGGGCTGGGCGACAAACAGGCCGCTGCCCCCACTGCTTCCGGTCTGGCATCCTCCAAGAGATGATAAAGGTGGGAGGCGGGCAAGTCCGGCCCTGACAAGGCTGGCTCTTTTTTCCGGACTGCCACTGTATCCCGCACCACCTTGGCCCACTCGCCCGGCATATTCAGGCGCTGGACGACTGCCTCGGCCTGGCCGACGGTCAAGGGATAGGCCAGGATGCCCATATAGACCAGCGGCCCGGCGCTGGCTGCGGCAGGCAGCAGGTGTTCCGGTATATTCGCTTCCCCTCCCAGGGCTGGATGGATGGTGGCCAGCAGCCCTAGTCCGGCGGCGCGGGCTAGCGCGGGGGCAGGCGACGCTTCCTCCAGGATTCGCTTCAGCTCGCCCCGCAGCCGGTCGCCGCTGATGGTGGCCAAGGCGCCTCCCTGTACCGCCGCCAGCATCTGGGCCAGGGTTTCATCCGCCAGCCGGAAGCCCAGACGCTGTTCGTAGCGCACCGCCCGCAGGATGCGGGTTGGGTCATCCAGAAAGCTGGCAGCATGCAGCACGCGGATGACGCCCTTTTCCAGGTCCCGGCGGCCTCCCTGGGGGTCCAGCAACGGCGAATCGCCGGCCAAGGGGGCTGCCAAGGAGTTGATGGAGAAGTCCCGGCGGGCCAGGTCTTCATAAATGTTGCCGGCAACGGTGTCAGGCAAAGCGCCGGGCCGGGCGTAAGTCTCCCGGCGCGCGGTGACCACGTCCACGCGGCAGTCCGGCAGGGCCACCGTGGCGGTGCCGAAACGTCGGTAGGTAATGACCTCGCCGCCCACTTCCTGGGCTACGTCCCGGGCCACGGCTGGGGCGTCGCCCTCCACCACAAAGTCCAGGTCCTTCAGCGGCCTGCCCAACAGCAGGTCGCGCACTGGGCCGCCCACCAGGTAAACCGGCAAGCTGGCGCTGTTTGCCCGCCGACGCAGGGCGCGCAGAATTGCCAGATTGCCGCCTACTATGCTTTTCTCAATAGCGTTCAGGGGAAATTGAATGTGCTGGAGTCTCGGCGTGGGCGCCTCCGCCGGAATGGCCTGGATGGAGTTAACCCCAGAGGCGTGGGGACATAGTTTCCAAATCTGCAAGGGGACGCCAGTTATTATAGCATAGAGCGTTCTAAATTCTGACCGGGAGGAAAAGTCTTTGCAGGGGTAATTCCTTCTCGCTATAGCCATACCATAATTGCAGGAGCGCACCGGCGTGTGCGTCCTGGGCAGATACCTGACCAGCAAGGCAGACACATAGGTATTCCCCTGCCGTCTGTGATAATGAAATCAATCTTAGGTAGTGGGTCAATTTGGTCTTCGTCGTTCCGGCGCAAGCCGGAACCCAGTGGTGCGTCTCATCCATATCCTTATCTGGGCGCCCCGACGAGTCGGGGCGCGACGGATGGCATCTAAGCAAGCTGACCCACTCCTAACCCTGAAAGTCTTTGACAACAGCTTGGCCGCCAGCTACAATCCAGATAGACTTCCTGGAGGGCCTGCCGTGGCCGCCATCAGCTTCAGCGTCTATTTTGATTTCCGTTGACCATTTGTGTTCAACACAGCCGTGTGGCTGAGTCAGGTCAAGGAATCGGGGCAGCGGGACTTCCAGGTGGACTGGCGGCCCTTCTCTCTGGCCCAGGTCAACCAGGGCCAGGGCGCAGATTTCAAACATTGGGAACAGCCGGGGGCGCTGGATGGGTCGGACAACACTCTGCTGGCCCACCGGGCGGGGCTGGCGGCCAAGCGGCAGGGCGGCCCGGCCTTTGAAAGATTTTTGCTGGCCTTGCTGAAAGCCCGGCACCAGGAGCGCCGGGACTTGACCGACCCTGACGTGATGACACGGGCGGCGGCAGCAGCAGACCTGGACCTGGCCCAGTTCCTGGAGGACTTGGCCGACCCGGCGCTGCTCCGCCAAATTGGTGACAGCCACACCCTTGCCGTGGAAAAGTATGGTGTGTTTGGAGTGCCCACCCTCCTCTTCCCCGGCGGGGAGGCTGCTTTTCTGAAGATGTTCGTACCGCCAGCGGCCGAGGCGGCGCAAGTCTTTGATGGCGTGGTGGCGCTAATCGGCGGCATGAAACACGTCGGCGAAATCAAGCGGCCCCAACCTCCCTGGCCCACGGGCGTGCGCTGACCGGCCTGTATGACCTCCCGACGGGACTCTGTCCCAGCCTCCAAGAACAGCCCAATGGCTTCTGACGACGCCCTGGAGTCCCTGCTGGGCGTGCAGTTCCAGAACCCCCAGCTGATTCGCCAGGCCCTGGTTCACCGCTCTTTGCTGAATGAACAGGATGAGTCTCCCCTGGACTCCTACGAGCGGCTGGAGTTCCTGGGCGATTCAGTTCTGGGCCTGGTGGTCTCCACTGAACTTTTCCAGAAGCATCCGGATCTGGCGGAGGGAGACCTGACCCGTGAGCGGTCAGCCCTGGTGTGCGGGGAGAGCCTGGCCCAGGTGGCCCGGCGGTTGGAACTGGGCCGGTTCCTGCGCCTGGGCAAGGGCGAGGAGGCCACCGGCGGCAGGGAGCGGGACTCCAACCTGGCGGCGGTGTTTGAAGCGGTGGTGGCGGCAGTGTACCTGGACGGCGGTTACGCGGCGGCCCGGCGATTTGTGCTGCGGATCATGGCCCCGGAACTGGCGCAGCACGGGAAGCAGGGCACGGCGGCCTGGCCCAACCCCAAGTCCGCCCTCCAGGAGTATCTGCAAGGGCTGGGACGGCCTGCGCCCCGCTATCGGGTGGTGGCGGCGGAAGGCCCCGACCATAGCCCCACCTTTACTGTGGATGCGGTGGTGGAAGAAGAAGTCATCGGCCAGGGCCGGGCCGGCAAAAAGGCCGACGCTGAGCGTGCCGCGGCCCTGGATGCGCTGGAGAGGCTGAGGGTAAACGGCGTTGGTGCAGGATGAAGTTTTATCGGCTGCCTCTGATAATGCACGAGCCCAGCGGGCACACCGAAGATAGATACCTGGCTGAAGTCCCGGTACTGCCAGGCTGCCGAGGCATTGGAGAACCTGCAAAGTGTGGCGGATGTATTCATCGAGGCGTATCGTAATCGTGGCGACCAGTTGCCTCCGGAAGTGGAAGCCGCCGCTGGAGAGGGCGCATTATGGCGCAGAGATTGAAAGCAATCTACCTCCAGGGGGTCTTTTCCCCAGGAGTCTTGCGATTTGCCAGAAGAATCAGAAGTGGACCTGATAGTTCAAGGACCTTTCATCATCCCCCCGGAAGTGACGGATTCCAAAGAGCGGGAGCGCATCCTGAAATCGGTGGTGGCAAGCATGCGACGGAATCCCATACCCGATGGCGGGCCTGCTTTGACGAGAGAAGCCTTACATGAACGCCGTTGATACGGGTTACTTGCTAGTGCCAAGTAGGCTTCGCCCCTGCAATATTTGGCAGTCGTTGCTGTGGAACTATGTAACTGATCGGTTCCTGGCAAGTTGCTGGCGGCAGGCTGACCTTACTGCTGGGGCATTACCCGGAAACTAGGCTGGAGGTTTCTGTGTTCCCCCGTATCTTAAGACGTATGCGGGAGAACATTCGTACACGCCAGTACGTGATGACCCTCCATGCAGCAGAGGAAATGGATGTGAGGATGGTTTAACTGTCTATGATGTGGAACACGCAATCCTCACTGGGGAGGTGCGGGAGCGTCAGCGAGATAGAGTAACCGCAGAGTGGAAATACTGCGTCAAGGGAGAGGTATTTGACGGTAGCTCTGTGGAGGTAATTGTTAAGATAAGTTTGACGGGGAGGCTGGTAATTATCACCGTATACACACTGTGAGGGCCTGAAAATGTGTCTGAAAAGTGCTGTGCACTACCAGCGCTCGCCCTTCGACAAGCTCAGGGTGAGCGTCCTTCGGCTGAAGGACCGCTCGTGGTGAGCCTGTCGAACCACGAGCGCCTAGCCTTTTTAGACACCCTCTAAGAGTTAGAGATGGTATGTGATATTTGTGGACGGGATGGTGTGCGCATCCGCAAAGCTACTAGGACCTATGGCAAAGGGAATAACTTGCTGGTGATAGAGAATGTTCCGATAGTGAGCTGCCCACATTGCGGAGAGAGTTATTTGACTGCAGAAACTCTGCACGAAATTGAACGCATCAAACTACACCGAAAGAGCCTTGCTGTTGAACGCTCGTTGGAGGTAGTCAGCTTTGCTGACTGAAAGAAGGGCGCACATTACCGGCCGTCGGATGCAGGTCAAATAATGTTTGGCCTTTTCAAGCGCAACCGCGCCGAAAATAAGAAACAGACCGACGAGGGCGTGAAGCGCACCCGGGAGCGCTGGTTCGGGCGCATCCTGGGGCTGCTGCGTTCATCCCGCCTGGATGACGCCGTGTGGGACGAACTGGAGGAGATCCTCATGTCCTCGGACGTGGGGGTGGAGACCTCCCAGCGCATCCTCCAGGACCTGAAAGCCCAGGCTAAAAACGGCCGCTTTGAAGACCCGGAGCAGGCGCTGGAAGGGCTGAAGCGCTCCTTGGTACAGGCCCTGGACTCCAACGGCGCTGGCGATATTTGGGAGGACGCCGGAGAGCTGCCCAAGCCTATGGTCATCCTCATGGTGGGCGTCAACGGTGTGGGCAAGACCACCAGCATCGCCAAGCTGGCCCACCATTTCAAGCAGGCTGGGCAGAAGGTGGTGCTGGGCGCAGCGGACACTTTCCGTGCCGCCGCCGAGGAACAGCTGGAAATCCTGGGCCAGCGGGTGGGGGTGGATGTCATTAGCCACCAGGCTGGGTCGGACCCGGGGGCCGTGGCCTATGACGCCTACCAGGCGGCCAAGTCCCGGGGCGCCGACGTGCTGATTGTGGACACCGCGGGGCGCTTGCACACCAAGTCCAACCTGATGGAGGAGTTGAAGAAGGTGCACCGGGTGCTCAACCGCCTGGACCAGGCGGCTCCCCACCAGGTGATTTTGACCCTGGATGCCACCACCGGTCTCAACGGCCTGGCCCAAGCCAGGGCCTTTAAAGAGGCGGTGGGCTGCACCGGCATCTTCCTGGCCAAGCTGGACGGCACTGCCCGGGGCGGCATAGTGCTGGCCATCAAGGAGGAGTTGCAGCTGCCCATCCTGTTCATCGGCACAGGTGAGTCCCTGGCCGACCTGGCCCCCTTCGACTCCAAGGACTTTGTGGACTCCCTGCTGGCCCCCGTCGCCTGAGCTCGCCGATAAGCTGTGCTGGAAGTCCTGACCTGGCTCCTGGCCGTTGAGCTTGTGGGGCTGCTGGCTTTCCCCATCGTTTTCTCCCTGTTCCACCGCCTGCCGGACCGTGGTCTGGCCTTCGCCAAGCCCTTGGGCCTGGCGCTGGCGGGCTACTGCTACTGGCTGATGGGCATGTCCCGCGCAGTCCCCAACGCGCAGCTAACCGTGGCGGTCATTCTGGCGGCGCTGGCCCTGGCGTCGGGCTGGCTGGTGCGCCGCCATGCCGGGGCCATCAAGGAATTCTTCTGCAGCCAGTGGCGCACCGTCGCCGTGACCGAGGCGGTGTTCCTGGCTTTTCTGGCCTTGTGGCTGGTGATCATTGCCCAGATCCCAGCCATCAACCACACGGAAAAGCCCATGGACCTGGCTTTTCTCAACGCAGTTCTGCGCAGTCCCCATTTCCCGCCGGAAGACCCCTGGCTGGCGGGCCATCCCATCAGCTACTACTACTTCGGCCACCTGATGATGGCCTTCCTGGTCAAGCTGACTGCGGTGCCTTCCAGCGCGGGCTACAACCTGGCGGTGGCGCTGGTGGCTGCCCTTACTGCCGCTGCGTCTTTCGGCCTGGTGCATAATCTGGCGCGCCTGGCTGGAGTGAAATCAGGCGCGGCCCTGGCAGGAGCGTTGCTGGCCCCGGTGCTGGTGACCGTCCTGGGCAACCTGGAAGGCGTATTGGAGTTTGCCCGGCTCCAGCACTGGGGCGGCCAAAGTTTCTGGGCCTGGGCGGGGGTCAAGGGGCTGGAAACAGGGGCGGCCCCAGGGGCCGGATGGGTCCCCCAGGAGCCGTGGTGGTGGTGGCGGGCCACCCGCGTGATTGATACGGTGCGGGCTGGGGAAAGCCTGGACTACACCATCACCGAATTCCCATTTTTCAGCTTTCTGCTGGGCGACCTGCACCCCCACGTGATGGCGCTGCCCTTTGTGATTATGGCCCTGGGCCTGGCGCTGAACCTGCTGTTGCTGCCCGAACCTCCGGGGCGGGCCTGGCTCCGGCGGCGGCCCTGGGAACTGGCGGCTGCGGCGTTCTGCCTGGGAGCGCTGGCCTTTATCAATACCTGGGACTTTCCCATGGTGGCGGGACTGGCCGGTGGGCTGGTCCTCTGCCGCAGCCTGGCCTCCCGAATCCAAGCTGGCGCATCGGCACCCGCCGAAACCGTGCTGCTCCGCAGCTTGGGGGACACTATTATGGTGCTGGCGCCTGTCCTGGGAGCGGCCATAGTCCTGTTCCTGCCCTTTTACCTGGGTTTGACCAGCCAGGCCAGCGGCCTTTGGCCGGTCACTGGCCCTGGCACCCGGCCTTTCCACTTTTTGCTGGTCATGGGGTTGCCGGCCTTTCTGGGCGCATCCCTGGCGCTGTGGCAGTTGCCCACCCTTTCCCGGCTTTCCCGCGCCGATGCGCCTGCGGTGGCGCTCATGGCGGTTGCCCTGCTGGCGCCGCTGCTGCTGTGGGTTGCCCTGGCTGGCGTTTTGGTCATCGCCGCCCGCGGAGGGGGGGCCTTTTTGGCCGTGCTGGGTTCGCGCATGGTCACGGCGGCGCCGGGACTGGCCCTGGCGGGAGTGGCCGGGTACAGTGCGGTGCAACGGCTTAGAATGGGCAATCAGCCAGGGCTGGCCTTTCCTTTGCTGTTGGCAGCGGCGGCCTTCTTCTTGCTGGCAGGGGCCGAGCTTTTCTACGTGGTAGACTTTTTCGGCAACCGGATGAACACGGTTTTCAAGGTATACTACCAGGGCTGGCTGCTGCTGGCCCTGGCTGGCGCGTTTGCCATCGTTTACGGCTGGCCGCGGCGCACGCTGGGGCGGCAGGCGGAAGCCTGGAGCCGCCGCGCCTTGATAGGGGTGGCGGCCGTGCTGATGGCTGGTTCGTTGTATTATCCGCTGGCTGCGGGGCTGCACCGGACTGGCACTTTGGGGAGTGAGCGCGGCCCGTCAGGCAGCACTCTGGATGGGCTGGCTTACCTCCAGGATACCGACCCTGGCGAGTATGCCGCCATTTTGTGGCTGCGGGACCAGGCCCCCTGGGGCCGCCTGGCCGAGGCCGTGGGCGAGGACTACACCAGCTACGGGCGGGTTTCCTCGGCCACTGGCCTGCCTGCCGTGCTGGGATGGAAGGGCCACGAACTTCAGTGGCGCAGCGGCAACCGGCTTTTCGCCGGGCGCGAGGCAGATGTGGCCCGAATTTACCAGACTGCAGATCCGTCGGAAGTCGCGGCGCTGCTGGAGCGGTACAATATCCGGTACGTTTATCAGGGCAGCCGGGAAGTAGCGAGCTATGGCACTGGGCATCTACGGGACATGGGCCAGGTGTTGAGACCCGTTTTTAGCCGGGACAACGTAGTAGTGTATGAGCGGATAGACTTGGCGGAGCAGCGTGGGCGTTAAACTTAACCAACGCGGTATGGAGCTTCGGCTGGGCTGGCTGGAGGCTGGGTTTGCCTGCCTGCTGCTGCTGGCGCTGGCCATGCGGCTGTGGGAGTTGTCGGGCCGCGCCGCGCACTACGACGAGGCCATCCATATTCATTATGCCTGGCGGCTGGCGGGAGGCGAGGGTTACATTCACTCGCCCTGGATGCACGGCCCCTTCCAAATTGAGGCCGTCGCCCTGATTTTCCGGCTGCTGGGCGACACGGATTTCACGGCGCGCCTGTTGTATGTGCTCTTTGGCACGGCCCTGGTGGGCCTTCCCTACTTCTTGCGGGACTACCTGGGCCGCGCGGGGGCGCTGCTGGCGGGCCTGATGCTGGCGCTGTCGCCGGCGCTGCTCTATTTCAGCCGTTTTGGCCGCAACGACATTATTATGGCCTTTTGGGCCGTGGCGCTGGTGGTGCTAGCCTGGCGGTACTTTCAGGAAGACAAGCCCCGCTATCTCTACCTGGCTGCCGCGGTGCTGGCCCTAATGTTCGCCACCAAAGAGACCGCCTACATTGTCACCGTTTCTCTAGGAGTGGTCGTTTCCCTGCTGGCCTTGCCGCAGTTAGCGCCGCTGCTCCTGGGCCGGTGGCCCCTGGCCCGTATGGCTGGTCCCGCGGGGTTCTTGCTGCTGGTAGTCACTTTAACCCTGCCCCAGTGGTCGGCCCTGGTGGCGCTGTTCCAGGGGCCTCTGGGGTTGGTGCTGGCCGGTCCCGATGGCTCTTCACTCCTGGTGGGCGCACCCCCATGGGGGCCGCCACAGGTGCGCCTGCCGGTGCTGGAGCTGCCCTGGTGGTCGCACCTGGCAGTGGTGGTGTTGCTGCTGGCGGCCCTGGCGTGGCGTGCCCGGCGGGGTAGCTCCTTCGGCAAACCTGGTGTATGGGCAGTGGAGGTAGTTGCGCCTGCACTCTGGGCGGGGACAGTGGTGCTGCTGGTGTTGCAGCCCCTGCGGGGAGCGCCCGGCTGGCTGCCAGGTGGTCTGGCGGCCTTTGCCGCCCTGGGTATCCTGGCTGCCTGGCGCTGTTCGTGGCCCAGGGCGTTGGCGTTGAGTTTGCTGCCCGTCCTGGGGACCATCCTTTACCTGTTTTTCCTCACTCCCGCCGTGGACGTGGGCCGGGCGGCCAACAGCGTTCTGCCCCAGGGCGTGACGGTGGCCGCCGCGCCCAACCTGGTCCCGGTGAATGTTCTGGTGGCCGGCGGCGTAATGCTGGCGCTGCTGGGGGCTAGCGTCCTTTTGGGAGTTGGCTGGTTGGGTGGCCGCTGGCTGCTGTGCGCGGCCATCTTCTACAGCATCTGGATTACCCTCTACACCACCTTTTTCACCAACTGGGCGGGCGTATTCAGCGGCGCCTGGCAGGGCATGGGCTACTGGATTGCCCAGCAGGAGGTGGCCCGGGGCAATCAGCCCTGGTACTACTATCTGGCAGGCATGTCAGTCTACGAGTTCTTGCCCGTGGTCTTCGGCGCGCTGGGCGGAGTGTACCTGGTCAAGAAGGGCAACATTTTTGGCATGGCGCTGCTGGGCTGGTGCGGTCTGACCTTGCTGGCCTATACCCTGGCCAGTGAGAAGATGCCCTGGCTCCTGGTCAACACCACGGTCCCCTTCATCCTGCTGGCAGGCATGTATCTGGGTGCGCTGGTGGAAAAGGTCCAATGGCGGCATCTGCTGCGCCGGGGGCAAGGGTTGCTGCTGGTCTTGCCGCCCCTGGCCCTGGCGGGCGGCGGATACTTGCTGCTCCAGCTTACGGACTCCGCGGGCCAGCCAGGGCCACTAACCTGGGCCGTGCTGTTGGCGGCGCTGCTGCTGCTGGTGGGGTCGGCGTACCTGGCCAGCCTGCCCCGGGACCCTGTTCCAGCGATGTCCCTGGCAGGCCTGGGAGTGGCGGCGTTGTTGCTGGGACTGACCGCTTGGGCGGGCGCCAAAGCCATTTACACCAACGATGACTCCCGGAAGGAGATTCTGCTGTATGCCCAGGGCAGCGCCGGCTTGCCCAAAACCTACCAGACGCTGGAGCGGGATGCTTTCAATAACCCTGCGGCCACGGGCGCAGTTCTGGTAGACTACGACCTCTGGTACCCTCTGCAATGGTATGTGCGGCACCAGCAAAAGACCGGCAAGCTGGCCTTCGCATGTTTCAAGCGGGAGGGAGAGAGCGGTTGGAATTCCGGTTGCAAAGCGCCGGATGCCGAATCGGGCGCTGCCGCGTATTTGGTGAGCGCCGAGCACAACTGGGGTGCGGCGGAACGTCTGACTGGCTACCGGCAGGAAGGGCCTTACCGCAACTTGCTCTGGTTCCCCGAGAGTTACCGGCGGCCCGCGGAGAACCGGCAGGCCGAGGGGCCGTTAGGAGAACTGTCCCGGGACTGGCGGTTCTTTCTGGACACTGCGGCCAGCCCCGCCGCCTGGCATGACATAACTGAATACTGGCTATTCCGGGAGCTGGACCGGGACTGGTACAACTCCGAGTATTATTTGTATGTTAAAGAGTAGTGGTTCGGCTCTCCCTAAATGGATAGATGGCATTCCTATGGGAATAAGGCCACCCGCTAAACCGATGTATTGTTATTGGAGTAGCGCCCTGGGTTCCGGCTTTCGCCGGAACGATGCGGGAAGGCTATAGTGTCCAGTAAATCCGTCATTCCTGCGAAAGCAGGAATCCAGGCCGCCAACTATAAGCGAATGTCATCCTACCTGGCGCGGGTCACCAGTATAATGAATCGCCACCTTAGCGAAGCAATCCCGCCGCCTCGGACAGATTACTTCGGGGCTGCGCCCGTGGCAACGACAGCCTGTCAGTTCACGGGAGACAGACCTAACCGTTATTCGGGGCTGCAACTTGCTGAATAACCGGAATGCTTTCTGGCTGGGAGTGGCAGTCAGCCTTGTGTTGCTGGCCTTGTTGGTGTCCCGCGTAAACTTTGGAGAGCTGGCCACAGCCCTGCGTTCAGCCAACTACGTCTATGCTGCTCCGGCCATCGCCCTATATTTTGGGGCGGTCTATTTCCGGGCGCTGCGCTGGAGGTACTTGCTGTCGCCCCTGGGGTCATTCCGGGTGGCTCGGCTCTACCCGGTGGTAATTATCGGCTACACCGCCAACAATCTGCTGCCCGCCCGCTTGGGGGAACTGGTGCGTTCTTACTACCTGGCCCAGCGGGAAGAGTGCAGCGGGGGCGCGGCCCTGGGCACAGTGGCAGTTGAAAGGGTGTATGACGGCATCACCCTGCTGGCCCTGGCGGCTCTGGCTTTCCCGTTGCTGCTGGCGGCGGACGCTTTTACCCCTGGGGGCATTGGCGCTTCAGCCTGGTGGCTGGCCGGGATTGTGGCAGTGGTGTTTCTGGGGGCGCTGGTCTTCCTTACTTTGGCGGCCTCGCCACGGCTGAAGGGCGCCATCGAATGGATGCTGGCCCTGCTGCCGTCGCGAGTCCGGCCTAAGGTTGCAGGCTTTGTGGGTCGGTTCGTTCAGGGACTGCTGGTGCTGAACTCGCCCCGCAAGCATCTGGCGGTGTTTTGCCTTTCGGCGCCAGTATGGCTGGCGGAAGGGGCTATGTACCTGCTGGTCTGCTACTCCTTCGGCATTCAGGCGTACTTTTCCTCCTTTGGGGTGCTGCTCCTGGCCGTGATCCTGCTCACCGCTACTTCCAACCTGGCCACGGCGCTGCCCAGTTCCATTGGGGGCATTGGCCCCTTTGAAGTGGTGGCCCAGCAGACCCTGGCGGCTTTGGGGGTAGGCTTGGGCCCAGCCACCGCCTATGCCGGGTTCCTGCATCTGGTGGCCTTGTGGCTGCCGGTGAACCTGGCAGGGTTGGCGCTGCTGTGGCGGCATAACATCTCCCTGCGGCGGCTGGTCCGGTCCGCGGCGCCGCCGACTGCTGCCGCAAGGCCTGGCCAGCCGCCCGTGCTCCAGGAAAAAGCGCCATGAAGGTGGGGATTATCGGCGCGGGGGCCGCGGGTCTGGCCGCCGCCTATGAACTGACGCGCCAGGGCTGCCAGGCTGAAGTGTTTGAACAAGCCCCCTTTGTGGGCGGCCAGGCTTCCACTTTCCTGGTGGGCGGCGGCCGCCTGGAACGCGGCTATCACCACCTCTTTGTCAGCGACCAGGACATGGTGGAGCTGATTCAGGAGCTGGGCCTGGGCGATAAGCTGGCCTGGCTGGAGTCCAAAGTGGGGGTTTTCCACCGGGGCAAGGTGTGGCCTTTCAGCACACCCCTGGACCTGCTGCGGTTCCGGCCTTTGCCCTTCTGGCAGCGGGTGCGGGTGGGCCTGTGGAGCCTGGCCCTGCAAAGGACACGGGACTGGCGGAAGTTCGAGGACATCACCGCCCAGGAGTGGCTGGCCCGGCACATGGGCCGCCATGCGTGTGAGGTAATCTGGGAGCCGCTGCTGCGGGGCAAGTTTGGGGCGCACTTTGACCAGGTGAGCATGGTGTGGTTGTGGGGCAAGTTCTATTTGAGAGTGGCATCCCGCAAGGGAGCCGGGCGGCGCGAAGTCCTGGGCTATCCCATGGGCAGCTTTGGCGAGGTATTTGACACCCTGGCCCAGCGGGTGGCCCAGCAGGGCGGGCGGATTAGCTTGTCTTCCTCCGTCCGGCGCATCAATGTGCAGGACAACGCCGCCGTTGGACTGGAAGTGGCGCTGCCGGGCCGGGAGCCGGAGGCGCTGGCCTACGATGCGGTCATTGCCACCACGCCGTCCTATGTTTTTACCCAGCTGGTCCCGCCCATGCCGCCGGCATATCAGGAGAAGCTGGAGAGGGCGCGCTACCTGGCGGCAGTGGTGTTGGTGCTGGCGCTGGACCGGCCCTTGAGCAACATCTACTGGATGAACATTGCCGACCGCCAAATACCCTTCGTGGGTGTCATTGAGCATACCAATCTGGTGGACAGGTCGCTTTACGGCGGCAAGCACCTGGTCTATCTGACCAACTACCCCGGCCGGGACAGCGAGCTTTACCAGAAAAGCGGGGAGCAACTGCTGCAGGAGTTTATACCTCATTTGCGGAAGATCAACCCGGAGTTTGACGCCTCGTGGGTGCTGGAGCACTACCACCACCGCGTGGACGGCGCGCAACCCATTGTGGGCAGGCAATACAGCCAGCGAATCCCGGACCACCGGACGCCCATCAGAAATCTGTATCTCGCCAATACCACCCAGATTTATCCGGAGGACCGGGGCACCAACTACTCGGTACGCCTGGGCCGTCAGGTGGCCCGCCTGCTGCTGGCAGACCAGGGCAAACCCTGGCCCGCGGCTTAGGGAGTGTCCCAAAGTCCGTGACAGACCCGATGCAATCGTGGCAAGGCAATTCTGAGAGCTTGTGGCAAAAGTAGACCGCGCATGGTTCGACAAGCTCGCCACGAGCGGGGAAAATCGCTCACTCCTTTGTTTGGCTCTGTTGAAAACAGCAGGGGTGCAGGGGGCGCAGCCCCCGCCGTCCTTCCCAGGAAGGATGGGGTGTCCCCAGAAATGCCCTTTCTTCCCCCTTTCCCGCAAATTGGGAGAGGTGGAACAGAGGCGGTGAGGGCTAAAAGAGCGCATTCTGAGGGGCACTTTGCCTGTTCAGGTGGTTGATTGCAACAGAGCCACACAGGCTTTAAGAGCGTGTGTGAGAAATGCCGTCTACCCAGCCCGCTCATCCTGAGCTTGTCGAAGGATGAGTAGCTTTTAGCTCGCTCATGGTTCGACAAGCCCCGACCTGGTCGGGAT
>VGZV01000047.1 GCA_016872385.1 SAR202 cluster bacterium | reverse complement strand
TTGGACACTTGCACATCAGCCTTTTTCCAGTTACTGTATTGGTATGGGCATTTCCTTGAACGAGCAGAACCAGGGACGCATCCGGCGAAAATTGGCGTCCGGCCAGTATGGCTCTCCCGATGAAGTCGTTGCCACAGCGCTGGCGCTCTTGGACGAGCATGATAATGCGCTGGAGTTGGAGTTGGCCGGTCTGCGGGCTAAAGTGCAACAGGGCGTCCAAGAGACCGAAGCGGGCCAGCTTGGCCCTGCCAGCGATGTGTTTGATGAGCTACGGCGGCGCAACGCTGCCTTGAACCGCCGGAAGCGATGAGCCGGTGTGAGTTTGCGGCCCAGGCCAGCGCCGACCTCATCCAGATTCACGACTACATAGCTCAGGATAGTCCAGTTAACGCCCTTCGCTTCATTGAACGTCTGGAGCGCCAGTGCTACCACCTGGCTGACCATCCAGAACTGGGACGGCTTCGCCCTGAGTTCGGCCTCAACATTCGCACTTTCCTAGTGCCCAGGACCCGCTACATCCTTTTCTATCGCGCCGTAGAAGATGGCGTGCAAATTCTCCACGTGCGCCAGGGTAGCCGGGACCTCCGCCGCTTGTTTCAGTAGTGTCGGGCGTCTTCCCAACGTCGCTATCCGCTGGCAGCCACTGGCCGTCTCCGCCGCATAGGCCTTCCCGAGGCCACCAGGAACATCACGCTCTTGCCCGCGGCGTGGGGCGAGAAGAATTCCGTCACGTCGTCGTCGTAAAAGGTCAGGCCCGTGGCCCCCAGCCGCTGCGCGTAAGCCGCCAGGTAAGCCCAGCCGCCGCGGATGGCTGCCTCGGTCTGGGCCATGCGGTAGCCCCGGTTGCCGTAGTGGCCCAGCACCGCCGCCAAATCCGTGAGAAAGTAGAGGCACACGCTGGCGTCGGCAGGCAGCTCCTGCTCCAGTCCCAAATAGCCCGCCTTGTCCCTGAACTCCCCCGCCTGGAGCAGTTCCAACCCCTGCTGTTGCGGATGATAGACATAGGCGCCCGACGGGAGGCCCTCCACGGCGTTGGCGATGAGATACATCTGCACCAGGGAAGTCCCTGGCTCTCCCAAACCAGCCTTGAGCGCAGTCGAAAGGAAGTCGGCGGGCAATTCCTGGCTGGCGGCGGCCAGGATGGCGGAAAGCTGAGGGAAGGACATGTCCGCCCGGCGGAAGCGGCGGCTGGAGCCGCGCCGCCGGATGACTGCTTCGATGCCATCCTGGGGCTGCTCCGCCTGCGGGAGCAGTTTCAGTGGCGCCACTTGGCCCAACGGGTCTGAGCTAGCCAGCGGAGGCGGGTCTCCCCGCAGCGCCTGCGCCTGCTGGCCCGTCTCCAGGGACGAGGCAGCGTGCATGGCCCGGATGGGCGGGTAGTCCACCTCGCGGCGGGAGTAGGGGGCCACCGCCAGGGAGAGAGGAACCAACTCCGGCGCGGACGGCAGTACTTGGCTGGACACGCGGCCCACGGGAACCAGGTGCAGCGCCGCCTCTCGCGCCACGTCCAGGCCCAAAAGCTGGTTCACTGGGGCATCGGCAAAGGCAGAGACTACCTGCAAGGGAACTTGGAGGGCCGCGCCAATGGTGAGCAAGTTGGCCAGGATGGTGCCGCTGTCCCAGTAGCTGTGGCGGTAGGCCCGGGCCTGGTACTTCCAAGCGTTGCGCCAGAACACCGAGGTTGTAACCAGCACCGCCGGGGCCTGGGCCACCGATGGTTCATGCCCGCTGGCTTCCGCCAGCAAGCCCCGGAAGTCGCCCGCCCGCAACTTCCGCAGGGAAAAGTCGTGGGGGCCAAAGTGGTAAACACCGGCGGGCAGGTCCGGCAGGTTGCCGCACACCAGATACAGTTCTATGTGGTAAAGGGCACCGGTGCAGGCGGCGGCGCGGAAATACAGCCTATCGCCACCGGCCACAATGCCGCCCTTGGTGATGCCTGCGCAAAAGTAAAGCAGCGCCGCCAGTTGCGGCAGGGTGGGCACTACCGTTCCGGCGGGCGGCGAAGGCCACTGGCCCAACAGCGCCTGCAAGGCCGGGGCGTTGCTGGCAGGCAGGTCGGTGGGCAGCCGCTGGCCCTCCAGCCCGGTGTAAATCTTGAAGGGCACGGGCTGGTTGGCCCAGTCCAGGTAGTGGCCGCCGCTGTGGACGCTGCGCCAGGTGTGCTTGGTGCCATTGTGGTAGTCCCAGGCGGCCTGGGTGTTAAGGTTCAACTCCTTCTCCAGGAAGACCTTGGTCGCGCTATGGGAGAATTACCAGACCCGGTATATCCGCATAGTCCCGGTTATTTCGGGTAACCAGAATTAAGCCATGTTCCAAAGCGGTGGCAGCAATCAGTAGGTCAATGGCCCGCTGGTTGACCCGCTTGCCCTGCACTCTCAAGATTTCTCGCGCACGGGCGCACCGCTGGGCAACCTCCAATGAGATGGGAATGATGGGCACGCTGCCCAAGAAGCCCCTCAACTGTGCCTCCACTTCTTCAGGGCGTGGACTCCGCAATATGCCCTGGTAGACCTCCATGTACGTCAAAATGCTAATGGCAATCCCTTCGTCCGCCACGGATTCCAGCAGTTGAAGAGATTCAGTGCCTCCTGCCAGATAATCAATTAACCAGTCCGAATCAATGAGGTAGGGCATGACCTAGCTGGCCGGTCTCCCTTGGCTATCTTGTTGCCGGGCCTCATGGATATCCCGCAGCAGTGCAGGACCATCCACGTCCTTCAACGCCCCCGCACTTTGGTGTAGTGCCTCCTTAACTCGCTTGGCGCTGTACCTTTTCCAAATGGCCAGTGATTTAGGCGTCTTCTTCAGCGGCAGCCTTGATTCATCGTCAGCCGATTTACCTCCCCCCAACGCGGGCAAAAAATGCACCTCGCTGTCCTCCTGCACCTGCTCCAGCAGGCCCATCTGCCCGGCCTCGCCGTCAATAATCACCGCCAGGCCAGCCAGCAGGGAGTCCTCCTCCGGGTCGTACAGGCGCTCCTTGATGCCGGGGCACTCCCGCTCCAGGTTGTTAATCACCTGGCGGATGGTGCGCCCCACCACCTGCACCGTCTCCCGTCCCTCGGACAACTCCCGCATATTCAAAGGAATCCAGACTGTGGGCATGGCTTTCGTCCTGAGTGAATTATGCCCCATCTCAGCCTTCCCCACGTGCAGGAAAGGCCATCCCCTCCCCCTTGGCAGGGGGAGGGCAGGGTAGGGGTTACTTCCTGGCCCCGGCCTTTTGCTCCAGGGCTTCCAGCACCTTGCCTGGGTTCATGGGCAAGCTGGTCAGCCGCACCCCCGTGGCCCGGTACAGGGCGTTGCAGATGGCCGCCATGGGCGGCACAATGGCCACTTCGCCCACGCCGCGCACGCCAAAGGGATGGCCGGGGTTGGCTACCTCTACAATGACCGTGTTTATCATGGGCAGGTCCAGGCTGGTGGGCATCCGGTAGTCCAGGAAGCTGGAGTTCATCATCTGGCCCTGCTGGTTGAAGTAGTACTCCTCGTTCAGCGCCCAGCCAATGCCCTGCACCGCCCCGCCCTGAATCTGGCCCTCCACGTAGCTGGGGTGAATGGCCTTGCCCGCGTCCTGCACCGCAGTGTAGCGCAGGATGGTCACCTTGCCCGTGTCCGGGTCCACCTCCAGGTCTACCATGTGCACCGAGATGGACCCGCCCTGGCCCCGGGGGTTCAGGCCCGCCCGGCCGCAGATAGGCCCGCCGGTGGGCACCTGGCGCGCCGCAATCTGCTTGAAGGTCAGCTTCAACTCCGAGTCGGACTTGTGCTGGAGCACGCCGTCCCGGTAGTCCACCATGTCCACGGGCACTTCCCAAATCTTGGCAGCCCGTTCAGTCATCTGGCGCTTCACGTCCTGGGCCGCCTCGTAAGCCGCCCAACCGGTCTTGAAAGTGACGCTGCTGCCGCCGGTGTTGGAAGTAAAGCCGATGGTGGCGGTGTCGCCCACCTGGGGCCGGATGTCCTCCACAGGAATGCCCAGGACTTCGGCGAACTGTTGCGAGATGGCGGCCCGGGAGCCGCCAATGTCCGGAGACCCTTCCGTCAAGTTCACCGAGCCGTCGGAGTTGACCACCGCCACCACGTTGGAAGGGCCGGTGTTGTTGGCCCAGAAGCCGCAGGCCACACCCCGGCCCTGGTACTTGCCGGTCAAGGGCGCCGACCAGTGGGGGTGGTACTTAGCCGCCTGCAGGGTCTCTACAAAGCCTATTTTGGGGAACACCGGCCCGGTGGCCCGGCGGGTGCCCTCTTTGGCGGCGTTAATCAGCCGCAGCTCCAGGGGGTCTATGCCCAGCTTGACGGCCAGTTCATCCAGGGCGGGTTCCAGGGCAAAGGCCGCCGCCGGGGAGCCAGGGGCGCGGTAGGCCGCCGACTTGGGCCGGTTCACCACCACGTCGGTGCCCTGGATGTAGGCGTTGGGGATATTGTAGGGGGCCAGCAGGCACTGGCAGGCCGCAGGCACCGGCGAGCCGGGGAAGGCTCCTGCTTCATACACCAGGTGCGCCTCCGCCGCCACCAGCCGCCCATCCCGCTTGGCGCCCAGCTTGACCTTGATGTGGCTGCCCGAGGTGGGGCCGGTGCCCTCAAAGACCTCGGTGCGGGACATGCTGACCTTCACCGGCGCGCCCGCCTTGCGGGCCAGGGCCGCCGCCACCGGCTCCACGTATACCAGCGTCTTGCCGCCAAAGCCGCCGCCAATCTCCATGGGAATGGCCTTGACCGAAGCGATGGGCACGCCCAGCAAGCGAGCGGTCTGGTCCCGCACGGTGAAGTGGCCCTGGCTGGAAGACCAGATGGTGAGACTGCCATCACCGTGCCACATGGCCGTGCCGCTGTGGGGTTCAATGTAGCCCTGGTGCACCGGCACGGTGTGGGCTTCCCGCTCCACAATGACGTCGGCTTCCTGGAAGCCCTTGCTCACGTCGCCGGACTTGAACTCGAACTGGTTGGCGATGTTGGTGCCTTTGACCGGGTCGTTGTCGTCCAGGGTGCCGCCTGCCCGGATGGTAGGCGTGTGCAGCGTCGCCAGGCGCTCATGGACCAGGGGCGCGCCGGGCTTCATGGCCTCCTTAGCGGTGAGCACCGGCTTCAGAACCTCGTACTGCACGTCAATGAGCTTCAGGGCCTCCTCGGCCACGTGGCTGTTGGCGGCGGCCACCGCGGCCACGGCGTGGCCCTTGTACAGCACCTTGTCCTTGGCCATGATGTTGTTGCTCAGGAAGCGCAGATTCATCATGGCCCCTTCCGCCAAATCGGCGGCGCGGGAAGAAGGCTGGGGGAAGTCCGCGGATGTGACCACCGCCTTGACGCCGGGCAGGGCCGCCGCCTTGCTGGTGTCAATAGACTTGATGCGGGCGTGGGCGTGGGGACTGCGCAGGATTTTGCCGTACAGCAGGCCAGGCAGCACCACGTCGGCGCCGTAGCGGGCCTTGCCCGTAACTTTATCCGCGCCGTCATGGCGGATGGGGCGCTTGCCCACCACCTTGAACTCTTTATTGGAAAGAACAATGTTGGGCTTAAAGTCCAGCATGTGACTCACATCCTCCACTGAAGTTCAGAAAGGGGGCCCCTAGGGGATTCAGGCACATAATACCACAAAACCTTGCCCATTCTGCCACAGCTATAGACTCCGCCGTCTCATGCCGGTATTATCATGGGCGACGGGATGAGCAGAATTCATGAGTCATCCCGAATTTTCGACCAGATTTGTAGTGAGAGGAGCCAACTTGGTACGGCCCCGTCATTCCATCCTTCGGCTGAAGGATGGAATCCAGTTGCGGCTCTGGGTTCCGGCTTTCGCCGGAACGACGACATAGTTGCCCTGGACTTGGCCCGGGTTGGTGCAGTTGTCATTCCTTGCTGTTAAACTCTGGGATGACTCATGTTGAGGCGGGGGTCTCAACCTTGTCTAAGAGGTTGTCTAAAAAGATTGTCTCTGGTCATTGCGAGTGAAGCGAAGCAATCTTGTCCTGGGCACGCGATTGCTTCGGGGCTACGCCCCTCGCAATGACTTTTTAAACACGCTCTAAGATCGTGTGTGAGAAATGCCGTCTACCCAGCCCGCTCATGGTTCGACAAGCCCCGACCTGGCCGGGATCCCGATACGTCGGGACTCACCACGAGCGGGAATTGTCACACACCCTCTAACCCTTAACAAAACATGTTCCGCTAGAGAGGAGGCTCACCATGACTACGCTGCCCAACCCCGGCACCTGGCAGGCCACCCTGGAGAAGAACGCCCCGGAGCTTTACCAGAGCATCATGGGCGTGCGCAACGGGGTTTTGACCGAAGGCGCACTGCCCCTGAAAGTAAAAGTTTTGATGACCATGCTGTGCGACGCCCTGCTGGCCCACGAGGAAGGGGTGCATAACATTGCCAACCGCGCCCGCGCCGTGGGGGCCACCGAGGAAGAAATTGCCGAGACTGTGGGCGTGGCTTTTCTGATGGGCGGCACTCCGGCCCTGGTCACCGCCGTCAACGCCTTCAAGAAGTAAAGTAGGAAAGCATGGACACTATCGTCATCAAAGCGTGCCTTAACGGCGGACGCGGCCGGGAGGCCAACCCCAACGTGCCCTGGACTCCAGTAGAGGTGGCCCAGGAGGCAGTGCGCTGCTACGAGGCGGGCGCATCCATTGTGCACTTTCACGCCCGCACGCCCGAAGGCGGCATTAGCTACGACCCGGAGTGGTACGCCCAGACCGACGCCCTAATCCGCGCCCAGTGCGACCTGGTGCTAAATCACACCACAGCCCGCCAGGCCAGCGTGCCGGTGGAGACGGTGACCAAGTACCTACTGGAGACTCCGGAGCCGGTGGAAATGGTCTCGCTGAACCTGGGCATGGGCGTGCGCTGGCCCATAAACGCCGCCGGAGGAGGCCGTCGCACCAGCATTAGCCCCAACAGTTATGAGGACATCCTGGCGACCCTGGACGCCTGCTACCGCCGGGGCACTTTTCCGGAGCCTGCGGTGCATGACATGGGGATGCTGAACAACGCCATCACCCTGATGCGGGAAGGGTCCATTCGCAGCAGCCGTTATTTTCTGGTGGAGCCTTCGGCCCACTGGGGCGACGGCCGCCAGGCGCTGCCCGGAACGCCCAAGAACTACTTCCTGATTACCGACACCATCCACGACTTTTACCCGGAGGCCACCTGGCTGGCCCACAGCAGCGGCGCGCAGACCTTTATGATTGGGGCCATCGCCATCGCCACAGGGGCGCACCTGCGGGTGGGCTTTGAGGACAGCCCCTTCCTGCCCAACAACCCCAAACCCACTTCCAGCGCCCAGTTTGTGGAATGGGCCGCGGCCCTGGCGCGGGCCCACGGGCGGGAGCCAGCCACCCCGGCCCAGGCGCGGGAACTGCTGGGTCTGTTGCCCGCAGTGGGTTAAAGAACCATAAAGTTGGTGATAGGGCCTTGTCTCTGTCCATGGAAAAGGGCAGGGGAGGGTGCGCCCTCCTCCTGCCCTCATTGGCAAGTGGTAGTTAAGACCGGCTGAAAATTAAGAGGGCATCAAGTTCCCTGGCCAGGGCAACTGCATTCTCGGCTATCCGTTGGTCAAGTAGTCCCGATACCGTCGGGACGTATCGAGACCACATGGCCCGCTGATTTCGATACGTCCCGATTTCATCGGGACTACTCAATCAGCGGTGCCCCCACAGGTGCATGGAACGTGTGATTGCTCTGGTTCCCTGGCGGCCTCCCTAACAGACCCTTTCCGGCACCCGGGTGGCCCGTTCCACGGCCTGGCGCAGCCGCTCGATGCTGAAGGGCTTTTGCAACACCCCCTGTATGCTGACTCCGTGGTGGGGTGCATCATCTTCAAACACGTCCCAACCTGTAGCAATAAGGATGGGAAAACTGGGCGCACGTCGGTTCAGCCACCGGCACACTTCCCAACCATCCATTCCCGGCATCCCCAGATCCACCACGGCCAAGTCAAAGTCCTGCTGGCCAAACGCTTTAAGCGCTTCGTGGCCATCCTGGCACACTGTCACCTGGTGGCCCGCGTCCTCAAGGAACGCCTTTACCACCTGGGCCACATGCCGCTCATCATCCACCACCAGCACCGAGAGACTCTGGTTCTGGTTACGGACTGTACGGGCCGGCTTCGGAACAGCAACCGCCGGTTCAGCCACGGGCAATCGGATGATGAATTTGGTGCCTTTGCCGGGCTGGCTTTCCACGCCGATGGTCCCGCCCCGTTGGGTAATCAAGTTGCGGGCGACGCATAGCCCAATGCCGGAGTAGGAAGGCCCCTTGGTAGTGTAAAAGGGTTCAAAGCAATGGGCCAGCATTTTGGCATCCATGCCAACACCGGTGTCCTTTACCTCGACCAGCACTGTCTTGCCTTCGGCGCGCGTTGACACCGATACCACGCCCCCATTGGGCAGCGCTTCTACGGCATTGGTGAGCAAACTGCCAAGGGCTTCTTTGAAACTGTTGCCATGACCCATTACCGCTGGCAGCGACTCCAAGCGCGTCTCCAGGGAAATGTCGGCTTTCTGCTGGCGCGCCTTGTCCCGCCGGAAAGGTTCCACAATCTCCACGGCATTCAGCACCAACTCATTGACCGTTATTTGACTGAGCTGGTTCCGGGACACCGGCCTGGAGAACAGCTGGATCCGGCGGATCGTGCTGGCGCACTCCACAGACTGCTGGTGGATTGCCGACAGGGCCTGGTTGACCGGATCTTCGGAACTGCTGAACTTGCCCAGCAAGAACTCAGAATAACCCAGAACACCGCCAGGTTGTTGTTGATGTCGTGGGCCACTCCGGCGGCCAACTGGTTGACCACCTGTATCTTGGCATTTTCCTGCCGCCGGTTTTCTTCATGGCTGCGCTGGGTCATATCCCAGCACAGCAGCAGGACCTGATCACCACCCGCCGAATCTGGCAGCAACGAGGCGGTAACACCAAGATTCCTCACCTGCCCGCTGCGAGTGCGGCAGTTAACGCTGAACTCCACCGGCTTGCCGCTGGCGCGCAGCATAGCATAAGGCCAAGCAGGCAGACTGGACGGGACGCTGCCAACTGAATCCTGCTCCGCGGGCTGCAACCACGGGTAAGGCCAGGCAGCGCCGGTTAGCTCCTCGCGGCTGTATCCGGAGATATTTACGGCAGCCTGGTTAACTTGCTTAATGTTGCCATGTGGATCGCATACCTGCGCCCACATCGGCATCAGTTCAAAGAGTGGTCCCAACATAGGGCGTTCCCTCCGGAGGCCTTCTTTGCCCGTGCTGTGCCCCCCCTGGGTGTGCACAGTTCCAGCCATGCTCACTCTCCGTATCTTGCCGCCTTGTGTGCCCAACACTTAGTCATGATACTGGTTCTGAGTAAGAAACCGGTTAACAAAAGTAAGTTGAAATTCACTATAAAGTCACAGTTTAGTTAATAAGACCACCTGCTAATTTAGCTTAGTTTAGAAATGCTAGAGTTGGGAACCCTGGAGATGCCCCACTACGTTATGTATTGGGACCGGTCGCACCAGGGTAATCCAGGGGACGTTGCGTGGATATTACGATCTCGTGTGCTCCGGACCGCTAATGCGCCTGTCCAGATGTTGTTCCACCATATGCAGAGAATGCACGCCTACCTTTCGTTGTGATAGCCTAAAGCATACTGCCTTCGTAATTGCAACGGAGAAACATCATGTTTATTGAGATGATTGGAATTGCCAGCTTGGGTAACACTACCTATGTCATCGGGTCAGAGCAGGCGGGCCAGTGCGCGGTCATAGACCCGGTGCGGGACGTTGACCATTACATCGCCGCGGCCAACAAGCACGGCGTCAAAGTATCTTACGCCCTGGAGACCCACGTACACAATGACTTTGTTTCCGGCGCACGGGAATTGGCCGCCCAGACCGGCTGCCAAGTTGGAGCCAGCGCCTCGGGAGGACTGCTGTTTCCCTCCCTGCGGCTGCAAGAAAATGATGATCTGGCCATGGGTGAGCTGACCCTTAAAGCGCTGCACACGCCGGGACATACTCCAGAGCACGTGGCTTATTTGGCCCTGGAGCATGGCAAGCCAGTGGCGGTCTTTACCGGGGGAGCGCTAATGCTGGGCGGTGCGGCCCGCGTGGACCTGCTGGGAGACCGCTTGGCCCCACTCTTGGCCCGTTGGCTGCGTCACACCATACAGGACAAGCTGCTCCTGCTTCCAGATGATGTTAAGGTATATCCAACGCACGGCGGCGGTTCTTTTTGCTCCGCCGCGCCCGCCAGCCAGGGCGGCATTCCCAGCACCATTGGCCAAGAACGGCAGCATAACCCTTTCGCCGCGCCAATGGATGAACTTGAGTTCGTCAAGTTTGCCCTTACTGGGCTGGGGTCTTACCCCCTCTATTACAAACACATGGCCGATATCAACCGCCGCGGCCCAGACGTGCTGGGCGGCACGTACCGCCTGGCGTCGCTGACGGCCCTATCGGTGCACCACCAGATGGAGGAGGGCAGCGTTCTGGTGGATACCCGGCGGCAATTGGAATTCAACCAAAACCATATTCCCAGCTCAATTCTGGTGCCGCTGAATGACAACTTCTCCACCTGGATAGGCTGGGTAATACCCTAGGGCAAGCCGTTGATTTTTGTAGCCCCAGACCTGGCCAGCCATGAGACCATCGTAAGGCAGCTGATACGCATCGGCTACGACCGGCTGAACGGCTACCTGTCCGGCGGGCTGGAGGCGTGGCAATCCGCAGGCTTGCCCCTGGAAATGTCTCAGAGGCTGGAACTGCCGGCCTTGCGGGACCAGGTTGCCCACGGCCAAGGGCCCCTGGTGCTGGACGTGAGGCAGCATAATGAGTTCCGCGCTGGACACATTCAGGGCTCGCTGAATATTGAATTGGGCAAATTGTCCGCGCACCTGGATGGCCTGCCCAGGGACCTGCCCATCGTCACCGTGTGCGCATCAGGAATGCGGTCAAGTATTGCAGGCAGCATTTTGCAGCGGGACGGGCGCAGCAACATTCAGGTAGTGGATGAGATGGGCGCGCCGGAATGGATTTCCCGGGGCTATCCTTCCGCCACCGGAGACGAATATCCGCTAGTCCAGAGGCCGCCCCCGCCAGTACTGGGTGGGCGGCCCTGGCCGGCCCCGGGAGGGCCACACCGGCTGTCCGTGGGCCAGCTTGTACAGGGCAATGCCCCCCATGCCGGCCAGAAATCCGCCCACATGGGCAAAGAAAGCCACGTCCACCTGGCTAGAAAGCCCCAATGAACCCAACCCGTTAACTAACTGCAGCAAGAACCAGAACCCCAGCATGTACATGGCGGGTATTTGCACTACGGTAATGAATATAAATAATACCAGGACTTTGATGCGGTTGTAGGGATAAAGCAGCAGATAGGCCCCCATGACCCCGGAGATGGCGCCGCTGGCTCCCACCAGGGGAGTCTGGGACTGGCTGTCTATTATCCAGTGGGACATGGTGGCGGCCAGCCCCGCCAGCAAGTAAAAAGCCAGGTACATGGGATGGCCCAGGCGGTCTTCAATGTTGTCCCCAAAAACCCAGAGGAACAACATATTCCCGGCAAAGTGCATAAATCCGCCGTGGATGAACATGGAGGAGAAAATGGTCACCCAGGTTGGCGCTGGAGTAGTTATGTCCGGGGAGCCTGCGCCAAAGCCCAGTCGCTGAAAGGGCTGTCCGCTGCTAAGGTCTTCCGGAATGAACCCCCACGTATGGAAGAACACTGCGATGCCGGTGCCGCCGCCGCCAAAGAGAAAGTCCAAGCCGCCCAACTGTATCTCGTAAAGAAACACCAGGGCGTTGAGGGCAATAATGGCAACGTTGACTACAGGGAAACGGCGGCGACGGAGTTCAGAATCAGAAATTGGAATCAAATGTTATCCGACCTTTCTACTTGCCTGGTCTCCGCGCCGAGGGCGATGAGCGCGCCGGGATAGTTGCTGGCGCGAGTTGCCTGGCTTCATCCAGCCAGGTCTTTAACGGAGTGAACTATTATCTCGGCGGCGGTCTTGGGAGGCACCTTGTCCATGTTCAGCATAATATGATACAAGGTCGGGTCGCTGGGCCGCACCTTGAAAAACTTGCGAAAAAAGGTAATCCGGGCCTGTTCCAACTCCTCTACTTCGGCCCTGGCCTGGTCAGCGGTCAGGTGTTCCCGCCGGCTGATGGTCTGAATGCGCAGCGCCACTGAGCCGGACAGACCTACGTGGACCACTCCAGGCACGTCCGCCAGCATCATGTTGGCGCCCCGGCCAATAATCACTACGTTGTCTGCTTTGGCCAGGTCTTTAACAACGGATGTGGTAGCATCAATAAAGGCCTTGTCGTTCAATCTCTGGGCTGCCGAAGAAGGATCGCCTGCCAGTTCGGTATAAGTCTCGGCGGGCAGCAACTCCGCAGTCCGGCCGAAATAGACCTCGCCGCTAATTCCGGACAGGGCGGACCGCTCCAGGACGTTCTGCAGGAACCGCGCCAGCCGGTCGCCAAACCGCACCACCCGCTGCTCCTTGTGGATAAGCGCGCCTACCGGCGACTTGACCAGTTTGGCCGCCTCGGCCAGCACCAGACGGTCAACATAGTTGATGTTGAGCATCTGCGCCACCGTTTGCCCAACTTCTACGCCACCAGCTCCAATGGGGCCGTTTATAGTGATTACAGGCATACATTCCTCCTGGCGGCACTGAATAGAATCCAACAGGTTCCCTGAAGAACTTCACCTCACAAACATGACCGGAGACGCCCTTCCGCTAGGTATCCTTTATGCCTTTTCAGAGCTTGTGTTAAAGCTTGTGCTAAAAGGTTATTAATGCTCCCAGGCTCACCCTTCGAGAAGCTAAGGGCGAGCGGTTTCTTCCGCTCATGGTTCGACAAGCTCACCACGAGCGGTCACTTTTGCCACAAGCTCTCAGCGGCTCTGTTGGGCATCAGCACGCAACAACCTGGCCCGCCGCCGCTCGTATTCTTCAGCCAGCAGTCCCATGGCCCGGGAGTCATACCATTGCCCGTCCCGCCAGTGGGTGCCCCGGAGGTGCCCTTCCAGGACGAAACCAAGGTGGCTGAACATCTGCTGGGCCGGCGTGTTGTAGTCGGGGATATCGGCCCAGACGCGGTGCAACTGAAACCCGCGGAAAGCCTGGTCCAGCAGTTTAATCAGTGCGGCCGTGCCATAGTGATGATGCCACAAGTCCTTGCGGCCAATAAGCAGGAACAGCCGGGCTTCCTGCAAGGGCCACTCTATCACCAGCTGGCCTTCGCCAATATGCTCGCCGTCGGCGGTACGGATAGAGTAAAGCTTGCGGTCCTCGTCACTAAAAATCCGCGCCCACTCCTCTTCACTGGCCGCCAGCGCGTCTTGGGGATCATAACCCATATGCAGCGGGCGGCCATTGGGACCAACGCCATACCATGACGAGTTGACCGCCGGGTCTTTGAGCCACTCCGCCAACCGCCCAACATCGTTTCGGGATACAGGGGATAAAACCACCTCTGGGAACATATACGGCCTCCCTGCCGAGGTGGGGATGAGTATTGCGGGTAATCTGAAAGGCTTAAGCCTGGGGGCCAATAAAGATTATTATAAATAACCTATTACGTCAACCTTTCGGGCGTCATTAGCTTCAGTCATGCAACGAAAGGGGCAGTCCCTTTGCGGACTGCCCCAATCTCGCCAGAAAGTTAGTTGCAGTATTCTGCCCAGGATACCGTGGCAGGAGGCGACGATAGACTCTAGACGACAGACTCTATTGGCGGCTAAAGGCCGCCCAATCCCTCGCAGATGGCGCCCAATACCCGCACCGACCACGGGCTGAAGTGGTCTGGCTCTTTTGAACCCACGGCGACCACGCCAAGAAGGTTATGTCCAGACTTGATGGGGAAGGCCACGGCGGAACGCAGGCCCTGGGTCACCGCGCTGGCCTCCGCATTGGGATGGGACGGATAATCGTTAGCCACGGCGGCTTCCTTGGACTGGAATACCTTGCCGGACAAGCTCTTCTGCATGGGGATGCTTTCTGGCCGCTGCCACTGGCCGCTGGCCGACCAGGATGCCAGGTGCATGACTTTGGCGGCGGCGTCTCCTACCCGCAGCGTGGCAAGGTCCGCATGGGCAATGCGCACCAGGGCGTTCAGCACGCTTTTGCACTTCAAAGCTCCACGGCTGGGCCAGGATCCGGGCCACTTCCAGCAGGGCCGCCCGCTGCTCGGACTCACTGACTATGTTGCTCTCCATCTGGTGCTTGTAGAGGGCGATTTCAATGGTGGTGTGCAGGTCGCGCTCATCAAAGGGCTTCAGCAGGTAACCAAAGGGTTCGGTGCGCACCGCCCGCTGCAAAGTCTCATCGTCAGAGTTGGCCGTCAGGTAAACAATGGGAATATTGTACTTTTTGCGAATCTGTTCCGCGGCCTGGATGCCATCCATCTTGCCTTTGAGGCAGATGTCCATCAGGACCAGGTCAGGGTGCAGGCTGCCCGCTTTGGTTACCGCGTCTTCTCCTGTGTCCGCGGTGCCACAAACGTTGTAGCCTTTGCCGGTGAGTCTGCGTTGAATATCCAGGGACACGACTTTCGCGTCCTCTACTACCAGGATTTGCGCCTTGGCCACTTTTCTCCTCCTGCCCGTGCTAATCTATTCAGTCCGGGGTTTGGGGAATACTGTTGTAAGCGTGGTGCCTTCTTTCCGCGAGACCGTCACAGTCCCATCAACTTGTTCAGCCAGAATCTTGACCAGGTTCAGCCCCAAGAATTTCTCGCTGTCCAGGTCCACGTCGGCGGGCAAACCTACGCCATTGTCAGAAACCCGAAGTTGCAAATTGGAAGTATCCGCCTCGCTCAACGAGACGCTAAGTTCCCCCTGCGCACCGTTGGGAAAGGCGTGCTGCAGGGAGTTGGAAATCAGCTCGTTCAAGATCAGCCCACAGGGCACCGCCGTGTCCACGTCCAGGGAGACGACATCCACAAACACAGTAAGCTTTACCAAGTCCACAGAGTTATGGGAGCGCAAGAGGCCGTCGGCCAGTCTGTGGACAAACTCGGGCATGTCAATCTTGGTCAAGTTTCCTGACCAATAGACCCGTTCTGAGATAAGGGCCACGGTGCGGATGCGGTTCTGGCAATCATCAAACACCCGGCGCATGGGCCCTTCCGGGATGCTGTCCGCCTGCAGGCTGAGCAAGCTGGTAATGAGCTGAAGATTATTCTTGACCCGGTGATGCACCTCCTTGAGAAGGGCGTCCTGCCTGTTCAGCGCCAATTCCAGAGCTTCTTCCGCCTTTTGCCTTTCGGCCAGCTGGTTTTGCACCAGGCTAATTTCCCGCTGGCCCGAACGCCGCATCCACAACAACATAAACAGAAATGGCACTGCCACCCCTGAAACAGCTACCCAAAGGGCCACAATGGTTGTGGAGTTCACCGTAGTGGCGGCCGCCCGGCTTTGGGCGAAAGGCGTAATCTCCAGAATGGCAAGGCCAACGGCACAAATGGCGACTGCGGAAAATAGAAAGACCACCCAACGGGGCGGAGAAGAATGGGGGCGTGACTGACCAATGCCTGTGCCAGTCTCAGGAAGTGAAGAAGGAGGAAGAGTGCTGGGGGCAGGAACGGCCGAAGTGGCTGAATGTCCCCAGAACATCAGCCGTGCTGGGACCATTCCCGAGGCCTTGCCCGGAGACTCCCCTGGGGAAACTCGGGTGTCGTGACTAGTCTGCATACTTCCGCTCGGGTTTCTACCTCTGAGCCAGATGCTGCTGCTATTTACGCCACCGTTGCCGGAGCCCGGACATGCGGAGGCTACCCCCTCACCGCCGCAGCCACATCACACCGCTACAGCGTAACAAGCTGGCAAAACCTCGCAATAGAGTAACTGCCGGTCAAAGCCCCAGGAAAAACTAACACCGCCAGCAGGGTGCAGATACCCCCAGCGGTTGGGCCAATGCACACACGAACCCGCCAGCAATAAAATGGGCGCTCCTGTAAAGGAGCGCCCTTGTGAACCTGATTTGCTGACTGGATCGACGCCAGGCTGCCCGCCGCCCGGCCCCAGGCGCCAGCTACTGGGCCAGGGCAGCAGAGACCGCCCGAACTTGGTCCATGAGCTTGCTGAAATTCTCAAAGGTCAGGGACTGAGGCCCATCGCACTTGGCGATGTCTGGATTGGGATGCACTTCAATGAGCAGGCCGTGGGCGCCCGCGGCAATGGCGGCCAGCGCCACCGGTGTCACCAGGTGCCACTTGCCGGTGCTGTGGCTGGGGTCGGCTATGATGGGCAAGTGGCTCAACCGCTTGATAACCGGGATGGCCGCCACATCCATAGTGAAACGGGTGTAGTGTTCAAAAGCCCGAATGCCGCGCTCGCAGAGCATAACCTTGGTGTTGCCGCCAGCCATAACGTACTCTGCCGCCAGCAGCCACTCCTCATAAGAGGCCGACAGGCCGCGCTTGACCATGACCGGCTTGTCAATTTCACCTACTGCATCCAGCAGGTTGTAGTTCTGCATATTGCGCGCGCCAATTTGCAGGACGTCCGAGTACTGGGCGACAGTGTCCACGTCCCCTGGGGTCATTACTTCGGTAATGATGGGCATCCCGGTCTCCTGCTGCGCCAGCTTTAGCAACTTGAGGCCGTCCAGGCCCATGCCGCGAAAGCTGTAGGGAGAAGTGCGGGGTTTGTATGCGCCGCCCCGCAGAATGCCGGCGCCCGCGGCCTTCACCGCCCGCGCGGTGGAGACCATCTGCTCCTCATCTTCCACCGAACAGGGACCAGCCATTACTACCGGCTCTGGCCCCCCCACCATTACGTCGCCCACCATCACCACTGACCTCTCCGGGTGGAACTCAATGCTGGCCAGCTTGTAAGGCTTGGTAATGCGTATGACCTCGGCCACGCCAGGCTGCAATTCCATCTCATCTTTCAGGTCCGGAGGGATGGCGCCCACCACGCCTACTACAATGCGCTCAACGCCGCGATTTACCTGGGTCCTAAGGCCGTGGGCGGCAATGCGCTGCTCCACCTGCCGCAGGTTGTCCGCCGTGCTATCTTTTGCCATCACCACAATCATATGGTGCTATCCTCTCACTTGTAACTTCAACCGAAAAAATCTGGCCGATATTGGCCTGGAGCGGGAAACTGGTGAAAATGTCAAAAAAATACTTCGGCCCGAAGGCCGTAGTACCGGCGGTATCCGAAAAGACCGGCAAATTCCAGTTTCACGTGGTTTCAATCCCCGTAAGGCGCAACGTCTCAGTGCCGTTCAAATACACATTAACTACCTGGCGCTGCTCCTTGTCAGTATTCCATAGTATAAGTACCCGGATACATCTCGGCAAGCTGTCGGGTACGGCTATCTCTGCGCCGCACATGAGGGCGGTGTGGTTCCAACCAAGCTGGCGGGCCGCCGCCGCGGGAAAAGCGGCGTTCAAGTCCTGGGTCATGGTGAAATAAGCCGCCGCCACATCACCCTCCTCAATGTGGTTCGCCTCAATCAGGCGGTTCAGCATTTCCCGCGTGGCCGCATAAATGGCCCTGGGGGTATTCTCGGTGGCGGTGGTGGCGCCGCGAACGCCACGGCAAGTGATCATCGGGCCGTGCCTCCCTGTTTTGGCGGATTGCGCCCGGCCAGTTGGGCCACAAAGCGGCTGGCCCGGTCTGCCAGTTGGCCGCGGGGTGATTCTAGCATCAGCCGCACCAGGGCGCTACCTACCACCGCCGCTTGGGCCTGCCGCCACACCTGTTCCACGTGCTGCCGGGTGGAGATACCAAAACCCACGGCCAGGGGCAGGCTAGTGTGAACCCGCACCCGCTCCAAGAGTTCAAAGCCCCGGTTAGAGACCTGATCCCGCGCCCCCGTAACCCCGATGAGGCTAATGCAGTAAACAAAGCCTCCTCCAGTATGTACGGCGGCTTTGATGCTGGCATCGGTGCTGGTTGGGGCCAGCAGCGGAATGATGTGAATGCCCCGGGCGGCGCACTGGGCGGCCAGAGGGCCGGTCTCCTCCTGGGGCAGGTCCACCACAATCACACCGTCAACCCCCGCTTCCTGGCAGTTCTGGGCAAACCGTTCCAGGCCAAACTGGTAAATGGGGTTGTAATAGCCCATCAGCACCAGCGGCGTGTCCGGCACCTGCGGGCGCAGCACCCGCGCCATTTCCAGGCAGTCTTCCAGGGTGATGCCTTGCTGCAAAGCGCGGAAGGTGGATTCCTGGATAGTTGGTCCCTCGGCCAGGGGGTCGCTGAAGGGGATACCCAGCTCCACCGCGTCCGCGCCGGCGGCCACCAGGGCCGGCACCAGCTCCAATGTGGCCTGCCGGTCTGGGAATCCGGCGGTAAGAAATACAATCAGTCCGCCCCGACCTTCGCGTTTCAGGGCGGCGAACTTTTCCTTTATCCGGTCTCGGACCACGGCTTTACTGGTCAATGGAGCCATCCAGGGTCAGAATTATGTAATCCAAGTCCAATGGCACGCCAGTCACTCTATCCCACCCTGCCTGCCTTGTCTAGACCCCAAGGCGGGTAGCGATTAGCGCAATGGCGTTTTGCCCGGCGTGGGCCAGAATACAGGGCCAGACTGAAGCGGTGCGGTGGCGCAGCCAGCCCAGCAGCAGTCCGGTGACGAACACAGGAACCAGCAAGGCGGGCACCAGGTGGAACAGCCCGAACACCAGAGCGCTGACCGTGACCGCCAGCGCCGGTCCCCAGCGCCCTAGGAGGCCGGGAAGCACAAAGCCCCGGAAGAACATCTCCTCGGTAAAGGGAGTCCACAGGGCAATGGCCAGGAAAGTAAGGGTTATCCAGGCCCCGGGAAATAGCAGGTTGCTGGGAATATCCGGCGGCGCAAACTGCTTCCAGCCCAGCCACTCCACCGACTTGGCGTATAAGGCCGTGGAACCCAGGCTAAGCGCCAACACACCCGCCGCCAGGCCAATGGCTTTGGGCCATCCCATAGCAGGGCGCGCCAGGCCCAGGGCTTGGGGCAAGCTTTTGAAGCTGCGCGGTCCCAGCGCCCATACCAGTGGCAGAATCACCAGGCCCAACAGAGTGCTGCTCACCCACGCTGTGGTGGCGGTGCGGTACTCGCCCGTCCAATCTCCCACCACTTTGGAGGCCAGCACCACAACCACTGCCCCCAGCACCAACGCCAACACTCCCAGCGCCACCTCGACCGAACCCCATCGGACCAGCCCAGACGGTTGGGGCGCCTCCGGTGGTGAACTTTTGTCCTGCCCGCCGCCAGCGGCAAGCCCGCAGCCAGGGCAAAATTTCTCACCAGACGCCAGTTCCCGGCCGCAGCTGGTACAGAACAATCGGTTCCTCCGTGGGTCTGGTTAGGTGGCCACACACCGAGTATATCAGCTTGAATCCGCCACGACATTTGCCACGGGCTTAGCGCTGGTGGAAAAAACCGGAAACCCAGGTTAAGATGTAGGAACCAGCATACCTCTGCAGGGATTATTGCCATGCCAGAACCTTCGACCATGAGCCGGGAAACCTTTCTGCTGCTGGCCCAGCAGGCCGGGCTGGATATCCAGCAACCACGGATGGCCGAGCTTTATGCCTACGTGCAGGGGGTGCTGTCCAGCATCGCGCCCCTTCACGGCTTGAATGTGGGCGATGTTGAACCTGACATGGTGTTTAACCCTCTGGAGCATGGAGCCGGGTCATGAACATCCAGGAGCTTTGTTACCTCAGCGCTGGAGAAATGGGCAGGCTGGTAAAGTCCAGGCAGCTTTCTCCGGTGGAAATAGTCAATGCTTGCCTGGAGCGCATTGAAGCCACCGAGCCGGTGCTCAACTCCTTCATTACGCTGCTGCCAGAGCGGGCCAGGGCGGCGGCGCGCCAGGCCGAGGCGGAAATCCAGCGCGGATACTACCGCGGGCCTTTGCACGGCATCCCTGTTGGGCTTAAAGACCTGTTCCACACCGCCGGTGTACGCACCACCTCCGGCTCCCGCATCTTTGACACCTTTGTGCCCGCCCAGGACTGCACAGTGGCGGCGCGGCTGGCCCAGGCAGGAGCAATTTTGCTGGGCAAGCTGAACATGCACCAGTTTGCCTATGGCCCCACCGGCGAAAATGCCGATTACGGCCACATGCACAACCCCTGGGACCCGGAGCGTTATGCCGGAGGCTCCAGCGGAGGGTCCGGCTCAGCAGCTGCAGCGGGGCAGTGCCCCATAACCCTGGGCAGCGATACCGGCGGCTCCATCCGCATCCCGGCAGCACTGTGTGGCATTGTAGGCCTCAAGCCCACTTATGGACTGGTGAGCCGCCACGGCCTCACGCCCCTGGCCTGGAGCCTGGATCACCCCGGCCCCATGACCCGCGCGGTGGAAGACGCCGCCCTAACCCTGCAAGTAATTGCCGGCCACGACCCGCAAGATGCGGCCTCGGCCCAGATCGCCGTGCCAGACTATGCCGCTTCCCTCACGGGAAATGTCAGTGGTTTGCGCATCGGAGTGGTCAAGGAGTTCTTTGAGGCGCCGGTGGACCCGGACGTGGCCCGGGCGGTGCAAGATGCGGTGTCGCTGCTGGGCGAGCTGGGGGCTACGGTGTCCCAAGTGTCGTTGCCCATGTTCCGGCTGTCCCAAGCCATCTCCAACGCCATCCTGATGCCGGAAGCTACCGCCTACCACCGGGAACTGCTGCAAAAGGAAGGCCACAAGCTCTATCCGCCAGTGCGCCTGCGCATGGAGGCCGGGCTTTTCATCAGCGCCACCGACTACCTTAAGGCCCAGCAGGCCCGCCGGCATTTTAACGCCCAGGTGGCATCCCTGCTGCGGGAAGTGGACCTGCTGGCCGGGCCTGCGGTGCCGGTCCCCGCGCCGCCGCTGCTGACCAATCAGGTGGAAATTGGCGGGCAGAAGGTTGGCGCCACCGCCGCCCTCACTCAGTACACCCGGCCCTACAACGTCTCCGGCACCCCAGCCATTTCCGTGCCCTGCGGCTTTTCCCAGGAAGGTCTGCCCATCGGCTTGCAGCTGGCCGGACGGCCTTTTGATGAGCCTACGGTGCTGCGGGCGGCCCACGCCTATGAGCAGGCCACTTCCTGGCATCAGCGCCGTCCGCCCATTTAAACAGGAGATGGCTCTGTTGAAAACTGTGGGGGTGCAGAGCGCGCAACCCCCGCCGTCCTTCCCAGGAAGGATGGTGTGTCCCCAGAAATGCTCTTTCTTCCCCCTTCCCGCAAAGTGAGCTCTGCCTGAAAATTG